>JAYTNX010000116.1:0-13488 GCA_043748075.1 Pseudomonadota bacterium
CCGAGCCACTCGACCACGACGGGCGCGTCGGGCAGCACGAGCGGTGCCTCGAAGCGCGGCACGCCGCGCATCAGGGGCACCGCGGCCGTGGCGCGATCGACACCGTCGTCCTCGAGCGGCAGGCGCGCAGCAGCCACCGCCGCAAAGCCCTCGGGCACCTGCCGCAGCTCGCAGCCGGCGAATTCCGCCGCCAGCCGCTCGCGCAGGCCCGGAAGGTCGACCAGCC
The DNA here is from genome assembly GCA_043748075.1 of Pseudomonadota bacterium. Taxonomy (GTDB): domain Bacteria; phylum Pseudomonadota; class Gammaproteobacteria; order Steroidobacterales; family Steroidobacteraceae; genus UBA964. The sequence goes on from JAYTNX010000116.1 coordinate 227, forward strand.
GGGATGAAACGACCAGCGTCACCGGCGCACCTGCGGGACGCAGCTCATGGAGCATCGCGACGATCTCGCGGAATAGCCCCTCGCCCCGGACGGCGAACTGGTCGCGGCTCAGCACCACTTCGTGGCGCAGCGACGCCTCGCCGTCGCCAGCCGCGCTGCCCGGCTCGACACCGATGGCCGCGCTGCCCGCGTCAGCCGCGAGCGCCGCCACGGCGGGCAGCTGTTCGTAGAGCCGCTGCTCGGTCGCGGCATCGTGCAGCGGATCGAAGCGCGTCTTCAACACCATCGCCTCGCTGACCAGTTGCAGCCAGGCATCCTGCAGCGCGACCAGACCGCCGCGGGTGCGCACGCGCGCCGAGCGCCGCCGCGCCTCGCGGCCGTCGACGTCGACACGGGTCGCGGCGACGTGGTGCAGCCCGAGCTCGACCACGATCGCGGCGCCCGACGGCAGCCCGAGCGCAGCCACGGTCAGGGCCGCCGAGTCGACGAACGCGCGCACCGGCAGCGACACGGCGCGCGAGATCGCCAACACGCGCGACAGCGCGGCGGCGTCGAACGCCGCGGGCACGGCGATGATCGCGCCAGCGCCCGTGCTCGCTCCGGCATCCGCATCGGCATCGGCATCGACCGGGATCGTCGCCGCGTCCCTGCCGGCGCCGTCATCGCCCGGCAAGGTATTGGCGATGACCGCGAGCCGCACGGCGAACTCGGCGCGCGCGATCGTCAGCGACTCGCGCGCCGGTGGACGGCCGTGGGCGAGGTCGAACCAGTGGCGCGACGAGGCCGCGGTTGGTTGAGTGCGCACGGTGGCGATCGCCGCTTGTCCGGCGGTTGCGGGCTGCGTGCGGCCCGCATCGACGATCGAGGGCGCGACACCGGGCGGCGCCGCGCCGCGCACGACCGCGAACGCCGCATCGTCGAGCGCGACGCCGATCCGCGTCACACGCGGGCCTGCAGGTTGCGGATCACGCGCTGGTCGAGCCAGGTCTCGGTGTCGAGCACGTGGCGCTCCTGCACCTGTTGCAGCTGCTGCAGCAGGAACATCAGCAGGATCGACAGCAGCAGCGCGATCAGCGTGGAGTTGAAGGCGACGCCCAGGCCTTCGGTGACGCCGGAAATGTCGCCGGTGACCGCTTTGTGCGCCTGCGAGAGCGCATCGCCGATACCTCGAACCGTGCCGATGAAGCCGATCGCCGGAATCGCCCAGGCGATGTAGCGCAGCATCGAGAGCTCGGAGTCGAGCCGCTCCGCCTCGGACTGGCAGACGCCGTGCGCGACGGTCGAGGCGTCCTGCACATTGCGCGTCGCGCCGAAGCGCGCCAGCGCGGCGAGCACCGCGCGCGGCACCAGCAGGCTGCGGTCTTCCGCGGGCAGCACCTCGATCTGGCGCGCGTACTCGCGCGTGTCTTCGGGCAGGATCTTCATGCCGTCGGGCAGCTTCAGCGGCGCGTCGAACAGCGCGCGCTGTTCGGCGCGCTGCGCCAGCGCCTTGTAACCCATCAGCGCCAGCGCCCAGAGCATCAGGATGATCTCGGATTCCTGCTCGTAGTCCTTGACCAGCACGTAGATCGAGCGCTGCGAGACGTAGTTCGGGTCGGCCAGCATCTTCTCGCGATCGACCGCGAGGATGGCATCGGCCGTCGGTCGCACGTGCAGCACGAAGGCCGAGTGGATGATGACGATCGCCAGCGCGAGCGACACGAGGCTGAAGATGAATTCGTTAGGCAGTTTGCGGTTCATATGTCCACGGGCAGTGAGATGTTGTTGTCCGCCGACTCACGGAATTCCGGGGCGTCGTCTTCGGCCGGTTTGACCGGCGCGGCGCGGCGTGGGCCTTCCGCGGCCTCCTCCACATTGGTGTCGTCGGCGGCGGAATCGTTCGCCGCGCTGGCGCTCGCCGCGTCCTTCGTGGCCGGCGTGGCAGGCGGAGCGGCCGGCGCCGTGCCCGAGGCGGGTGCACCCGCGCCCGCAGGCACGGCGCCCGATGCCGATGCAGGCGGACCACTGGATGACGGGGGGGCGGCGGGTGACGACGACGCGGCGGGTGACGACGATGCAGCGGGCGTCGACGTCGGCGCCGGGTCCGCCAGCAGGCGCAGCACGCCGTCGGTGGTGGCGAACACGCCGACTGCGAACCCGGCCGTCAGCAACGCGGTCCACACACCCAGAGGGCGGCGGCGCGGCGATTCCCGCACGGACGGGGGCGGCACGGACGGGGGCGACACGGACGCGGACGGCACGGGCGACTCACTCGGCATGGCGCGCGATCCTGAAGCCGATGTCCTGGGACGGCGATTCGGCGCCTTCGCGCCAGGCGGCGCGCAGCTCGCCGAACGACGCCGTGCGCCAGCTGCTGCCCTTGATCACGCGTCGCGAACCGGTGGTGGCGGGGCCGAGCGGATCGGTGGCCGGCGTCGGCTCGATGAAGGACGCGTAGACGTCCTGGGTCCACTCCGACACGTTGCCGGTCAGGTCGAACAGCCCGAGCGGATTCGGCGCGAACTTGCCGGGGGGCGCGACGGCCTGGTAGTCGTCGTTCCAGCCGTCGAGCAGGCGCTCGACCGCGGCGGTGGCCTCCGCGCCCGCGAGGTTTGCCTGACGCGGCGGCACCGGCAGCGCGTCGCCCCAGTCGTAGCGCCGCTGTGGCTTGCCGGGCCCGCCGTAGCGCGCCGCGTACTCCCACTCGGCCTCGGTCGGCAGGCGGTAGCCGGTGGTGATCGGCGTGCGCAGCACCCAACCGCCATCCTTCGGCTCGTAGGCGGGTGGCAACCCGTCCTGTTCCGACAGCCAGTTGCAGTACGCCACCGCATCGCCCCAGCCGACGCCGGTGACGGCCTGCGCATCGAGGTCGACGCTGCGCTTGTCGACGAAGCCCGAGCCGTGGTTCGGCCGGAAACGGCGGAACTCGGCATTGGTCACCTCGCGGGCCGCCAGGTAGAACGGCTTCGAGATCGTCACGCGCCGCGAGGTCTCGTTCGGCCGCCGCCCCTGCTCGCGCCGCTCGCTGCCCATCAGGAAGCTGCCGGCGGGGACCAGCCGCAGCGCCTGGCCGATCTTGGTCGTCACCGATTCGGTCGGCGGCTTCCAGCCCGCCGCGCGCCCTTCCGGCACCAGTGCATAGTCGACGCTGCGCGCCAGCGCCGGCGTCAGATCCACTTCCATGCGGAACGACTGCGAACCGGCGCGACGCACCTCGAGCTGATGGCGGGTCGCGAGCAGCCGCAATGTCGCCGGCGTGCGGCCGCGCGGGGCGCCGTCGATGAACACCTCGGCATCGGCCGGCTCGCCGCGGATCGTCAGCGTCGTGACGATCGGCTCGAGGCGCGCATCGAGCGCGAGCGTCGCGCCCGGCTGCGCGCTGACGCGCCGCTGCCAAGTCGCGTGGCCGGCGCGCGTGACCAGCACGTCGTAGTCGGTGCCGCCCGGCAAGTCCAGCCTGAGCGGCGTGCGGCCGCGGAACACGCCGGCGACCGTGACCTCCGCGCCCGCGGGCTGCGAGCGCACCGCCAGTTGCGCATCGGGCGCGCCGAGCGTCAGCGGCCCGAGCGTCGTCGTCTCGCCCGCCTTCACCAGCACGCTGCTGGCCCACTCGCGCGCGCCGGGCGCGGTGATCGCGAGCCGATGCACGCCGGCGGGCAGGTCGAGTGTCGCCGGTAACGGCAGCGGCGGGCGGCCACCGTCGACCGCGACGGCGGCGCCCGCGGTCGTCACCGACACGGCGAGCTTGCCCCACGACGGCTGGAAGCGGACGGCGAGGTCCTGGCGCGCACCGCCACCCTCGACATTCAACTTCTGGATCACGTCCAGATGACGCTCGGCGCGCAGCGTCAGCGTGTGCTCGCCCGCCGCAATCGACAGCGCGCCGGGCGCGCGACCGGCGGGGGCGCCGTCGACGGTGACGGTCGCGCTCACGCCGCCGGTGTCGATGGCGACCACGCCCGGCAGCTTCGTCAGGCGCAGCGTGAGTTTCGCGGGCTGGCCGGCGCGCACGTCGAGCTTGCGCACGAGCGGCGCGTAGCCGGCGTGCTCGCCGCGGATGGCCTGCTCGCCGGGCAGCACGAACAGCGTCGGCGCCGAGTACCACGAGACCGGCGACGCGGCGCTCACCTGCGTATCGCCCGGGTCGACCTCGATCGCGACTCGCTGCAGCCGGCCGACGATGCCGAACAGGAAGGCGAGCGCGAGGCCACCGAGCGCGACTGCGCCGAGGACGAATCGGCGGTTGGCCGGGGCGCTGCCGCGCCGCAGACCGGCACGCGTCGCCTCATCGACCCGCGCGTTGCGGCCGTCGTTCAGGTCGAGCGCCGCGGCGACGATCTCCGCATCGGCGGCGTCGTCGGCATCGGCACGCCCGCGCGCCGCGCCGAGCGGCGCGACGGTGTCGTTGCCGACCAGGTGGCGCACGTCGAGCTCGAGCGACGTGGGTTCGAGGCGCCGCGCCACCACCCGGGCCTCGCCCACCGCGAACACGTCGCCGACGCGCAGCTCGTGGCCGGCGGCCGACAGCCGCTCGCCGTTGACGAGCAGCGCCGCGGACGCGCCTCGCGCAGGCTGTGCCAGCCAGCCGTCGCCGCGCCATTCGAGGCGCAGCGCATCGTCGGGGCCCGACACCGGCACCCGCACCCGATCGTCGTCGGCGCCGCCGATCACCAGCGGCGGATCGAGCCGGCGCTCGCCGGCCGGCTCGCGCAGCCGGATCGACGGCGAAGCGTCCATCAAAGGATCGGATCGAGGCAGCGGACCTGCACCGGCTGAGGCGCCTGGCCGGGCGCGACGAGGAACTCGCGACGCACGTCGCGATACCCCGCGCGAGTCCCGATCACGACGTACCTTCCCGGCTTCAACTCGACCTCCTGCCTCGCAAAGCTGCCCAGCGCTCCGACCCGCTGGATCGCGATGCTGGTGAGCCCGTCCGATTCGAGGGCGACCCGCACCGGCTTTTCGTACTGCGGCAACTGCGCCTCGACCCGACTCACCTGCGATCGCAGCACCGGCCCGGCGTCGGCGATCCTCCGTGCCTGGGCCAGCAGCCGTGCGGCCTCGGCGCGCACTTCGGATGCAGCCAGCCGCTCGGGCTTGTCGATGAGACCCTGCAGGTCACGCCCGAGTTCCGCACGCGGCAGCGTCCGCGCACGTCCCGCGCGCGCGAACTCGATGCCAGGATCCTGCGCGAGCAGGCCGTCGTAGATCGACAGGGCCTCGGCCCAGCGTTCACCGGACTCGAGCCCGGCGGCGCGCGCCTGCGCGCCCGAGAGATCACGGCCGGCGAGTGCCGACGTGAGCTCCGCGAAACCAGCGGCCACCTCCGGCGCCTGCGGCCGCAGCGCCCGGGCGCGTTCCAGCGCCTGCCGCGCTTCCCCGAAACGGCCGGCGCGCAGGCTCGCGAGTGCGCTGCCCACCTGGCGCGAATAGACGTCGTCGGACACCGCGGCGCGTGCTCGGCGCAGTCCGTCGGCGGCCGCGGCATTCTGCGGGTCGGCCTTCAGCACCTGCTCGTAGAGTGCGGCGGCGCGTGCCGCGTCGCCCGCAGCCCGCGCCGACTCCGCCGCAGCGAGCAGCGGCAGCGCCGGCGCGAGACCGCCGGTGCGCTTCAGCCCCGCGGCCGCGCGCGGGTTGGCCGGCTCGATCTGCTGCGCCAGCTCGAACGCCTGGCGCGCCACCGGCATCTGCCCGGCGGCCAACGCGCGTTCGCCGGCCTCGACCTGCGACAGCGCCGCCGCCGAAGCCTCGCCGGCCAAGCGCTCGAGCCGCTGCGTGGCGACCTTGACACGGTCGAACGCGATCTCGGTGTTGCCGGCATTCAACGCCGCCACCGCATCGGCGCCGAGGGCTTTGGCGCCCGCGAAGGCCGTCCCCCCCCAGACCGCGGCGCTCCGCCGCTCGAGCGCGGCGAGCTGCACCTCGAAACCCTCGCGCAGCACCGCGAACTGCTGCGCCGGGTCGGTCGCGACCGGCGCCGCCGGCGTCGCCGCGGCCGCGGTCGGCGCGCGCGGCGTCGAGGACGCCTGCGGCGCAATCTGCGCGGCGCGTCGCTCGGCGATGCGCGGCAGGAACACGAACACGCCAACGAGTGCCGCCGCGAGCGCGGCGAGGCCGGCCCATTTCAGGGCGGACGCGAGCCCCGAAGCCGCCGCGATCTCACCCGGTTCGCCCTCGGCCTCCGCGTCGGACTCGACCAGGTCGTCGTCCCGGGAGCGAGCGTCACGCACTGCGGGGGCGCGCTCGCGCTGCTCGGGGTCCGCGTCCGACTGCAGCAGCTCGGACTGGGCCGTGTCGTCCGGGTCGAGCGACGGTGCGCCGACGTCGAGGTCGGGCAGGGGCGCGAGCGTGATCGTCGAGGACATCGGTAGACTCGCCGCAGACGATGACGTCGTCGTCGACGGCGCGCTCGCGGCCGCGAGCGCGACGGCCGACAGGCGCGGCACCGGCGGTTCGTCCGTGATCTCGATGGCCACGTCGTCGTCGGGGCCGGCGCTGACGGTGTCCTGCAGCGACGCATGCAGTTCCTCCTGCACGTCGGCCATCGACGCCGGGCGCTCGCCCGGATCCTTGCCGAGCATGCGCATCACGAGGCGCACCAGCCGCGGTGGCGCGGCGTGAATCGGCAACAGCTCGGGCACCGGCGCGCCGATGACCGCGCGCGGCTCGAAGTTCGGATAGTACGGCGGGTAACCGGACAGCAGCTCGTAGGCCAGCGCGCCCAGGCCGTAGACATCATCCGCGGGCGTCGGCGGTTCGCCCTCGATCTGCTGCGGGCTGGCGCTGAACGGCGAGCCGATGCCGCCATTGGGCACCTCGCCGTCGAGCGAGGCCATGCCGAAATCGGACACGTTGATGTGCCCCTCGGCGTCGATCAGCACGTTGCCCGGCTTGAGATCGCGGTGGATCACGCCGCGCGAATGCGCGTACTCGAGCGCGCGCGCGATTTCGAGCAGCGCCGGCACGATCCGCGTGTAGGTCTCGCCGCGCAGTCGGCGCAGGTCGCCGGTGGCGAGCGTCATCGGCAGCACGGTGGCGTCGTCGCCTCGCACCGGCTCGGCGATCTCGACGATGCCGGGGTGCCCGAGGCGCTGCGCGACCGCATATTCGTGGCGCAGGCTCTCCCAGGAATCCGGCGAGCGGGCGACCTCGGGGTGCAGCACCTTCAGCGCGATGTCTTCCTCGCGCGTTTCGTCACGAGCGCGCCACACCTCGCCCTGGCCGCCGGTGCCGATGCGTTCGACGAGCGTAAAACGCCCGCAGAGCTGGGCACCCTTGTCGAGAGTCAGCATGCGGGCGCGATTGTACGACGTTAGGACTGCGGGGCGGGCGCTCGAGGCGGCGATGGCTCCGCGGGCGCCGGCGAGACGGCCGGTACGGGCGCGGGCATGGCCGTGGGCGTCGGAACCGTGGCCCCCGGCGCGGCGACCGGCAGCGGTGCGGCCGTGACGCCCCCCGATTCCTCGCGATAGATCTCGCTGAGCAGGCGGCGCCATTCGCGGTACTGCTCCTCCGCCGTACCGGTGAGGCGCAAGGTGCGGCCTTCGAGCTCGACGACCTGCGGCGCGACCTCGCTCTGGAAGCTGGTCGCGAGCTCCTTCACTTCCTGAGCCGCGACCTTCGCGTCGGAGAACTTCTTGATGCCGGACAACACGGCCGCCGTGCCGCCGACCGCGCCTGCCGTACGCGCCGCGCTCTCGAGTCGCTGGCAGTTGTAGTCGGTGGACGCGCAACTGCCGGAGACGAAGATGCTCGCCAGCACCGCCGCCGCGCCGAGCACGGTGCGGGCGCGCGCCTGTGACCTCGTGCGGTCTTCCTTCTCGATGGCGTCGTAGCTGGTACGGCGCCAGCCCCCGTAGGAATCGCGCAGCTTGTCGGTGAAGTTGCCATTGTAGCCGTCGACGGTGTCGATGACGCTGGCGTCACGCTCCCGGATCCGGCCGACGCGCTGCAGCAGCGGATCGTCATCTGCCGGCAACCGCGCGAGTCGGACCAGCCCCTGCGGATCCTTCTGCAAATAGCCGGCGAAGGCGCCCGGCGCGAGGTCCTGCGCGAAGCGCAGCTCGCTCACGCGGCGCACCTCGCGGCGATCGGCCGGCGGCAGCTTGTCACGCGCCACGACCAGGTCGTTGGCGATCTGCGAATAGACGTTCTGGAACGGGTCACGCGCCTTCAGCGCCGCTTCCGTCTTGTAGGAGCCGATATCGGCCGGGCTCTTGTAGACCCTGTCCTCGAACCAGAGGCGGCCGGTGGAATCGCGCGCCGTGACGGCGAGCGCGAGATCGGTGCCGGACGACGCGATGATGCGGCCGGTGACGATCACGTCGACGAACTGCACGCTTTGCGGCACCACCCGCACCGCGCCCCATTGCCCCGACGACTCGAGCGTGGTGCGCAGCGTCGCGGGCAGCATCCTCGCTTCGGCCTTGCGCACGTCGGGATAGATGCGGCGCTTGGCGAGCGCGTCCTCGTCGTCGGCGAGTTCCTTGGGGATGCCCGGATCGAACTCGTGGATCGCGACGTCGAGCAGCTCGTTGTCGGGGATCTGGTCGGTGGCCTGCACCACGGCGATCTTCGGCAGCGGTCGGGTGTCCTGCACCACGCAGCCACTGGTCAGCAGGCTCGCCGCCAGCAGCCCCAGCCAGGCGCGAGGCATGAGAGAAAAGGGGGCTGGATTCGTCATGATCGTCTACCGCGTCCTGTCAGCGCGCGTTGCGCTTGTATTCCTCATATTCCTTCCAGAGCTTTTCTTTCAGCTCCGGATCGGTCTCCTGTTCGGCCGCGCGTCGCAGCCGGCGCGCGACGATGTCGTCGTCGTCGCCCGACGGGCGGCTGCGGTCCGGGCCGCCGCTGCCGCCGCCCACGGCGCCACGATCCTGGCCATTGCCTTTGCCACCCGCCTGTCCCGAGGACCCACCCGCGGCCGACTCTGCGTCGCGCGAGGCCGCGTCGGACTTGAGATCACCCGGGCGTCCACCGCCCGCCGACGTGCCGTCGCCACTGCCCGAGCGATCGTCCCCACCGGCGGAACCGGCGCCCGTCGCGGCGCGCGAATCGCGCTCGGCGGCGTTGCGCGCCTGTTCGCCCGCGAGCGTCTTGTCGAAACTGCCGAGACTGTCGTCGAGGCGCCTGTCGAGCACCGCGCGGCGTTCCTCCGGCGTGGTCGCGGTGCCTGCCGCACCGCTGCCGACGCCCTCGCCCGCACCCGCGCCGCCGGCGGCCGCACTGCCACCGGCCGCGGCACCGCCGCCGACACCGCCGCCCGCACCGCCCGCCGCACCGCCGGCCTGCGTGCCGTCGCCGGCTGCACCGGACTCGCTGCCGGCCGACCCGCCACGGCCTGCGCCGACGCCCGGCTTGCCGTCGGCTCCCGTGCCCGCGCTGCCGCCTGCACCCGGCAGACCGGGCATCCCGGGCAAACCACCCGTCAGGATGGAACCCGCCGTCGTGCCGACCGTGACGGTGCCGTCCGCGCCGACCGTGACCGTGGCACCCGTGCCGGTGCCCACAGTCGCCGACACGCCGCCGCTGCCCGAACCGGAATCGCTACCAGAGCTACCGGAACTACCGGGCAGACCCGCGCCGCCGGTACTGCCGCCGGTCGTGCCGGGGATACCAGCGCCGGCACCGCCGCTGCTCGTGCCCGGCACGCTCGCACCGCTCGAACCGGAACTTCCACCGGTCGACGGGCTGGGCAGGCCGGCGCCGCCGGTGCTGCCACCCGTGGTGCCGGGAATGCCGGGCAGGCCCGCCGATCCGCTGCTGCCACCGCTGCCCCCGCTCGGCGCAGGGATGCCGGCGCTGCCGCCGCCACTCGAGCTCTGCTCGGGACACGCAGACAACAGCAGCAGCAGGGCACCGCCGGCCACGATGCGCAGGGGGAGTGAGGTTTTCATGTGCCGGTGTCACCCGTGGCGGCGGTCGTCACTTCGCCACCGCCCTGGAAGAAGCTGCGCAACTGCTCGGCGAGGCGGTCGCAGGCCTTGGCTTCGACGCGCGCGATGAACGGCAGCGGCACGACTGCACCGATGATCGCCGAGGTGCCGGTGACGTTCGTGCCGACCGTGCCGGCGGACTTCCCTTGCTTGAGATCCCAGATCGTCGCCTCGTAGGCGGATTCCTTTTCCCACCAGCCGAAGCCGATGCAGCCGGCCGCGCCGGGTGCCGCGCCACAGGCGAGGCTGCCGCCGCCGTCGGTCTTGCGGGTGCTGCCATCGAGCCAGACGATGTAGCGCACGCCGGTCTCGGCCACGCGCTCGCTGACGCCGGGCCGCAAGAGCACCGCCGTGACGGCTTCCGGCCGGGTCGGCGCCGTGCCCGGTTCGAACCACGGGAACAGCTGGTCGACGAACGCATCGTTGCCGCGGACGATCAACTTGCCACGACCGGAACCGAGATTGGCGCTGACACAGTCCATGAAGCCGTCTTCGGCGGACGCGCCTTCGATCTGCGGCTTGGCGAGGATCACGACCGCCTCGTCGACGCCGATCTTCGTCTGCAGCTCGCGCGACTCGTCGGTGCGCGCGTGCATGCAGCCCGCCAGCGCGAAGAAACAGATTGAAACCACGGCCATCGAGACGACGGGCAGCACCGCGACCGGACGACGGTTCCCAGGCAGGCAAGAGTTCATACAGCCCCCTTCAGAAGGTTCGTGGATCGGACGCCGACTCAGTATGCCACGGTCCCTTCGTATTGAAGGACCGCGCCGGATTCAATCGGTTCCCTGAAAATCCAGCGCCAGTTGCCCCGCTGCCGCGCCGGCGCGGGCGCCGGCGCGAGCCGGTCGCTGGAACAACTGGGTGGGCAGCCGCAGGTCATGACGGTCGTCGAGCCCGAGGCGGCGGCACGCCATCTTGAACCGCTGGCGAACCAGCGCCGCGAACGCGCCCTGCCCACTCATGCGCGTGCCGAAACACGGATCGTTGTCGCGCCCGGCGCGCAGATCGGCGACGCGCGCCATCACGTGCGCCGCCGAGTCGGGAAAATGCGTCTCGAGCCACTCCCGGAACAGCGTCTTCACCTCGTAGGGCAGCCGCAACATCACGTAGCCCGCCGAGCTTGCGCCGGCGGCAGCGCTGGCGGCGAGCACGCGTTCGATTTCGTGATCGGTCAGCACCGGAATCACCGGCGCAACCAGCACGCCGACCGGCACACCTGCGTCCTTCAGCTGTCGCATCAGCCGCAGCCGCGCGCCGGTCGAGGCCGCGCGCGGCTCGAGGATGCGCTTCAGGGACGCATCGAGCGTCGGCAGGCTCAAGGTCACTCGCGCAAGCCCGTCGCGGGCGAGGTCGCCGAGCAGGTCGAGGTCGCGCTCGATCAGTGCGCCCTTGGTCACGATCATCACCGGGTGACGGCATCGAACCAGCACCTCGAGCAGACTGCGCGTGATACCGAGCTTCTTCTCGACCGGCTGGTACGGGTCGGTGTTCGCGCCGAGCATGATCGGCTTGGCGACATAACCCGGCCTTGCAAGCTCTGCTTCGAGCAGACGGGCCGCATCGACCTTGTAGAAGAGACGAGTTTCGAAATCGAGACCGGGCGAGAGATCGACATAGGCTTGGCTCGGGCGCGCGTAGCAGTTGTGGCTGACCACACCGTTGGCGATGAAATCGCCCGAGCCGGTCGTGATATCGATGAGTTCCCGGATCTCGCCCAACGGTTCGATCGCCACCACCGCGAGCCGCGACGGCGAACCGACCGGCGTGCCCGGCACCACGGATCGCGGTGCGGCGCCAAACCCCGAGAGCCGATCGCCGATCGTGAGGCGCGGCTCCGCCGATCCGTGCGGCACTTCGGCGACGTGCTTCCAGCCCCTGCCCGCGAGGAAACGGTGCTCGGCACTCGCCACCAGGTCCGTGCCGTCCGCGAGGCGCAACCGCCACGCGCGCTGCAGCGTGCGCCAGTGCGCGCGGACCTCGGTGTGGACATAGCAGCGTTCGTACGCCGCTTCGGGATACGGTTCGTGCGCGGCCAGCGTCGACGCCGACGCCAACCGTGCGCCCGCCGACAGGGTTCGCGCCACTGCGCCGGGCGCCACCGGGCGCAGGCGGGTTCCGACAATGCGGTCGCCGACTCGCAGCTGCGCCAGCGGCAGGGTGCGCCCGTCGGCCATCAGGATCCGCGTCTCGCCGTCGAGGCAGTAGACGCAGCCGTGTTCGCAGCCGCGATACGGATTGATCGACTGCTCGAACACGATGTCCGGCGAATCGTTGCGCGTGATGATCGAACGCGCGTGCTCGGGCGTCAGGCTGGTCGCGACGCTGTCGGGGTTGCCGTCGGCCGGGTCGTCGCCGGCGTCGCTCCAGCCGTCGTCGACCGCCTCGGTCGTGGCGCGCGCGAAGCGACCGGGCGGGCTGGAGAGCGCGCCGCGGCCGGAGCGGATCGGCGGAGGGCGGGACATGGCTGTATATTCATGAGGGGTATCCGCTTAGCTCCACTGCGAGCGAAAGACTGGATGCATGTCCAGTACTTTAGGCCGCCGGCGATCGTCTGGGAAGGGGGCGCACGACCTCCGCGTACGTCAGCGGCTCGGTGAGCACCGCCTGCTGCAGCAAGCGATGGAAGAGCAAGCCTCGCGAGGCAGAACTGCGGCGGTTGAAGCGGAAGACGAACTCGTCCAGATAGGCGTCCAGGTGCGCGGGCTGCACCGAGCCGTGGTGAGTGCCGAGGATCCAACGCTTGATCAGTGCGGCCACCCGGTGCACGCCGACCATCGAGACGTGCGCGGGCAGCGGCGAGCCGAGCTGGACGATGCGCTGGTGGTCATAGCCCAGGTCCGGCAGTTTGCGGTAGGCCGCCGAGCCGTCGGTACGCACCTGAGCGCCCGATTCGATGCTGGACTGCACGAACGGCAGCACCTGTTCAGCCGAGTCGTTGTCGATGCGGCGCAGCCGGATTCGGCCAAAGCCTTTGGGCTGCAAAAGCTCCACCGCCATGACCACCAACACCTGGTGCGTGCGGCTTTTGCGCCGCTTGCGTTGCGCCTCGGTCATGGCCGCGTCCCGGTCGCTGATGGACAGGTAGGTCTCGTCGACTTCGACCACACCCTTCAGACGTTCGCGGCCCGGGCGCACCATCGCGCGGCGGAAGCGGTGCAGCATCGTCCACGCCGTCTCGTAGCCGCCCAGCCCCAGCACTCGCTGCAGCCCCAGGGCGCTGACGCCGTGCTTCTGGTTCGTCACAGACCACGCCCCGGCGAGCCACACGCGCAGCGGCGTGCGCGTCTTGTCGAAGATCGTGCCGGCGGTCACCGTGCTCTGGTGCGAGCAGCTGCGGCACATCAG
>JAYTNX010000117.1:0-13524 GCA_043748075.1 Pseudomonadota bacterium
GGCACCGGATCCGTCGCAATGTCCGCCGTGCCGATCTTCGCGAACACGTGCTCGACCTCGGGAAACGTCTTGATGCGCGCCTCCAGCGAGCGCTGCATGCGGACCGCCTGCTCGAGGCCGGTGCCCGTCGTACGCAGCGCGTGCAGTGCAATGTCGCCTTCGTCGAGATTCGGGATGAACTCGCGCCCCATGCGCACCCCGACGAGGGACGCCAGCACGCACAGCAACGTTGCGCCGCCGATCACTGCAGCGCGATTGGCGATCGCGAACTTCAGGCCAGCGGCGTAGGCATCCTGCACTCGGTGCATCGCGCGTTCGCCGCGTTCGGTGCGATTCGGCCGCACGAAGAGCGCGATCGCCGCCGGCACGAACGTGATAGACAGCACCAGCGCCGCGAGCAGCGCGAACACCACCGTCAGCGCCATCGGGTGGAACATCTTCCCCTCGACGCCGGTGAGCGCGAAGATCGGCAGGTAGACGATCAGGATGATCGCCACGCCGAAGACGCTGGGGCGGATCACTTCGCGGGTCGCGCTGTAGGTCAGCCGCAGCCGTTCGGGGAGATCGAGCGCTCGCCCGCGCTGGCGTTGCGCTTCCGTCAGGCGCCGCAGGCTGTTCTCGACGATGATCACCGCACCGTCGACAATCAGCCCGAAGTCCAGCGACCCGAGGCTCATCAGGTTGCCACTGGTACGCGTCGCGACCATGCCGGTGATCGTCATCAGCATCGCGAGCGGTATGACCGCCGCCGTGACCAGCGCAGCACGCACGTTGCCGAGCAGCAGGAACAGCACCGCCATCACCAGCAGCGCGCCTTCGACGAGATTGGTGCGGACAGTTCGGATCGTCTTGTCGACCAGAGTCATGCGATCGTAAGCGGCGTTGATCTGCACGCCGTCGGGCAGGCTACGCTCGACCTCGGCGAGGCGGCGGCTGGTAGCCAGGGCGACTTCGCGACTGTTCTCCCCGACGAGCATGAAGACCGTGCCCATGACAATCTCGGCGCCGTCCTGCGTGGCTGCACCGGTGCGGAGCTCGCGCCCTTCGCCTACGGTCGCAACGGCCCGCAACGGGATCGGCAACCCGTCGCGCAGGGCGAGCGGGATCGCCAGGATCTCCTCGATGTTCTGTACCTGCCCCGGCGTGCGGATCAAGTACTGCGCGCCATTGCGCTCGATGTAGCCGGCGCCGACATTGTCGTTGTTGCGCGCAAGCGCGCGTGCGACGTCCTGCAGCGTGAGGCCGTAGGCTTGCAGCCTGGCCGGATCCGGGGTCACGTGAATCTCGCGAACCGAGCCGCCGACGGTATTGACCTCGACCACACCCGGCGTCTGGCGTAGCTGCGGACGTACAACCCAGTCGTGGATCGTGCGCAGGTCGGTGGCCGAATGCGGGCTGCCGGGCGCCGCCGTGACCGTGTACATGAAGATCTCGCCGAGACCCGTGGCGATCGGCCCCATGCTCGGCTCGACGCCTTCGGGGAGCTCCGCGGCGACCGCGGTCAGCCGCTCGTTGACGAGCTGGCGGGCGAAGTAGATATCCGTGCCGTCCTCGAAGACGACCGTGACCTGCGAGAGACCATAGCGCGATACCGAGCGGGTGTAGTCGAGCCGCGGCAGGCCGGCGAGCGCCGACTCGATCGGGAAGGTGATGCGTTGCTCGGATTCCAGCGGCGAGTACCCCGGCGCCTCGGTGTTGATCTGCACCTGGACGTTGGTGATGTCCGGCACCGCATCGATCTGCAGGCGCTGATACGCGTACAGGCCGAGCCCGGCCGCCATCAGGGACAGCACCAGCACCAGCCAGCGATGCTGCAGGGAAACTTCGAGGACTCGGTCGAGCATGGCGCGTGCCGTCCTAGTGATCGTGACTGGCGCCGGACTTCTCGATGTCCGCCTTTACGAGAAAACTGTTGTCGGTCACGTAGCTTTCGCCGGGTTCGAGGCCACCCAGAACCTCCGTCGACTCACGGTCGGCGCGGCCGAGTTCGAGCATCCGCACCTCGTAGGTGTCCCCCACCTGCGCGAACACCACGCGAAAATCCCGAAACTGCTGCAGCCCGGCGTTGCGCACCGCCACCGGCACCGGTGTCTCGGCGATGACGACGCGACCACGCACGAACTGCCCGGGCCGCCACGCCGCGGCCGGGTTCTCCAGCCCGACCCGCACGCGCACGCTCTGGCTGGCCTGCGAGGCGATCGGGGCGATCCTCACCAGCCGGCCCTGCCCTTGCGCCGAGCCGTCGACGGCCTCCACGACGGCGATCTGGCCAACCTCGAGACGCTTGAGGTCGGCGCCGTAGGCATCCAGCTCCACCCAGACGTTCGAGAGATCGGCAATGACGAACAGGGGCTCGGCAGCACTGATCTCGCCGACCTGCGCGTTGCGTTCCAGCACTGTGCCGGCGATCGGCGCCGTGACGAGGTAGTTCTCGAGGCTCTCATTACTCTGCACGGTCGCGAGCACCGCACCGCGCGCCACCCGGTCTCCGACGTTGTACCGCAGCTCGCGCACGACACCCGGAAATCGCGCCGTCACTCGCGTGCTGCGATCGGTGCGCGCCTGCACGACCCCCGTCAACTCCAGTTCCTCGCGCAGCAGTCCCGGACCCGCTTTGGCGATACCGATGCCGGAAGCCTTGGCGATTTCGGGGGCGATCCGGGTACGGCCCTCGTACGATTCGAAATTCCAGGCGTAGTCCTTGCCTCCGTGTCGCGCCGAGACCTCGACGTCGAAGGAATGCGGCTCGACCACGACGCCGTCACCTCGCAGGAAATCGCCAACTGGCGTGAATTTGAACCGGTCGACCTGGCCACCCAGCCTCCTCAGCATGACTCTGGCCTGGAACGCCGTCGGCGCAACGGGTGTTCCCTTCGTGTATCCGTAGAGGTGGTACTCAGGCGGCACCCCCTCCTCGAAGATTTTCACTTCCAGGCCGAAATCGCCCGAGCGAAGCATCCGGCCGCCATGCGGGCCGCGCTCGTAGTCGGCTGCCGCGGCCGACTCGGCAGTTTCGCCGCTGACCGAAGTGGCCTCCGTATTGCCGCCGCAGGCCACCAGCAACGCGGCGCACAGGACCAGGAACAGGGCTTGGGTACGCATGACTCGCTTCACTCCTGCATCGACGAGGCCGACCGCCCGGTCAGGCGTTCGATGTCTATCAGCAATTTGTGGAACTGTGCGGCGACTTCGATCGCGCTGCGGCGGATCTCGCTCGACTGGGCCTGCGCGAGTGCGAACTCCTGGAACGGGAACCGCCCCTGGCGAAAGCCGCGCTCGACCTGCTCGAGAATGCGGGTGGCGCGAGTCTGCAGCGGCCCGCGCAGCGCGGCCAGCTCGAGGCGCGCGTTCTGCAGTTCGCTCGACAGCGCGAACAGCGTTGACTCGAGCTCGAGTCGCGCAGCGCGCTGCTGCTCCAGCTGACTCTCGCGCAGCGCCGTCGCCTCGCGAATCCCGGTTTGCGCGCGCAGGCGCGAACCGAGCGGCACACTGAAGCCCACGACCGCCGCCGTATCATCGACGCCCTCGAGGCGGCGCAGGCCGGCGCTGAGCGTGACATCGGGCCGCTGCGCTGCCTCAGCGAGCCGGATCCGAGCCGCGGCGATGCGCTCGTCGGCCGCCAGCGCGACGAGGTCCGCATTGGCCTCCATGCGCGTCACGAGCTCGTCGTACGGAGCGGTGGACGGCAGGGTGAACAGATCGGCGCGCAGACGAGGCAACGCCGCGTCGCGCACTCCCAACGACGCAGCAAGCACGTGTCGGCCCGCTGCCAGTCGGCGTTCGGCCTGCTCGGCACGAATCCGGGCCTGCGCCAGCGCGATCTCGACCTTCTCGAGCTCGAAGCGAGGCGCCGCGCCGATGTCGATGCGGCGGCCTACGGCAGCGATCGCTGCATTCGCAAGATCCACTTCGCGTCCGCGTTCGACCCGCATCTCCTGTGCTGCCACAACCTCGACGAACCGAATCGCCGCCTGCCCGAGCACGTCGAGTCGCTGCCGCTCGTTCGCGGCAGTAACCGCGTCGCGTTCGCGCGCCGCGACGTCCGCGCGCCGCGCGCGACGCTCGCCGAGCTCGACGACGGCGCCGAGGCGCACCGTGGTCTCGAGAGCATCGACGCCGCGGAGTTGGCCGGACCCCGCGAAATTCTCGACGTCACCGGAAAGCGACAGCGGCGGTTTCAGACCGGCACGCTCGACGCGCGCCTCGGCAGCGCGCAACTCGAGGGCACGCGCCCGCAGTACCGGGCTGTTCGCCGCTGCCATGGCGAGGGCGTCGCGCAGTGTCAGTTCGGCCTGCGACGTGCCGCCATCGACTCGAGCGAACGACAGGACCGGGAATATCCAGATGAACAGGACGCGCGGAATGAATGACCGCATCGGTGCCTCCCGATGACAAGAAGCCGAACCGTGGAACTGGGGCGGCGCCGGAGCGCCGTCAGGGAGTTCGGAGTCGGGGAGGGCGCAGTGGCGTGTCGAGCAGCCCGGCGACCCGATGGCCGACCGAGCTCAGGGGGATGGGATGGGCGGGTCTGCACGGCCGGGCCGACTCGGGCCAATCCGCCGTACTCACGGCTGTCGTCGCAAGCACCGTGAACAGATGGATGTGCCCGGACGAACTATCGAGGGCGTCTGGAGCCGAAGATTCTTCGGGCGATGCCATCTCGTGATCGCGCGGCCGATCTTGCGCCTGATCGTGCGCCTGATCGTGCGCCTGATCGTGATCGTGCGCATGATCGAAGGCGTGGGCCGCCGTCGCGTCATGGGAGTGGGCGAGAACCTGCGGAGTGGTGCCGCCGACCAACGCGAGGGCGATCAGGCTGAAAAGGCCGCTTCGCATTGCACGCATCTGCCAGGAGCGGGCGAGCACGCGCATTCTCAGGGCTGTCAACATCCGGAAACGCTACCAGCACCCCTGGGGCTTCGCAACCTGCGGGCGGAACGGCCTGCGCCCCTGGCGCCGCACCGCAAACCTCCACCGCGTCACGGACCGCGATGCTCGCCACGCGGCGCCGACTTCGCTAAGTTTCAACCGTGAACATCGACGCCAAACGCCGCGCGCTCGCCGGCACGCTCAAGCCGCCTGCGACGGACGCGGCGAAAAAAGCCGCGCCGGTGCGCGTCGAACGCCAGGTTGCCTCCCGCGGCGGCAAGGGCGTGACGGTCATCACCGGTCTGCCGCTGCCGCCGTCGGAACTGGAGGCGCTCGCCGCCGAGCTCAGGAAGCGCTGCGGCTGCGGCGGGACGGTCCGAAATGCTGCGATCGAGATCCAGGGCGACCACCGTGACCGCCTCGTCCAGGCGCTGATCCAGCGGGGCTATTCGGCGAAGCGCTCGGGCGGCTGAGCGACGAGCCGGCGACGCCGCGGTGGCCCGGGCTGCCGCCATGACCGCCGCGACCCGTTCCGGAGCGCTGGCCCTGGCCGCCGCCGGAATGGCGCTGCCCGCCCCCGCCGTGACGGCCGCCGCCACCCTGTCGCGACCCCTGGCTCTCCGCCCGCGGCGCACGCTCCGGCATCGGCCGCGACTCCACGATCTTGAACTCCGGCGTCGGCGCGAACGGCACCTGCTGGCGCATGGTGCGCTCGATGTCGCGCAGCAGCTGACCCTCGTCGGGGGCCACCAGCGAAACCGCGTGTCCGGTCGAGCCGGCGCGCGCCGTGCGGCCGATGCGGTGCACATAGTCTTCCGGCACGTTCGGCAACTCGTAGTTCACGACCTGCGGCAGCTCCTTGATGTCGAGGCCGCGCGAGGCGACTTCGGTGGCCACCAGCGCACGGACGCGCCCGGCCTTGAAGTCTTCGAGCGCGCGCACGCGCGCCGCCTGGCTCTTGTTGCCGTGGATCGCCGCGGCGCGCACGCCGGCGCCATCCAGCTGTTCCGCGAGGCGATTCGCGCCGTGTTTGGTGCGGGCGAACACCAGTGCCTGCTGCCACGGTCCTTCGCTGCCGGCGCCGTTCTCGAACAGGTGCACCAGCAGATGGCGCTTCAGGTCCTTGGGGACGCGGTAGGCAATCTGTTCGACCCGGTCGGCGGTCTTGTTGCGCGAAGCGACCTCGATCGCGACCGGGTTGCGCAGCATCTTTTCGGCGAGCTGGCGGATGTCTTCGGAATAGGTGGCCGAGAACATCAGGTTCTGGCGCTGCTGCGGCAGCATGCGGCTGATGCGGCGGATCGGCTGGATGAAGCCCATGTCGAGCATGCGATCGGCTTCGTCGAGCACGAAGTGCTGCACCTTGGAGAGATCGGCGAGGCCGCGCTCCGTGAGGTCCAGCAGCCGGCCCGGCGTGGCGATCAGGATGTCGCAGCCGATGCGCAGCCCGTCGATCTGCGGGCGTTCGCCGACGCCGCCGAAGATCACGCGCGTTCGCAACTTCTTGTGAGCCCCGTAGTCGCGCGCACTCTCGGCGATCTGCGCCGCGAGCTCGCGCGTCGGGGTCAGCACCAGCACGCGCGGCGCGGTGCCTTGGGCGCTGCCGAGTTTCTGCAGCAGCGGCAGCACGAAGCCGGCGGTCTTGCCGGTGCCGGTCTGCGCGCCCGCGAGCACGTCGCGACCGGACAGCACCGCAGGGATCGCCTGCTTCTGGATGGGGGTGGGGATGGTGTAGCCCTTGTCGGCCACAGCACGGAGCAACTCGGGCTCCAGCCCGAGATCATTGAATGACATCGATTGATTTCCTTCGAACATGACTCGCAACACGGCACAGGCCGCAGCGGTCAGAAGCGAGGGATTTGGGTGGTCGAGGTACGTGGCCGCAGTGGGCGGCGCTGACTCACGAACAAAGGGGGCGCTGACCGCGCGACCCTGATTTGGTGCCGGTACTATACACAGATGGACGCGACCGCGCCCGTAATCCTCCGGATTGAGACGCTCGTCAAGGCTTACCGGCCCGATCGGCCGCCCGTGCTCGATGGGATCTCGCTGCAGCTGCGCGAGGGCGAATACGTCGCGATCATGGGCGAATCCGGGGTCGGCAAATCCACCCTGCTGAACCTGCTCGCCGGCCTCGACCGACCCGATTCGGGCCGCATTGTCTTTGACGACGTCGACTTCAGCGCGCTCGACGACGACGCGGCCACGCTGTTGCGCCGGCGTCAGATGGGCTTTGTGTTCCAGGCGTTCCACGTGCTGCCGTATCTCACGGTCGCGCAGAACGTGGCGCTGCCGTTGCAGCTGCTCGAAGTCGATGCCGCGAGCCAGCGCGAGCGCGTCGCCACGATGCTCGCGGCCGTCGGCCTCGGTGCACTCGCCGAACGCCGGCCGCGTGAACTCTCCGGCGGCGAGCTGCAGCGCGTCGCGATCGCGCGCGCGCTCGTTCACCGCCCACGCCTGGTGCTCGCCGACGAGCCCACCGGCAACCTCGATCCGCGCACTGCGAGCGCGGTGCTCGCGCTGCTACGCGACCAGGTCCGAAGCCATGCCGGCGCTGGCGTGTTGATCACCCATTCGCTCGCCGCCGCCGAGACCGCGGATCGCATCCTCGTGCTCGACGGCCGCGCGCTGACGCCGCTGCGCGGCGACGCCGCGGCACCGGGCCTCCGCGGTTGACACCGCGCCTCTGGGCGACGCTGACGCTGGCCCAATGGCGCGACCAGCCGCTGCGCACCCTGGTCACCCTGCTCGCGATCGCCGTCGGCGTCGCACTCGCCGCGGCGGTGTGGTTCGTCAATGCGGGCGCACTCGCCGAGTTCGGCCAGGCCACGCGCCGCCTCGTCGGCGAGGCCGACGTGATCGTCCGTGGTCCGTCGCGCGCCGGCTTTCCCGAGCAGCTCTACGCGACCCTCGCGACCACAGCCGGTGTGGAGATCGCGAGCCCAGTGCTCGAACTCGAGGTCGCGCTCGCCGCCCGACGTGGCTCGCTGCGCGTGCTCGGGGTCGACCCATTCCGCGCCGGCCTGATCCAGCCGCTGCTGTTCGCCGAACTCTCCGGCGACTTTTTCGGCCTGTTCGCGCGTGACGGGGTGTTCCTGAGCCGTGCCGCCGCCGCCGATCTGGGCGTCGGGACGGGCGATCGTTTCGAGGTGCTCGTCGGCACGCAGCCCAGGAGCCTGCGTGTGCTCGGCCTGCTCTCGCCCGAGGCCTATCCGCAACGCCTCGGCCTGATGGACATCGCCTCGGCGCAGTGGACGCTCGACCGGCTCGGCGTGTTGAACCGCATTGATCTGCGGCTCGCGCCGGGCACCCCACCCGAAGCGTTCCGCACGCGCCTCGCCGCGCAACTGCCCGCGGGCGTGCAGGCGATCGCGCCGGAGGTCGAGCGCGATCGCGCGGTCTCGGTCACGCGCGCCTACCGCGTGAACCTCAACATGCTGGCGCTGGTGTCGCTGCTGACCGGCGCGTTCCTCGTGTTCTCGACGCAATCGCTGTCCGTGCTGCGTCGGCGCAGCGGCCTTGCGCTGCTGCGCGCGCTCGGCGTCTCCCGGGGCCAACTGCAGTGGGCGCTGTTCAGCGAGGGCCTCGCACTCGGCGCGCTCGGCTCCCTGCTCGGGGTGGTCGGCGGGCATCTCGTCGCCGCGGCGCTGTTGCGCCGTCTCGGCGGCGACCTCGGCGGCGGACAGCTCGCAGTGACGGATGCGGCGCTCGCGCTGCAGCCGTTCGCCGCGCTCGCGTTCTTCGTGCTCGGCACCGTGGTCGCGAGCGCCGGTGCCTGGATCCCGGCGCGCGAGGCGGCGCGCCGGCCGCCCGCCCGCGCGCTGAAGTCCGGCGACTCGGAGCCGGCGCTCGCGCGGTTGCGCGACCTGCGCCCGGGCCTCGGTCTGCTGGCGCTCGGCGGCGCCCTCGCATTCCTGCCCGCGATCGGTGGCATCCCGGTGTTCGGCTATCTCGCGGTGGCGTCACTGCTGTTCGGCGGCGTGTCGCTGGTGCCGCGGATCACGGCGGCACTGCTGGCGCGCGCGCCGCGCACCGGCCGCATCGCTCTCGATGCCGGCCTCGAGCAGCTGCGGGGCGGCGTCGGCCAGGTCACGGTCGGCCTCGCCGCCGTGATCGTCAGTTTCAGCCTGATGGTCGCGATGGCGATCATGGTGTTCTCGTTCCGCGAATCGTTCGAGCGCTGGCTCGGCGGGGTATTGCCGGCCGACGTGCAGCTGCGCGTCGCGCAGGGCAGCGATACGGGCTTCCTCGAGCCAGCGGAACAGCAGGCGCTCGCCGCAGTGTCGGGCGTCGCCCGCGTCGAGTTCCGCCGCCTGATGCCCCTGCTCCTCGATCCGGCGCGGCCGGCGATCACCGTGATCGCGCGGGATTTCGTGCCGGGCCAGGGACCGGAGGTGCTGCCGCTGGTGCGTGAGCCACCTGCCGCGGCAGCGGATCCCGGCGCGCGCGCGGCGCGCGGCGCTGACGGCGACGCGCCGCCCGTCTGGATGTCGGAAGCCGTCGAGGATCTTTACGGCTGGACCCTGGGCAGCATCGTCGAGCTGCCGTTCGGGGGCCGCCGTCATCCGTTCCGCGTGGCGGGCTTGTTTCGCGACTACGGCCGCTCGACCGGCGCGATCGTGATCTCGCGGGCCGACTACCGACGCCTGAGCGGCGATGCGCGTGCGTCCGAGGCCTCGTTCTGGCTCGAGCCTGGCGGGTCGGCCGCCGCGGCGATCGCCGCGATCCGCGCGCGCCTGCCCGGAGGCCGCGCACTCGACCTGCTCGAGACCTCGCAGGTGCGCGAGATTTCGCTGCGGATCTTCGATCGCGCCTTCCTCGTCACCTATGCGCTGGAGGCGGTGGCCGTCGGGATCGGACTGCTCGGCGTCGCGTTCGCGGCGAGCTCGGCCGCACTCGCGCGCCGCGGCGAGTTCGCGATGCTGCGCCACGTCGGCATGCTGCGCCGCCAGGTGCTGGCCATGCTCGCCGGCGAAGGCCTGCTGACCAGCCTGATCGGCGTGGCCTACGGTCTCGTGCTCGGCGGCGCGCTGTCGCTGGTGCTGGTGTACGTGGTCAATCGCCAGAGTTTCAACTGGAGCGTCGAGCTCGCGGTTCCCGCCCTGCAGCTCGGCCTGCTGTCCGCCGTGCTGGTGCTCGCCGCGACGCTGACGGCCACGATCAGCGGCCGCGCCGCGATGAGCGGCGAGACGCTGCGTGCCGTACGGGAGGACTGGTGAGCGCGCGCGCGCCGGGTCGCGGGCTGGCCATGCTGGCCGGTTTGCTGCTGTCGATCGGCGCCGGCGGCGCGGTCGAGGCGGCCGAGGCCGGCGCCAGACCGTCGCCCCGCCCGCCGCCGGCGCAGGTCCTGCCTGGGCTGCGAGTCGAGTTCCCGCGCGACCACGGCAGCCATCCCGACCACCGCACCGAGTGGTGGTACGTGACCGGCTGGCTGGCGACCGCCGCCGGCGAGACACTCGGCTTCCAGGTGACGTTCTTCCGCACCCGGCCCGACGCCGTCGACGACGCCAACCCGAGCGCCTTCACGCCGCGGCAGATCGTGATCGGCCATGCCGCGATCAGTGACCCGACGCGGCGGCGTCTCTGGAAGGCGCAGCGCGTCGCGCGCGCGGGGTTCGGACTGGCCGAGGCACGCGAGGGCGACACCGAGGCGCGCCTCGACGGCTGGAGCCTCGTGCGTCGCGGCGATCACTACGAAACCCGCGTCGCCACCGACGAGTTCGGCTTCGAGCTGACGCTCGATCGCACCCAGCCGCCGATGCTGAACGGCGCCGGCGGCTACAGCCAGAAAGGCCCGCAGCCCGCATCGGCGAGCGGCTACTACAGCGTGCCGCAGCTGCGCGTCTCGGGCCGCGTGGTGCGCGACGGCAAGCGCGAGGTCGTGACCGGCGAGGCCTGGCTCGATCACGAATGGTCCAGCGCCTATCTGGACGGGCAGGCGACCGGCTGGGACTGGATCGGCCTGAACCTCGACGACGGCGGCGCGCTGATGGCCTTCCGGATCCGCGACCGCGATGGCGCGACGCGCTGGGCTGGCGGCACGCTGCGCCGCCCCGATGGCACGCAGCACGCGTTCCGCCCCGACGAAATCGAGTTCCTGCCGGGACGTCGCTGGCGCTCGCCGCGCACCGGCGTCGACTACCCGATCGAGTTCAAGGTGCGTGCCGGGGCGCTGCGGCTGTCGCTCCGACCGCTGATGGACGACCAGGAGAGCGACACGCGCGGCTCCACCGGCGCGATTTACTGGGAAGGCGCCGTGGAGGCGATCACGGAGGATCGCGGCAACATCGGGCGCGGCTATCTCGAGCTCACGGGGTATGGGGAGAAGCTGCAGCTGCCGTAGGCGGCCGGGGGCCCGCTCAGCGGCCCTTGTTCTCCAGGATGCTTTCGACCGTCCAATGATCGTTCCACGGCGCGCCGACGACCCGGCGCACCAGCGCATCGCGCTCGGCCAGCAATTCGTTCTCGAGTTCGGGCGGTGGTTCGAAATCGTCGATCTCCCGTTTGGAGAGGCCGGCTTTCTTCTCCAGCAAATGTTCGAGCACCATCATCCGGTCGCGCATGATCCACAATTCGGAGAGAAGCTCGGTATTCATGCGGAGCAGCGCATCGTGCTTTTCGTCGTGCGTGTAGGCCTTGCGTGCCGGGGCGACCATCATTCAACTCCCTTCACGGCTGGAGCGGTTTGCGCGCGCGCTGGATATAGGGATAGCCCTGCTTGCCGATCGAATAGGCTTCGACCTCGGTGAAGCCGATTTCGCGCATCACCTCCGCCCATTCCATTTCGCGGGTGGAGGAAAAGAAAGGTTCGCCGCGGTTCTTCGTGTCCCAATCGAGAATGACCGACTGGAAGGGCGAGACCGCGTGGAAGGGCGGCACGTCGCACACGACGATCTCCCCGCCCGGCTTCATGATGCGGTACATCTCCTTGAAGGTGTCGATGCCGCACTGAACGGTCATTTCATGCTGCAGCGCGTAGGTGATGACCGCTTCGAAATGGTCGCTCGGCTCGCGCGTGTGGCGTGCGTCGCGCTGCTTCAGGTGCACCGGGATGCGCAATTTCTCCGCCGAAATATGGCCCGCAGTGAGCAGATAGGCCGACAGGTCCGAGCCGTGCAGCTGGACGTCCGGTCGCACGCGGTGAATCATGCAGAGCGTATGGGAACCGCCCGAGCCGGGCTCGTAGATGTTCTTGAACGTGGTGCGGTACTGGTTCGCCACGTCGAGCCGCTGCTGGAAATTGTCGTCGCCGACTTCGACGGCGGCCCAGCCGCCGCGCTTGAACACGAGCGGCGCGGTGCCGGACGCCATCATCGGCGACATGATGTCGTAGCCGTCCCATCCACCCGGCATCAGATGCCATTCAATGCCCTTGTAGTAGTCGGGTGACTCGAGGTTCGGGTCGAGCTCGAGGCTGCCCAGGCGTGGCCCCGGCGGCAGGGTCAGGAAGGCTTCCGCCTGCGCCCTCCGCTGCTCGATCGCCGGAATGCCGCGGATATAGATCTCCTCGGCCACATAGCGCTGATACAGCCGCTCCATCTGGTAGGAGAGATAACGCTCGGCGACGGCTTTGCGTTCCGCGATGCGCTTCCGCCAGTTCTGACTGGTGGGCTCATCTTTGCGCGCGATGATGGCCTTGCCATCCGGGTCCGCCTCGAACTCAGTACGCGCGATCGAGCGCAGTTCGCCGCCGGTGTAATGCTGCAGCGCGCCGAGGAATTGCATGCCGGCACGGCCGCGTTGCGGCAGTGGGATCCGCCCGCCGCCGCCCAGCGTCGGACTGGCGTTCCTCGACTGATCGATCCGCGTTTCGTCCAGCATGGTCGCGATTCTCCGGCAGCGCCGCACGGATGCAGTTCTCTTTCGAGACTAGCATGGCGCAAGGCACCGGTCGGTGTCGCCGGGACACATCGTTCCGTGCACGCCCGATGTCTGGTGCCCGCCCTTGACGATCCCGATCACGCGACCGACCATCGCCGCGCAGCAACAGCGGGGGCAGTCATGCGCATCTCACGGCGGACCATGATCTTGTCGGCCACCATGGCCGCGAGGGTGGGTGTGACCGGTGCCCTCGCTGCGGAGCCTCCCGCGGCCTCGCTGCTGGCCACCTATCAACGCCTGCGCGGCGCGCCGAACGCCGGGCTGGCGTTGTGGTGGTACACAGGCAATGTCTGGGGCAAGACACCGGAAGACGTGGCACGGGTCTATTTCAAGGTCTGCGGTCTCACCTATCAGCGCCTGACGCCCAACGCCGACGGTACCGTCACTCAGGCCATGGCAGGACGCGGCTACTACGGCGATCCGGTCACCGGGCAGCCGCTCGATGCATGGATCAACCGGCTGACGACCGAGCGTCTCGATCCGCCCCATGTGAAGTCCCGTCAGGTGCAGCAGGTGTCCATCGACGGCCAGGTCACCAGGGCCGACGCGACTGACCGTCTGCTGCTTTTCGAGGGCGGTCTCAGCACTCCGATCACGGAAGGCGACAGCCTTTGGCAGACGGAGAACTATGTCGCCAAGACCCGACCCGGCGACACGCGCAGCGCCTCACTGGGCACCACATCGTCCCTGACTACGTTCACCGCCAGGATCGCCGACGTGATGAACACCCGCGCAGATTTCGTGCCGTGCTACCTGAACTATCAGAGCCTGGGC
>JAYTNX010000118.1:0-3824 GCA_043748075.1 Pseudomonadota bacterium
GCCTGGCCGAGGCGGATGAAGAACTCGTCATGGCTGACCGGCGCGGCGTGGTCCGTCTCGCCGTAGCCCGGAAACAGGAACACGAGATCGATGTCCGAGGAGTAGTTCAGCTCGCGCCCGCCGAGCTTGCCCATGCCGACGACGACCATGGGCATGTCGCTGCCGTCCGGCAAGCGTGGCACCCCGTAGCGCGCCGTGGTCGCACGCCAGGCGTGGTCATACGCCAGCCCGATGGCGTCGTCGGCGAAAGCCGAGAGATCCTCGAGCGTCTCGGGCAGGGCGGCAGTGCCCCCGAGGTCGCGCCAGGCGATGCGCACCATCTCGCGCGCCCGCCAGCGCCGCAGCCACGCCTGGAATGCGGGCTCGTCCAGCGACAAATCGGGCGCCAGAGCGCCCGGCCAGCAGGCCGTGCCGCCGGCAACACGCTGCTGCTGCAGCGCGCCTCGCGCGAGCAGGTCGGGCAACAGCGTGGCGTCGCGGGCGATCGCGCCCGACACGAATTCGCTGCAGGCCAGCACGTGGTCCGACGCGGCCGCCAGCGGTCCGGGGAGTTCGATCGGGGAATTCACGATGCCAGCCTGCCAAATCCACGCGTCGGGCGCGAGCCGCGCGGGATTGTCGGCGCGGCCGCGACCGGGCTAGGCTGGTCCATGCCCACCATTCTCGTCACCGGGGCCAGCCGCGGCATCGGCCTCGAGTTCGTCCGCCAGTATGCCGCCGCTGGCTGGGACGTGATCGCTGCCGCGCGCAACCCCGCGAAGGCGCCGGAACTGGCCGAGGTGCGGCGGCGCGCCGGCGGCAACGTCGCGATCGAGCCGCTCGATGTCACGCACCCACAGCAGATCGAGTGGCTGGTCGGCAAATACGCCGAGACGCCGATCGACCTGCTGCTGAACAACGCCGGCGAGCTCGGGCCGCGCGGCGCGCATCGCGAACACCTGCACCGGCAGTTCTTCGGCAGCCTCGATTTCGATGCCTGGCGAGCCGTGATGGAGGTGAACCTGTTCGCGCCGATCCGGATCGCCGAGGCTTTCGCCGAACAGGTAGAGCGCGGTGGCGAGAAGAAGATGATTTTCCTCTCGAGCACCCAGGGTTCGATCGGCGAAGGCACTGCGCCGGTGTTCGCCTACGGCTCGAGCAAAGCCGCACTGAACAAATGCGTGTCGATGACGGCGATGGCGCTGAAGTCGCGCGGCATCATCGCCGCGGCGGTCTGCCCGGGTCACGTCAAGACCGAGCTCGGCGGCCAGGGCGCAACGCTCGAACCGGCCGACAGCGTCGCGAACCTGCGCAAGCTGATCGCGCGGCTGACCCCCGCGGACTCCGGCAGCTTCATCCGACACGACGGAACGCGTGTTGCCTGGTAGCGCGCGCTACTGCCGCTCGGCGCGCATCGCCTTCTTGTCGATCTTGCCGACGCTGGTGCGCGCCAGCGATGCCACGAACTCGATCCGCTCCGGCACGGCATAGCGCACGATCTCGCCGCTCGCGACGTACGGCGCGAGCCGTTCGCGTATTGCCGTGGCGGTCAGTGCCTCGCCGTCCGCATCGGGGCGCCGGACGACGAGTGCGACCGGCCGCTCGCCCCAGCGTTCGTCCGGCAACCCGATCACCGCGACCTCGCCCACGCCCGGTTGGCGCGCGATCAGGTCCTCGAGCTGCAGCGAGGAAATCCACTCCCCGCCGGTCTTGACCACATCCTTGAGACGGTCGCGGATCTGCACGTAGCCATCGGCATCCTGGGTGGCGATGTCGCCGGTGTGCAGCCAGCCACCGCGCCACAGCGCCTCGGACGCGGCCGGGTCGCCGGCGTAGCCGAGCGTCAGCCAGGGCGCACGCACGACGATCTCGCCGACGGCGACGCCGTCGTGCGGCACCTCGTGCATGGCCTCATCGACGATCCGCAGGTCCACCAGGGGCGCCGGCAGGCCGGTGCGGCAGCGCATCTCGATCTCGGCGTCGCCGCCGAGCGCGTGGATCGCCGGCGTGATGCGCGTCGCGGTCAGATAGGGACAGGTCTCCGACATGCCGTAGGCCGCAAACACATCGATGCCCCGGGAAACGGCCCGCTTCGCGAGCGCCGCGTTCAGCGCCGAGCCGCCGATGTTGATCTTCCAGCCGGCGAGATCCGTGCCACTCGCGGCGGCCGCGTCGAGCAGCATCTGCAGGATCGTCGGCACGCAGTGCGAATAGGTGACGCCCTCGCGCGCGCGCAGCTGCAGCAGCATCGGCGGCTCGTAGCGGCCCGGATAGACCTGCTTCAGCCCCAGCAACGTCGCGACGTAGGGCACGCCCCAGGCATGAACATGGAACATCGGCGTCAAGGGCATGTAGACGTCGCCGTGGCGCAGGCTCTGCCCGATCTCGGCGCTGGCCAGCGCGGAGAGCACTGCCAGCGTGTGGATCACGATCTGGCGGTGCGTGAAGCTGACCGCCTTCGGCAGGCCGGTGGTGCCAGTGGTGTAGAACGTGGTCGCGACGGCCTGCTCGTCGAAATCCTCGAACGGAAAATCCGGCGACGCCTGCGCCAGCATTGTTTCGTAGCCGCAGCGTTGGCTCACCTCGTGTGCGGCACCATCGCCCGCCGCGGCACCGATCGGCACCACGACGCGCACCCGAGGCAGCCCGGCACGGATCGACTCGAACAGTGGCGCGAAGTCCCGGTGCACCAGCACCACTTCCGCGCGGGCATGATCGAGCGTGTAGGCCACCTGCTCGGGCGAGAGCCGGATGTTCACGGTCTGCAGCACGGCGCCCATCATTGGCACCGCGAAGTAGCATTCGAGGTAACGGTGGCTGTCCCAGTCGAGCACCGCCACGGTGCTGCCCTTGGAAACGCCTCGAGCGCGCAGCGCGCTCGCCAGCCTGCCGATGCGCTCGCGCAAGCCGGTGTAGGTGTA
Organism: Pseudomonadota bacterium; assembly: GCA_043748075.1. Classification (GTDB taxonomy): domain Bacteria; phylum Pseudomonadota; class Gammaproteobacteria; order Steroidobacterales; family Steroidobacteraceae; genus UBA964. Next base: position 2,901 of record JAYTNX010000118.1, read on the forward strand.
GCGGAACTCGTCGCGGAACACGATCTGCTGCCGCGGCGCGGTCGCCAGCGGCGTGCGCAGAAGGTGCCCGATCATGAGCGCGTCGCCGCGCGCGGCCGTCGCCCGTTCGACCCGTCTGGTCATGTCTGGCTTCGTTTCTCGCTTCATTTTTGGCCTCGCCTCGGGCCTCATCGGGCCGCAGGCCGCCGGATGGTGGCCGAGTCACCCGCTCCCGCCGTGGTGCGATTATGGCGCGCCACGCCGCGCGACGGGACGGTATGATCCGGCGCCGCGCTGTCGCGGGCCCGATAGAGAGACCGGTGAACCGATGACGAACAGCCCGGACGGCACGGCCGCGATGGATCCGGCGGAATTCCGCAACGTGATCGGCCGCTTCATGACGGGCGTGACGGTCGTCACCACCGCGCATGGCGGCGCGCTGCACGGCATCACCGCGAGCGCGGTGGCCTCGCTGTCGATCGATCCGCCGACGCTGATCGTCTGCCTGAACAAGCAGTCGGCGACACGCGCCGCGGTAGCCGCGGCCGGGCGCTTCGTCCTGAACGTGCTGGGCGCCGACCAGGCGGAACTAGCGATGCATTTCGCCAGCAAGTTGCCGGAGAAGTTCGTGCGCATGGCCGTGGAGCCGGGCCTGCACGGCCTGCCACGTCTACCCGGTGCGATCGCGGCCATCGACTGCCGAGTGGCGCTGGAAATCGACGGCGGCACGCACAGTATTTTTGTCGGCCGCGCGGAAGGTGCCGCGACCGCGCCGGGCGCACCGCTCGGCTACTTCCGCGGCCGATTCATTCAGGTTGAAGACGGTCAGGCCGGAGACCGTGCCTGAAGCGCGCGCTCGTGCGCGGCCGCGACGCGGAACAACAGACCCTCGGCGAACGGCCGCGCGGCGAACTGCGCGCTGGCCGGCAGGCCGTTGACGGTGCG
>JAYTNX010000119.1:0-3439 GCA_043748075.1 Pseudomonadota bacterium
CCGGTAGCCCTCGAAGCCGGCGACCGCGAGTGCGCCGGCGAGCACGCCGACTGCCCCATCGACGAGGAGCGTCGACACCGGCTTCAGCAGTGCGCCGACGGCTGGCCATTGCCCGACGGCCAGGGACAGCGCTTCGGCGAGGTGATGCAGCGCCGGTAGGCCGTGACTGATGATGCTGCCGCCGACGAGGAACATCGCCGCGGTGCCGATCACCGACAACGCCTTCATCAGCCAGGGCGCGCCGCGTACCAGGCCGCGCCCGAACGCGCGTCGCAGACGGGCAAACGCGGCGTCACCGTCGCGCCGGCTCAGCCACAGGCCGGCATCGTCGAGCTTCACGATCCCCGCGACCAGGCCGTAGACCCCGGCAGTCATCAGCAGTGCGATACCGACCAGCACGGCCAGCCGAGTCACGAAAGGCTGGGTGGCGACGGTGCCCAGCGAGATCACGACGATCTCCGCCGACAGAATGAAGTCGGTGCGGATGGCACCCTTGATCTTGTCGCGTTCCAGCGCCACGAGGTCGACTTCGGGGTCGGTGAGGGCACGCGTCAGCTCGGCATGGTGCGCCTCGTCCTCGCCGTTGCCGCCGTGCAGGAAGCGGTGCGCGATCTTCTCGAAGCCCTCGAAGCACAGGTACAGGCCGCCGAGCATCAACAGCGGTGTCACCGCCCAGGGCGCAACCGCGCTGATCAACAGCGCGGCGGGCACCAGGATCGCCTTGTTGATCAGCGACCCCTTCGCGACCGCCCAGACGACCGGCAGTTCGCGCGCCGCGCGCACGCCGGAAACCTGTTGCGCGTTCAGCGCCAGGTCGTCGCCGAGCACGCCGGCCGTCTTCTGAGTGGCGACCTTGGTCAGCGTCGCGACGTCGTCGAGGATGGTCGAGATGTCGTCGAGCAGGGCGAGCAGGCTGCCGCCGGCCATCAGCTATCCCAGCCCAGCGGCTCTTCGAGCTTGCCCGGCAGCAACTGCTGCAGGCGTTCGCGGAACGCCGCCGGCAGCGCGTCGGCCGTGTGCAGCACCGTCGACTCGATGCGCCACAGCAGGTTGCCCGGCCTCGATTCCATCCCGAGCCACGGCATCCACTCGGCGAAGCTGGTCCAGGCATTGGTGGACGGGATGTGCGTCAAGCGCGTGTCCGCCATGTCGCGGGTGCGACAGACCCAGGCGTCGACCGACATCTCGTTGCGGAAGCGACCGCTCGCGTCGCGCAGCCGGGTGGAGGATTGGCGACCGACCCAGGTGGTCTCCCCGAGGCTGCGCCAGTCGAGTGCCAAGGGCCGACCGACCGACGTGTTCTCGAAGCGGGCGCTGCCTTGCAGCTCCGGCCCGTTGACCGTCAGCCGCGAGCGGCCGGGTGAGCCGCGCCACGGCGGCACGTCGAGCAGCTGGCCGGTCCAGGGGTTGCGGAATTTCGTCAGCCAGGCGTCGGAGTCGGCATCGCGGTAGAACATCCAGTTGCGCGAGCGTTCCTCGACGCTGCCGTCGGGAAGGCGGCGGGAAATCCGGCGCGTGCAACCCTCCACACGGAACAGCCGCCGGCCGAATTCACCCGGTGCCAGACCCTGCCCCGGAATGACGCCGTAAACCACGCCCGGGTTGTAAACGAAGGTGGTCGCACCGGAGAGATCGCCCTGCAGCTTGCCGATCGTCAGCACGTTGAACGCCGGATCGTCGCGCGGGAAGTCCGGCGACACACGCGAGGGCTTGGAGGTGCCGGCGAACGCGGTCCCGGCCGAGGCGGTCCCGGCCCGGGCGGTCCCGGCCAGCGCCGTGCCGACCGCGGTCGCCAGCCCGATCAGCCGTCGGCGGTCCAGTGAGGCAGGGGCAACGGCAGGGTCGGTCATCCAGTCTCTCCTGCGAACGGCGCGCGGCACTGGCAGGATCGTGACATGAAATGGCTGCGCCGCTCTCGCAACCTGTTCTGGGGCGCCGTATTCGCGGCCCTCTGGCGAAGCGCGCGCGCGGGCGGGATCGCGAACCCCTATGCCTTCAACCTGCTGCTGCGCGGCGGCTGGGTCTACGACGGTAGCGGCGCGCCGCCGTTCCTGGCCGACGTCGGCGTCGTGGGTGATCGGATCGTTGCGATCGGCGACCTGGCGCCGCTGCGAGGTCGACAGGAGATCGATGTCTCGGGCATGGCGGTCGCGCCAGGATTCATCAACATGCTTTCCTGGGCCACCGAATCGCTGATCGCCGATCCCAGCTCGGAGAGCGACCTGCGCCAGGGCGTCACGCTCGAGGTTTTCGGCGAGGGTGTGTCGATGGGCCCGTTGAGCCCCGCGATGCGCCAGGATCTGCGACTGCGCCAGGGCAACCGCCGCTTCGACGTCGACTGGACCTCGCTCGGCGAGTACCTCGAGTTCCTCGAGAAGCGCGGCGTCGCGACCAACGTCGCCTCGTTCGTCGGCGCCACCAGCCTGCGTATTCACGAACTGGGCCACGCGGCGCGCGCACCGACGCCGCGGGAGCTGGCCCGCATGTGCGAGCTGGCGCGCGAGGCGATGCGCGAAGGCGCGCTCGGCGTGGGCTCGGCGCTGATCTACGCGCCGGGGGTGTTTGCCGATCGGGCGGAGCTCGAGGCGCTCGCCTGCGCGGTCGCAGAATACGGCGGCGGCTACATCTCGCACCTGCGCAGCGAGTCGGTTCACCTGCTCGAGGCCATCGACGAACTGATCGCGATTGCGCGGGCCACCGGGCAGCACGCCGAGATCTATCATCTGAAGGCCGCCGGCACGCAGGCCTGGCCGCTGATGGCGCAGGCCATCGACCGGATCGAGGCGGCGCGCGCCGCGGGTCTGGACGTCAGCGCCAACATGTACCCCTACGTCGCCGGAGCCTCCGGCCTGGATGCCGCCATGCCGCCCTGGGTGCAGGCAGACGGCCACTCGGCCTGGCTGGCGCGGTTGCGCGACCCGGTGCTGCGCACCCGACTGCTGGCCGAGATCGGCGCCCCGTCGCCGGGTTGGGAGAGCCTGTACGCGGCCGCGGGATCCGCCGAGAACGTGCGGCTGCTCGGGTTCCACAACCCGACGCTGCAGCATTTCACGGGTCTGACGCTGGGCGAGGTGGCGCGGCGCCGCGGCCAGAGTCCCGAGCAGACGATGATCGACCTGGTACTCGAGGACCGCAGCCGCGTCAACGTCGCGTATTTCATGATGGACGAGGCGAATGTGCGCCGGCAGCTGGCCCTGCCATGGGTCAGCCTCTGTTCCGACGAGGAGTCGCTTGCACCGCGGGGCGCACACCTGCGGCAGATGCCTCATCCGCGGGCCTATGGCGCGTTCGCCCGTTTCCTGGGTCACTACGTCCGGGACGAACGTTTGGTCGGCCTGCCCGAGGCGATCCGGCGCCTGACCGGCCTGCCGGCGCAGAACCTGCGGCTACGCGACCGGGGCGAGATCCGCACCGGCGCCTACGCCGACCTGGTGGTATT
>JAYTNX010000120.1:0-5470 GCA_043748075.1 Pseudomonadota bacterium
CCCGTCGACGTGTTTCGACCGGCACGGCGAACCAGGAACGCACCATCGCGCGCTTCCCATTCGAGCACCGAGCCCGGCCCGATGCCGAGCGAACGCCGAACGACGGCGGGAACTGAAATCTGACCTTGTGCGGTCACTTTGGACTGCGTCGCCATGACTCACATTACCTGGGTACTGGGATGCGGTCAAGCCATCAGTGGCGGGCCTCTCCACGTGCGAAAATCAGACCGCAATGCCGTATCGTTCACTGGACGCCTTGCAGAAGCGCGCCCGAGGTCGAGAATTGAAAACACAGACGCGCCGATCCGTGATGCTGAATGCCACTGCGGCCGCGGGCGCTGCGCTGGGCGGCGGACCCGTCGCCAGCGTTGCCACAACCGCCCGGCCACCACCCTTGCCACGCGCGAGAGACACAGACGCCGCACCCATCGTTCTGGTTCACGGCACCTGGCACGGCGGCTGGGTCTGGGGCCGCGTCAGACGCCTGTTGAGCGGCGCGGGCCATGACGTCTATGCACCGAGCTGCACCGGTTGTGGTGACCGGGCGCATCTGATTTCACCGGAGGTCGGACTGGACACGCACGTGCAGGATATCTGCGGGCTCATCGAGACCGAGGAGCTCGATCGCGTGGTGCTCGTCGGCCATTCCTTCGCCGGTCTCACGATCACCGGCGTCGCCGACCGGTTGCGCGACCGCATCGGCCACCTCGTCTACCTCGATGCACTGGTGCCGACCCGCGCCCGCCCCACGGCCGTGGTACGCGGCCCGGACGGCTCGCTGCCGGAGTTCTGGGAAAAGCGCCGGGCGAAGTTCATCGACGGCTACAAGATGGATTACTTCGCCGAGTATCCGCTGGAGATGCTGGTTCCCAAGGAGGATCTGGCGAACCAGGCCTGGCTCAAACGACACATCACGCCGCATCCGGCGCGCGGCTGGTCCGACACTGTCTCATTTGCCAACGGCGGCTACGAAGGCCTGCCGAAGACGATCGTCCGCTGCACCGCGCAGGTCTACAGCCCGAGCAGCCGCGAGATGGCGGGTCCCGCGTTGACCGACGCGCCGAAAACGGCGCGCGGCGCACCAGACCCGTGGAACGTGGTCGAGCTGGTGGCCTCCCGCAATGCGATGGTGACGCATCCGCGAGAGACGGCCGCACTGCTCGCGAACGTTGCGCGGGCGGTGCCGGCGGGCCGCAAGGGCTAGCCCGCGCGCGACCGCAGGATGTCACGCATCAGCGACGACACCTGAAAGCGTGGTGGATCGGGGTCCTGCCCGGCCGCCCAGTACTCGATCAGCTCGCGCTGCAGGTCGAACGCGTCGATGAGCAGCCGCAGCAGATCCATTCGCTCGGCATCATCCAGCGAAACGTCCGGACGCCGGCCTTCGTAGCAGTCGAGAAATTCCGGCACGCGATCGGCGTCCGCGACTTCGATATCCCAATCCTGTCCGCCCTCGGTCAGCCGCAGCCGCAGCGCGACAGTCAGACGAACAATGGATTCGGAACCGACGATGGCTCGATAGGCGTCGCCGGCGCGGCGAGCCACGTCGGGCGTACCGTGGAACAGCGCCTCGCCCAGCGGCGGCAAGTCGGCACCATCGTCGTTCAGCAACGGCGCTCCCCTTTTTGCATAGGGCATTCCCGTATCTCAAGCCTGCTTCAAAACCGTCGGAACCCCCAACTTCACCCCGCCGCCTGCTCAGCCACGAGATCTTCGGAGGATCCAGCCGCGAAATCCGCATCGTCCTCGACGGCGTCGAGATCAAGGAGGCCACGCCACTGAGCGCGTGGCTGCCGAACCTCGCGCTGAAGGGGGGGCTTGAGCTACGGGGTCGGCGAGTTCGTAGCGACAGTGGTCGACGCGAAGTCACGCGTCAACCAGGCCACCGCTGGTCGGATTCTGGACGGTCTCCATCGGAAAGCGGAGGATAGCGCGACCGGGAGGTGTCCTCATGAGTTCGGGTTCATTGCGGTCGAGTCGGTTCGATATTTGCGCCGCGGTTCTGGTCGCCGGCTTGCTCGCCAGCTGCGCGCAGACCCCGGGCGCCCCCGCCACGGCGGCGATGTCCGCGCTGCCGCCCATGCAGCATCCGGCCGACAATCCTGCAACGCCGGAAAAGCTCGCGCTCGGCAAGCAGCTGTTCGTCGACCCGCGACTCTCCGGCTCCGGCAAGATGGCCTGCCAGGGTTGCCACTATCGCAACCTCGGCTGGACCGACGCGCAGGTGCTGTCCCGCAAGGACAATGGCGATCTGAACACCCGCCACACGCCGAGTCTCTACAACGTCGGCTACCAGTCCGCCTGGTACTGGGACGGTCGCGCCGCAACGCTCGAGGCCCAGGTGCTGGCCGCCTGGCGCGGTCAGATTGGCGCGGACCCGGCGAAGGTTGCCGCGTCGTTGAACGCGATCCCCGGCTATCGGCAGCAGTTCCAGGCCGTGTTCGCGGCCGAGGCCACGCCTGCCAACGTCTCGCAGGCGCTCGCCGCCTACCTGCGTGCCACGATCAGCGATAGCTCGCCGTGGGACCGGTACGAACGCGGCGAGCGGCGTGCGGTCTCCACCGACGCTGTCGCCGGATTCGGGCTGTTCAGCGGCAAGGGTCGCTGCGTGGCCTGCCATGCACCGCCGTTCTACGGCAACAGCGCGTTCTTCAACATCGGGCTCGAGCAGGGCAAGGCCAAACCGGATGCCGGCCGGTTCACCGTATCCAAGGACGAAGCGGACCGCGGCGCGTTCAAGACGCCGTCGCTGCGCTCGGTCGCGCTCGGCGCGCCGTACTTTCACGACGGCAGCGCAGCCACGCTGGTCGACGCCGTGCGCTACATGGCCGGCGGCGGTGGCACGGATCCGAACAAGTCCACGCTGCTGTCACCGACCGGCCTGACGGAGCGCGAGATCGGCCAGGTGGTCAGCTTCCTGGAAAGCCTGACCAGTACCGAGGCGTGGACGCCGCCGAATCTGCCGCCGCAGGGCTGAGGCGGGCGGCCAGGCCGCTCACCTACTCCGGGTTCTCGTCCGGGTCCTTGCGCCGGAACCGGTCGCGCAGCTTCTGCGTGAGGTTCCGGCCCGCGTCGACGGGCTTCTTCAATACCTGCAGCGTCTTGCCCTTGAGACCCTCGTCCTGCGGCTCGCGCCCGAGCCGTCGCACGCAGTCCGCGTAGATGCCCGACGGCGCCACGCTGCCGCGGAAGGTGATTGCCGACAGCATCGCGCTCGGGTTTCGCCGATCCTCCGCGGCGCAGTCGCGCGTGTACCGCTCTGCCCGACGGTCGTCGCCCTGGGCCTTCGCCGTGCTCACGAGCAGCGGCAGGAACGGCGTGCCGCTGTCGACACGCCGGCGGCCGTTCTCCAGCGCCGCAATCACCTTCGTGTACTCCTTGCGTTTCCACGGAAACGCGGCTCGCCACAGATAGGCCTGCGCGGGCGGGCGCCGCGCGTCGAGCCAGGCGAGCGCGCGCAACTCTGCCGCGCCCGCGTTGCCATTGGCCTGGTACCAGGCGCCCAGCGCCAGATTCAGGTGCGGCGTCATCGGCCGGCCTCCCGGGGCCGCCGGCAGCAGCGGCGCGATCGCGGTGGCGGCCTCGCCGCGTCGCCCGGCGTTCAGCGCCGCGAGCGCGCGGATCGCCGCGCGATCCGCCGACAGCACCGCGCCGCCGGGCCCGGCACGCAACTGCGCGCGGAAGCGCGGCGAGCGTGGACGCTTGTCGCGAACGCCGCCCACCTCGTCCGCGTGCTCGGCGAGCCGCTGTTGGCGCTGGTCCGGGGGATCGTAGTTGTTGGTGAAGCTCGTCAGGCGCTCGAACACGGCCTCGACCGCGAGTTCTTCGGCCTTCGCCAGCACCTTGACCTTCACCTCCGCGATCGGACCATCGTCGTCGCCGCCTTGCAACCGCTGCGCCAGCTTGCGCTCTGCGACCCGCTGCAGGGCCTTCAGTCGTTCACTGCGCCGGGCCTGCGCCGCCTGCAGCTTCGAGAACAGAGTGCCGAACGCCGCCGGGTCGTAACCGGCCGCGCGCATCATGTCGAAGCCGCTGCGGTCGGCCTCGCGCTCCTGGCCACGGCTCCAGCCGGGCATCAGGATGTCCGACCAGACCAGACTCGCCACCTGGGTGTTCGACAGCGAATCGCCGCCGAAGCCGTCGAGACTGCTCCCGGCGCGCGTGCCCGCGCCGCCGCTGCCGCCCTGCATCTGGTCGGCGGCCGCGGCCACCCAACTTGCGGTCTCGACGCCGACCGGAAAATTCCGCATCGCGCTCTTGCGCTCGTTGTGGCGCAGAACCAGGTGCGAGAGCTCATGTGACAGCAGTGCAGCGAGCTCGTCCTCACTCTCGAGCTCGCGTAGCGCACGCGTGGAGATCAGCAGGTTACCGCCCTCGTCCGTGCTCGCCATGAACTCATCGGAGGAATAGACCAGGAGATCCGGCACCGCGTCGCCCTGGCCGCGGGCGGCCAGCAGCTTGGTGGCAACGTCACGCAGGTACGTCTCGATCGCGGGGCTGTCGACGAACACGTAGAAGCGCATCAGGTACGCTCGCTCCGCCGCGTCGGTGCGCGCCGATTTTTCCTTCCCGCCCTTCGGTTTGTCCGCCTTCTGCTGCGCCATCACCGGCGTCGCAGTCAGCGCGAGCGTCAGCACGCCGGCCATGGCCAGCATTCCGATCACGCGCCGGACACCCGAGGCTGACATGCGTCTCTACTTGTCGGACACCGGAGTACAGGCCTCGCCGACTCCGGAAGTCACCGGCTCCGTGAGGTCCGCCGGCCTCGACGGCGCGCGCGCGACGCATTCCTGAGTGCGCCCGGGACGGATGTTCACGGCCAGCCGGTCCACCCACTGTTCCTTGCCCTCGATCACGATCTTGACGATCCCGAGCTCTTCGTTGCAGTCCCGCACCGTCGCATCCGCTGCGATGGCGCTGCTGTCGACATCCTTCAGCCACTTGCCGTCAGCCTGGAAAACGCCAACCTTCTTCTTGACGGTGCCGACGACCGGTCGCCCTTCGTAGGCACATTTCGCCGCGGCGCCTTGCGCCGTCAGCCCGAGAAGCATCGTGATCGTCATCGCCTGCCACAGGTATTTCATCGCATCACCTCCGGGTATCGGGCGCCGCGCCGTCCGGCCGACGCCGTTGAACAGTTCGTTCGCGCAACGCCTGCCAGGCGGCGCGCAGCAGCGACTGCGGGTGGGGAAACGGCTTCGGCGCGCCGCCCTTCAGGTAGGCCTTGAGGGTCTCGGTCGTCGCCAGCACGACGAACGCCAGGCCGATCCAGTTCCACGGCGAGCGCCCAGCCACAACGGCGAGTACGGCCAGCGCCGACATCAGAGCGAACAGCAGCGCGAGCCGAAACGTCTCGGCGGGCTTGATCAGGTCGAACGCCGTTGCGACACCGAGCACGGCCAGCGCCTCAAGCCAGTGCCGGTGCGCGGCGAGCACCAGCGCATACCCGATCCATAGTGCGAGGCCCGTA
>JAYTNX010000121.1:0-3217 GCA_043748075.1 Pseudomonadota bacterium
GGCCGATCACGCCGTTGTCGGCCATGGCGACGACCAGCGTGATCCGCGGCAAGGTTCGGCCGTTGCCGGCGCCGGACTGTGACGCGCGTCGCGTTTCGCTCGGCATAAGTTCAGTGTTGTGAGTCAGTCACTCGGTGAGGCGCCGAGCGGGTCGGCACAATCCGTCGCGCCGCGCCTACGCACCTGCGCCATGGACCCTGCCTTGAGCCAGCCTTCCCGCTTCCGATCGCTGATCCTGCTGCTGCTGGCGTTCGCCGCGGATGCCGTGCTGGCGCAGACCGTCGACGTGCCCGTCAGCCGTGCGGAACGCTTCACGGGCAAGATCAATTTCGTGACCACCGGCGGCTCGCTGCGCACGCAGCCTAACACGAGCAATGCCTGCACCGTCGGCACGACCAGCGCCGGCGCCTTGAGCGGCATCCCCGCCGGCACGACCGTTGTCGCGGCGTATCTGTACTGGGGCGGATCGGCAACCACTTCCGGCACCGGTGCGACGGTGGTCGACGCCTCGGTAACCCTGAACGGCGCCGCGGTGAGTGCGAGCCGCACCTTTACCGGCCGCTATGACAACGGCGGCACGCTGTTCCCCTTCTTCGGCGGCGTTGCCGACGTCACCTCGAGAGTGACGGGCAACGGCACGTTCACGTTCGGGGGCCTCACCGTCAATACCGGCGCGCCGCACTGCGGCTCGCAGGCCGTGCTGGCCGGCTGGGGCCTGGTCGTGATCTATCAGGGCACGAACGAGCGCCTGCGGGCGATCAACATCTTCGACGGCCTGCAGTTCTTTCGCGGCAGCGCGCTGACGCTCACGCCCGACGGCTTTCGCACGCCTGCGACCGGCATCGACGGTCGCGTCGCGGTGATCACCTGGGAAGGCGACCCCAACAACTCGGATCCGCTGAACGGCTTCAGCGAATCGCTGCGCTTCAACGGCTCGCTGATCGACGACGGCCTGGTGCCGGCGGGCAGCGTCCCCACCGTGCAGCAGTTCGACGGCACGATCAGTGCCACCGGCAGCGTGACCAGCTATGGCGTCGACGTCGACCAGTACGACGTGACGGCGAGGCTCGGCCCGGGGCAGGAGTCGGCCACGACGGTGTATTCGGCCGGCGGCGATCTGGTGTTGCTCGCGGCACAGATCGTCAGCGTGACTAGCGAGCCGAAGGTGGACCTGCGAATCGTCAAGACCGCGGCGGCGCCGTTCCGCGTCAGCACCAACGGCGTCTACACGCTGCGCGTCAGCAACGGCAGCGGCCTGAACGTCGAGCGCGACGACAATCCGATCGTGGTGACCGACGTCCTGCCTTCCGGCCTCGCCTACGTCTCGGGAACCGGCACGGGCTGGACCTGCGTGGCCGCGGGACAGACGGTGACCTGCACGCATCCGCCCTTCCTCGACGCGGGGCAGTCGCTGCCCGACCTCACGCTCACGGTCGCGGTGACAATGCCGGCGGCGCCGACCGTCGGCAACACCGCGAGCGTCTCGAGCGCGAGCCTGGAGGCCAACGCCGCCGACAACGCCTCGACGGTCTCCACACCGGTCATCGCGCCGGCGTTGCGGGTGCAGAAGGATTCGGAAGTGCTGACGGATCCCGTCAATGCGACGGCGCAGCCGAAGCGCATACCGGGGTCGATCGTGCGCTACGCCGTATCGGTCACCAACGCAGGCACGGGCCTCGTCGATGGCGCGAGCCTGGTGCTGACCGATCCGGTGCCCGCGGCCACCTCGCTGTTCGTCTCGACAGCCAGCGGCCCGCCGGTCGAATTCATCGACGGCACGCCCGCCAGCGGCCTGAGCTTCAGCTATCCAGCGAGCGTGACCTTCTCCAGCCAGCCCGGTGGCGGCCCGCCCTATACCTACGTGCCGGTGCCTGACGCCAACGGCGTGGACGCGAACGTGACCGGCCTGCGTATCGCACCGGGCGGTGCGATGTCCGCGTCCGCCCCGGGCGGCAGCCCTTCTTTCACCGTCCGTTTCCGCGTCCGCGTGCGCTGACCTCCGACTTGCGCGACCCTGCTGCGCCGCCCGCACGCCGGTCTTTGGCGGGTCTCGCGGTTTTCTTCGCAACCGGTTTCTTCTTCGCTGCGACACTTGGCTCGGGCCTCTTGGCCGGCCAGAGCATCGTGCCGCGACACGTCGACGCGCCGCAGCGGCAGGCAAAGATCTCGTCGACGTTCGGCGGGTCGTCCGGCTCGCGGCCGATCTCGTAGTCGTAGCCGAGCTCCTCGCCCGGCTGGATGGTACGCACGGCCTCGATGTACACGCGGCTCTTCTGGATCACCGACTCGCAGTTGCCGTCGCAGGAGTGGTTGATGTACCGCGCCTCGTTGCCGCCGACACCGGCATCGATCACCGTGTGCTTGTCGACGATGAACAGGAAGGTGTGGTTGTCGTTCGGATCGTGGTCGTCGTAGCGCGCGTCAGCCGCCGCATGCGAGATCCGGTCGCCGAGGTACTCCATGATCCGCGTGCCCTTGCGGATCCGCCGCGCGGCGAACACGCCGCGGCCATGGATTCTGGAATTGCGGACACGGTAGAGGGGCTGTTTCGAAACGGTCGACGACATCGGGAACTCTCTCCTACAGTCAGAGGGCCTACGGTCAGATGGCCACCGGCGCACGGATGGCGGGGTGGAACTGGTAATCGACGAAATCGAAGTCCTCGAACTGGTAGTCGAAGACGCTGGGCGGGCGACGCCGGATCGCGAGGCGAGGCAGCGGCAGCGGCGCGCGCGCCAGCTGCAGGTCGGCCTGCACGAGATGGTTGATGTAGAGATGGCAATCGCCGCCGGTCCAGACGAAGTCGCCGGGCTCGAGCTCGCACTGCTGCGCGAGCATGTGGGTCAGCAGGGCGTATGAGGCGATGTTGAACGGCACGCCGAGGAACACGTCGGCGCTGCGCTGGTACAGCTGGCAGGAGAGCCGGCCGTCGGCGACGAAGAACTGGAACAGCGCGTGGCAGGGCATCAGCGCCATCTGCTCCAGCTCACCGACGTTCCAGGCCGAGACCATGATGCGACGCGAGTCGGGTGTGTCGCGCAGCTGCCGCACCACCTCGGCGAGCTGGTCGATGTTGCGGCCGTCGCGGGTGCCCCAGGCACGCCATTGGCGACCGTAGACCGGGCCGAGCTCGCCCTGCTCGTTCGCCCACTCGTCCCAGATCGTCACGCCGTGCTCGCGCAGATAGGCCGTGTTGGTGTCGCCGCGCAGGAACCAC
>JAYTNX010000122.1:0-19275 GCA_043748075.1 Pseudomonadota bacterium
CTTCGCCAGCAGGCTTCGGCCTCCTCGCGCCGGTAGAGCACCGGGTTGGTCAGCCGATGCCAGGGGTCGGCGCGCAACTCGATGCCGCCGTCTTTTCGCCCGCGCGACCAGGCGCGCGCGAGAAACGCCGCGTGCGCGAGCGGCAGGCGTGGGTTGCGGCGCTTGAGTACCGTGGTGAGCTGCGCCAGCGACTCGTAGCGCGAGCGCTTCGCGCCAGCGCGAAGCTCATCCAGCCACAGCGCGTACCGCGTGGGGGCTTCGTCCGACGACAGTCGCGGCAGCCCGAAGCCTTCCATCGAGACCAGCCAGCGGAAACGCCCGGGACGCACCCCCGCATACAACGAGCAGACGTTGCCGCCCATGCTGTGACCGATCACGCGCAGCGCCTGCGGCGCCCCGGCGCCGCGCGGCGGTAGCGCATCGAGCAGCGCCTCGAGGTCGGCGAGGTAATCCGGGAACCAGTACGGCCCCGCATTCCAGCCACTGTCGCCGAAGCCGCGCCAGTCCGGCGCGACGAAACTCCAGTGGCGCGGAAGTGCATCCACCAGGAACTGGAAAGTTTCGGCGGTGTCGAGGAAGCCGTGAAGCAGCAGGATCGGATCGTCGGACGGCGGCCCCCAGCGCAGCACGCGATGCGGCACGCCGCGCAGCGCGAGCGACTCCTCGCGGTGCGGCACCTGCGGGACGTAGTCGGCGACGCCTTGCGTCACGAGCCGAGAAACAACTTGTACGCCGGGTTCGCGCTTTCGTCGGAGTACGGGTAGTGCAGTTCCGCGAGGTGCAGCGCGAAGTCGGCGCGCGTCACCACCGGCACCTGGATTCCGGCGAGCACGCGGCCCGCGTCCGAGCCGTGGTTGCGGTAGTGGAACAGGGTGATGTTCCAGCGCGTGCCGATCGCCTCCAGGAAGCGCAGCAGCGCACCGGGTCGCTCGGGAAACTCGAAGCGCAGCAGCAGCTCGTCCGATAGTTCACGCGCATGGCCGCCGACCATGTAGCGCACGTGCAGCTTGGCGATCTCATTGTCGGTCATGTCGGTCACGCCGTAGCCGGCGGCACGCAGGTCGGTGATCACCTGCTCGCGCTCGGGGCGTCCGCCCGAGAGCCCGAAGCCGACGAACACCTGCGCCGCGTGCGCGCTCTCGTAGCGGTAATTGAACTCGGTCACGCTGCGCCGCCCGAGCACGCCGCAGAAGCGCAGGAAACTGCCCGGCTCTTCGGGGATCTGCACCGCGAGCAGCGCCTCGCGTTGCGCGCCGATCTCGGCGCGCTCGGCGATATGGCGCAGCCGGTCGAAGTTGAGATTGGCACCGCAGTTGATCGCGACCAGCCGCCGATCGCGGCACTTTTCGCGCGCGACATACTTCTTGATCGCCGCGACGGCGAGCGCACCCGCAGGCTCGACGATGATGCGCGTGTCCTCGAAGATGTCCTGCACGCCGGCGCAGATCTCGTCGGTGTCGACCGTCAGCATCTCGTCGACGAACTGCTTCGCCAGCCGGAAGGTCTCCTCGCCGACGCGCCGCACCGCCACGCCATCGGCAAAGATGCCGACCTTGTCGAGCGCGACGCGCTGCCCGGCGCGCAACGACTGCGTCATCGCGGTCGAGTCGGCGGCGTTCACGCCGATGATCTTCACCCGCGGATAGAGGCACTTCAGGTAGACGGCAATGCCGGCGATCAGGCCGCCGCCGCCGACCGGCACGAACACCGCGTCGAGCTGCCCGCCGCTCTGGCGCGCGATCTCCATGCCGACGGTGCCCTGCCCGGCGATCACGTCCGGGTCGTCGAACGGGTGCACGAACACCAGGTTGCGTTCGCGCGCGATCACGACCGAGCGGTCGTAGGCGGCGTCGTAGTCGTCGCCATGCAGCACGACCTCGCCCCCGAGATCGATCACCGCCTGCACCTTGATGGCCGGGGTGGTCTGCGGCATCACGATCACCGACGGGATGCCGCGGCGACGCGCGGCGAGCGCCACGCCCTGGGCGTGGTTGCCGGCCGAGGCGCAGATCACGCCGCGCTGCGCGACCGTGTCCGAGAGGCTCGCGATCTTGTTGTAGGCGCCGCGCAGCTTGAAGGAGAACACCGGCTGCAGGTCTTCGCGCTTCAAGAGCACGTGGTTGCCGAGCCGCAGCGAGAGGCGGGCGGCGGGTTCGAGCGGCGATTCGATGGCGACGTCGTAGACGCGCGCGCGCAGGATCCGCTCGATGTAGTCGTTCATGGGCAGGCGTCGGGCGCTCAGGCGTCCGGCGTCGCCTTGACCGTCGGGCGCGCGAAGACGCCGTAGACGCGGCTGACGAAGGCATCGCGCTCCGTTCGGGCGCGCGCCGCCTCCTCGGCCGAGGGCAGGTACTGCTCGATCAGCTCGGGCGTGACGACGCCCTTCTGCGCGAGCAAGGTCTCGACGACGCGCATGCGCTCGCGCTGCACCCACAGCTCCGCGCCGAGTTCGAGCGTGACCGCGATCAGGTTGTCGATCGCCGGGTTGTCGAAGAACGCCGGTTCCGGCGCCGGGGTGGGAGGTGCCGGGTGTCCGGTGCTGCGTTCGGGGTCTGCCATGATGCGCAGAGCATAGCGGACCGGACAAAGGAAACGCCAAACCCGCGGTGGCACCCGGCCCCGTCCCCGGTGACGCGCGACCGCGGGCTCGGGCGCTCCGCCGAGCGGGCGCCTCAGCGGTCGCGGCTGCGCTGGACGAAGCGGAACTGCGTCTTGCCGACGTGCACGATGTCGCCGTCGCGCAGCGCCGAGCGCGTCACGCGCCGGCCATTGACCAGGACGCCGTTGGTGCTGCGCAGGTCTTCGACCACCGTCTGGTTCGGACCGGCGAGCACGACCGCGTGATGCCGACTGATGAACTTGGTGTCGATGCGCACGTCGTTGTCGAGGCCGCGGCCGAGGGTGGTGCGACGACCGAGTACGTGCACGATCTCGGTGTCACCGTCCATCAGCACGAAATACCGCGTGACCCCGTCCGCGCTCGCCGTCGCCCCAGCGCCCGAGAAGGCCGAATCGGACGCCATCACGGATTCGCCGCTGGCACCGACGTCCGGCATCCCGCGGCCGCGCGCGGCAAAGTCGTCGCGGCGGCGGCTGCCGATCGAAGGCACGGCAGGCGCCACCACGGTGGGTTGCCAACCCGCACGCCCGAGCTCCTCGAGCCGACTGCTCTTGGCGCGCAGGTCGCCCTCGAGCCGGTGGATCTGGTCCTCGGCGGCGCGCAGGTCCGACTCGAGCTCGCCGATGCGCTCAGTGCCGCGACGCAACTCGCCCTGCAGGTTGCGCAGCGACTCGGCCGCATCTTCTTGCGGCACCTGCGCCTCGAGCACGCGCGCCCGCTCGGCGGCCTGCTCGGCGGTGGCGACCAGCGTCGCATTGCGGGCCAGCAGGCCGTCGCGCTCGGCGCGCAGGGCCTCCAGCTCCGCGCGCAGCGTCTCGAGCTCGGCGTGGGACGCCTGTCCCTGCGACCCCAGCGCTTCGAGGCGCGCCTCGAGCCCGGCAAGTCGGGCCGCCTGGCCGTCCGCATCGGCCCGGGCGGCCACGAGTGCGCCCTGCGCCTGCGCCAGCGCAGTACGCAGTTCCTCGGCGCGCCGCTCGGCGTCGTGACCGCGGGCTTCGGCCGCCTCGAGACCGGTACGCAGTGTCGCTTCGGTTTCGTCGCGGCGGCGCATGCGCGCGTCGAGCTCGGCCTGTACCGCTGCCGCCTGGGCCCGTTCGGCCGCCGCGGATTCCCGCGCCTCGCGCAGCTGCGCGTCATGCGCCGACTCGGCATCGCCCAGCAGGCTGGCCCAGATGCCGCGACGCGACTCCGACGCCTGCAGCGCCTCGACCTGCGCGGCAGCCAGCCCGCGCAGCTCGGCGAGCTCGGCGTTCACCCGATCTAATTCGCGGCTGCGGTCGACGAGAGACTGCTGGGCGAGACGTTCGCTGGCGGCGAACTCCGCGCGCGCCGCGTCAAGCGCGCGTTCGAGCGCCGTGATCTCCTGGCGCGCGCGCGCCAGCGCGGTCTCGTCGTCCGCCATCATCCCGTCCAGATCGAGCAACTGCGCACTGAGCTCCGCCGCCTCCTGCTGCGCAGCCTGCAGCGCATGCTGATGCGCCGCCGCCTGGGCGGCGAGCTGCTCGCGCAACGTGCCGAGTTCAGCGTCGAGTTGGTGGCGGGTGGCGGCGTGGTCGGCGTCGAGCTGCAGCCGCAGCGCAGCCAGGGCCGCCTCACCCTGCGCGCGCAGCGCGGCGACCTCAGTCTCGCCTTGTGCGCGATGCTGCGCATGGAGCGACGCCAGCTCGGCCTCGTGTTGCTGGTGTGCGGTCGCGGCTCGCGTTTCCGCCTCGCGGCGCATCGCGTCGAGATCTTCGCCGAGCCGGCGCGCGGCATCCAGGTCGGACTCGAGGCGCAGGTAGCGCGCCTCGGCTTCCTCGCGCACCTCCTGCATTTCGCGCAGCAGCTCGGCCTGGCGCTCGAGCAGTTGGCCGATCGCCGCCTCGGCTTCCGCCGCCGCCCGGGTGGCGCCATCGGCTGCCGCGCGGGCCGCGGCCTTCGCGGCAGCCGCCGCCGCGACCTCGCGCACCACGACGCGCACGTCGGCCGAAGCCATGCCGGCCGATTCGGTCAGGATGGGAATGCCCGGGTGGGTGTCGCTGGTGGAAAAGGCGTCCGGTGGCAGCACCGTCGTACGCAGGTGCGACTCGTCCTCGACCTCGAGGGCGTCAATCGCGGCGACATCGAGTACGGGCAGTTCGGCCGTCGACTCGAGGTCGACGGCCACGACATCACCGCTTTCCGGCCGCCGTTTCGGCATGAACCCTGGATCCCCCGGAGCCTTCCGCGAGCAGAGTGCCACAGCCCCGCGAGCCTGACCATGCGGGGCGTCGCGAGAACGCTGCACCGCCGCCGCAAGCCCTTTACAATGAAGGGCTTCCCACGATTTGACTCATTCCGGCACGGCCCGCGCCGGGCCTGCTCCGCCGCATGCGCAACGTCTGGATCCTCACCGTCGCCCAGGGCTTCGCCGCCTGCGGCACCTTCACCCTCGTATCCTTCGGCGGCATCGTCGGCACGCAGATCGCGCCGCTGCCGGAGCTCGCGACCTTGCCGCTGTCGCTCTCGGTAGCCGGCGTCGCCGCCGCGTCGCTGCCGGCCGCGCTGTTGATGCAGCGCATCGGGCGGCGGCCCGCGATGGTCGGCAGCGCGTGCGTTGCGGTGCTCGCCGCGCTGCTCTGCGCCTGGGCCGTCGCGCAGTCGAGCTTCGCCCTGCTGTGCGTCGGCGGCTTCCTGCTCGGCTGCAACATGTCGGTGGTCCAGCAATACCGGTTCGCGGCCACGGAATTCGTCGCGCCCGAACAGGCCGGCCGCGCGGTCTCGACGGTGATGCTCGGCACGCTCGGCGCGGCGATCGGCGCGCCGCTGGTCGGCACGCTGGCGAGCACGCTCGGCGGCTGGCCCGAATTCACCGGCTCGTTCGTCGTGCTCGCCGTGTTGTGCGCGATCGCGGCGCTGGTGCTGACTCGGCTCGGGGACACGCCACCACGCCCGGAGACGCGCCACGAAAGCGCCCGCCCGCTGCGCCAGATCCTGGCGATGCCCGCGTACCGGGTCGCCGTGCTCAGCGGCCTCGTCGCCTATGCGGTGATGAGTTTCATCATGACCGCAACGCCGATCAGCATGCATGTGCACGATGGATTTTCCAGCGGACAGACGACCGCCGTGATCTCGGCGCACCTGCTGGGCATGTACCTGCCTTCACTGGCGACGCCCCTGATCGTGCGCTGGCTCGGCATCCGCAGGATGCTGCTGCTCGGCGTCCTGACGATGGGACTGTGCATCGCGATCAGCGTCTTCGTCGGGCACGCGTTCCTGCATTACTTCGCGGGGCTCGTGCTGCTCGGACTCGGCTGGAACCTGATGTTCGTCGCCGCGACCACGCTGCTGACCACCACCTATTCGAGCGAGGAGCGCTTCCGCGCGCAGGGCTTCAACGACTTTGCGATCTTCGGCTCCCAGGCCGCGGCCTCGCTGCTCGCCGGCACCGCGATCGAGACCCTCGGCTGGTCGACGCTGAACGTGGTCAGCGTGCCGCTGCTGGCGATCGCGTTGCTGGCGCTGCGCACGCGCTACCGAATCCCGGACGGCACGACACGATGAAGGCCCCACGCGGCGCGGACGGCAATCCGACCTTCGGCTTCCTGCCCTCGCCTCCACCGCTGCCGCGCATCGCGGCGCGTGCGCTGATCTGCAGCGCGCTGGCGCAGCGCATCGAGCTCGAACCCCCGCCCGGCGCACCGCTCGACGCCGGCACCCTGGAAGGCATGAACGAACTGCTCGAGCTGTCGATGGATTGGCTCGGCCGCCACCACCTCGACACCGAACTCACCGGGCGCGAACGCGCCGTGCTGCAGCAACCCGTCGGCACGCTCGGGGATCCCCTGCGCGAGCACTTCGCGCATCGCGGCGAGGCCGCCGGCGTCATCGCCTGGGCACTGCGACGCGGAACGATCGCCGCCTTCGACGCGGACTTCGACGCAGCCGCGGTGGCCGAGTCGCTCGGCTGGCTCGATGATGAGGGCGCCGGGCTGGGCAGCACCGCGCGTCTGCGCCACCGCGACGAGGTCGGCGCCTATCTCGACGCCGTCAGCGCCGTGCACTGGCGACTGCGCCAGCAGGCGCGCCCGCCGCAGGCCGCCGATGAGGCGCCCGACGGCGTCGCGCCCGCCAGCGTCTCTCCCGTCGGCACGTCGCCCATCGGCCTGTTGCCCATCGGCATATCCCTGGCGCGCTGGCATCCGGATCGCCACGCCTGGCCGGAGGGCGTGACGCCGCTGGCGCTTGCGCCGGACGACGATCTCGCGCTCGACAGTCGCCCGATCGGCGTGGCGCCCGCGCCGGTGCTGCTCGCCGCGTGGCAGCGCATCCGCGAACGGCATCGTGCCACGCTCTGGCTGCTCGGCCAGCACCGCGACTACGACGCCGTCGAATTCACCCTTTGACGAACTCCGCGATCGCGTCGACGACCGCTTGCGGCGCCGCGTCGAACAGCCCGTGGCCGTACTGCGGCAGGTCGACGAAGCGCGCGTCGCGCAGCACACCGCGGGCGCGCAGCGTCGCCTCGAAGAGGTCGTCCTTCGGTCGCAGCACGAGCACCGGCGGCTTCAGCAGCGCCAGCCGCTCGCGCGCCGCATAGTCCATGACGGCACTCGCGCCCCAGAACGCCTGCGGCCCGTTGCGCAGTTTCTCGGCGAACGAGCGCGACAACGACTCGAGCGAAACGCCCGGTCCGCGCCACTGCAGGCTGCGCTGCCATTCCTGCCGGAGGTGACTGCCGTCCTCGGCCACCGGCACCGGCCAGGGCGCCCGGCGAAATGCCTCGCGCTCCTCATCCGTCAGGAGCGGCACGGCAATCATCACGATGCGCCGCACGAGGTCCGGCCGCATCAGCGCGACCTCGGTCGCGATCAGGGTACCGGTGTGGTAGCCGAGGAGGTCCACCTTGCGAAACCGCATCTGGTCGAGGAACTCGACCATCGCGCCAGCATAGTCGGCGATAGTGGGCTTCGCCGGCGCCGGGTCCGATTCGCCGAAGCCGGGGGTGTCCGGCGCGTAGACCGAGCGATCGCGGCCGAGGATCTCGAGCAGCGGCCGGAACACCCGCCCGGACATCGGGCTCTGGTGGAAACAGATCAGGGTGGTGGCCTCGTCGAAGCCGCCGCCCGACGGCATTGCGCCATGCACGTGCAGCTGGCCGAAGGCCGTTTCGAAATAGGCCCGCCGCATCCGGGGGGCGGTCGCGAGCGCGGCCGGGGGAGGGTTGGTACGAGCCATGGATCCGGTTCTCCCTGGGCTCCGTCGCCCGGTTAAGATAGCGTCGCGCGACCGGCGGTCTGCCGCGGCGCCGAACAATAATTCAGGAGTCACTGCCAATGAAGCTCTACGGGTCCTTCGTTTCGCCTTACGTCGCCCGGGTCGTGCTCGCTGCGCGTGCCAAGGGTCTCGATCTCCCCCCCGAAGCGCCTCCGGGCGGCGGCATCAAGTCGGCCGAATACCTCGCCATGAATCCGATGGGCAAGATGCCGGCGCTGGAGGACGGCGGCAAGTGTCTGGCCGAGTCGGCGGTGATCCTCGAATACCTGGAGGACGCCCACCCGCAGACGCCGCTGATGCCGAAGGACCCGATGGAGCGCGCGCGCGTACGCCTGCTCGGCCGCATCGTCGACCTCTACATCGCCCCGCAGACCGGCCCGTTCTTCCGCAACATGAACCCGGCCGCGCGCAACGAGGCCGAGGTCGATGGCGCGAAGAAGGCGCTCGCCAAAGCGATGGCCGACCTCGAGCACTTCGTCGGCCCTGGTCCGTACGCGGTCGGCCAGTCCCTCACGCTCGCCGACTGTACGCTGCTGCCGAGCATGTTGATGAACGGCGGCATCCTGTCCGGCTTCGGTGTCAAGGATCCCTTCGAAGGCCTGCCGAAGTTGTCGGCCTGGTGGCAGTTCATGCAGGCCGGCGCTCTCACGGGCCCGTTCTGCAAGGAATACCTCGCCGCGATGGCGGCGTTCATGGCCAGCCGCCGCGGCTGAGCCGCGCGGCCACCACGGGCCGGCACTACCGCACGACCGTTTCTTTCCCCTGGAAGTCTCAGGATCGCCCATGACACCGAGAAACCGCAGTCTCACCCTCGCCGCGCTGGCCACCCTCGCCGTGACCCCGCTGCTCCGCTCGACGGCCACGGCCCAGGCGCCGACACCGGGCGAACGCTGGCGCACGACGATGTCGATGGAAGCGATGGGCATGAAGATGCCCGGCCAGACGACCGAGGTCTGCACGCCCAAGGGCTCGAGCCAGGCGCCCGTCGAAGCGGACAAGAACTGCACGATCACCAATCGCCGGCGCAGCGGCAAGACCGAGAGCTTCGACATGGCGTGCAAAGGCGGCATGACCGGCACGATGGAGCTGACGCAGGAAAGCCCGACGCGCTGGAGCGGCAAGATGCTCGCCAACAGCAAGGAAGGGCAGATGACCATGCGCATGGCGAGCGACAAGCTGCCGGGCGAGTGCGACGCCAGCGAGATGCAACGCAAGATGAACCAGATGGTGGCACAGAGCGATGCTGCCGTCGCGAAGCAGTGCCTGGAATCGGCCAAGGCCGGCCAGGCGCAGTCCTTTGTCGGTGCCAACGCGATGTGCAAGGACGCGGCGAGCGTCAAGACCTACTGCGGATCCGCCAGCACCTCCACGGGCTACAACCTGCTCGCGCGCCAGCAGCGGTTGGGTACGCAGGTGTACAAGGGCGCCGAGGGCGCGAACTACCGCACGATCCTCGCCGACACCGGCAAGCTCTGCGGCTTCAGTCCGGAGACCGTGCGCACGCAGTACTGCAGCACCGCCGAGAAGAAGGGTGAATGGACCTTCTTCGCCGAGGAGTGCCCGGAACTCTCGAAACCGCTCGCGAAGGCGCAGTGCGCCGGGCGCGACTTCACGACGCCGGTGGCACCGCAGTGGGTCAAGTTCTGCAGCGCGTGGTCCGCGGCTGGCAGCTCGGTGGCCCCCGCAGGCGCCGGCAGTGGCGCAGCGGCCTCGACTGCCGGCAGCGAGTCCGGGGGCCCGGGTGAAAACCGGGGTGGGTCGCAACAGGGCGAGCCAGAGAAGGCGACGCCAACGGACAAGGCGAAAGACGCGATGAAGAAGAGCAAGGATGCGCTGAAGGGACTGTTCGGCCGCTGACGCGCGGCGACGCTGCGCCGCGCGGCCGGGCGTCGGCCTCGTGATCGGGCCGGGCATCGCGCGTCGCGCCGGGTCCGTGCTTGCCGTGGTGCTCGCCGTCGCCGTGACGGGGGTTTCGCGCACGGACGCCGCAGCCGGGCCCGCCCGTGGCGCGGACGCGCCGACCGTTGCGACGCCCATCGACGCCTATCCGGGCGCCGCTGCAGCCTACCTCGTCGCCGTCGACGGCCGTCTCATCTGGGCGCGCCACCCCGACCTGCCGCGGCCCCCGGCGTCGCTCGCCAAGCTGCTCACGGCCGTGGTGCTGCTCGAGGATCCACGCTGGGACGAGGCCGCGCGGATCGAGGTCAGTGACGCGGCTGCCGCCGTCGAAGGCTCGCAGCTCGGGTTGCGCGGCGGCGAGGCGCTGCGCGCCGGCGATGCGCTGACGGCGCTGCTGCTGCGCTCGGCGAACGATGCCTGCGTCGCGCTGGCCGAGCATTTCGCCGGTTCTGTCGGCCAGTTCGTCGAACGCATGAACGCGCGCGCCGCCGCGCTCGGCATGGCCGACTCGCGCTTCGGGCACCCCTGCGGTCTCGACGTGGCCGGCCAGCGCAGTACCGCGCGCGACCTTTTGCGCCTCGCCGGCTTCGCGCTCGGATTGCCGGCGATCGCTGCCCGCGTCACGTTGGCGCGCGCGGAGATCGCGACGCTCGACGGACGCCGCCTTTCGTTCGTCAACGGCAACGCGCTGGTCGGTCGCGTCGAGGGCGTGATCGGCATGAAGAGCGGCTTCACCACGCGCGCCGGCAAGTGCGTGATCGCCATCGCGCAGCGCGGCGATCACCGCGTCTGGCTGGTGATGCTGGGCGCCGGGGAACGCTGGTGGACCGCTGCCGGAATGATCGACGCGGCGTTCGAGCCGTTCAAGCCGGTCGCGCCGTGACCCTCCGCGGCGTGGGTGTCGAGGCGCCGGCCACACGCGGCGATTCGCCGCCACGCGACCTGGGCAACCCGGGACTGTCGCTCGGCCTGATCGTGGCGGCCATCGCCGTCGCCTATCTGCCGTCGCTCGCCGCGAGCTTCCAGTTCGATGACTGGAGCGTCATCGTGCGCGATCCGCGCGTGCAGTCAGTCTCGGCCTGGCTCGCCGCGATGCCCGGCATCCGCCCGCTGCTCAAGCTGAGCTACGCGCTGAACCACGAACTCGGCGGCAGCGCCGCCGGGTTCCGCGCCGTCAACGTGCTGGTGCACACCGCGAACTCGCTGCTGGTCGCGGCATTGCTGCGCAACCTCGGGCTGCGGCTCGCGCTCGCGCCGCGCGCCGCCGGTTTCGCGGCCCTGGTCGCTGCGACGATCTTCGCGTTGCATCCGGTGCAGACGGAGGCGGTCACCTACGTCAGCGGCCGCTCGACCTCGCTCTCGACGCTGTTCTCACTGCTGGCGTTCGCTGCCTGGCTGCGCGGCCTCGACACCGCGGACGAGCGTCGTTGGCGCTGGATCTCGCTCGCGCTGTTCGCGCTGGCACTCGGGGTCAAGGAGGCGCCGATGGCCTTGCCGCTGGTGATGGCCGCGTGGCTGGTGGTGAGCACCGCCGCGCGCAGCATTCCGCGACGTCTCGCGCCGCATGCGGCGCTGCTGCTCGGCCTGGCCGTCGTCGTGGTGGCCTGGCCGCCGTACCGGATGCTGCTCGCCACGAGCCTCGGGGCGCGTCCGCTGGGACTGAACCTGCTGACCCAGGTCGATGCCATTTCCTATCTGCTGGGGCAGCTCTGGCGGCTCGAGGGCATGAACGCCGACCCGGGGCTCGGCGTGGTCACGGCGCCCGACGCGGCACTGGGGTTGCGCGCCACGGCGCTGGTCGCGCTCGCCATCGCCGGTCTCGTGCTGCTGCGTCGCCGCCACCCGGCGGGTTTCGCGATCATCTGGTTCTTCGCCTGGTTGCTGCCGACCAATTCGCTGGTGCCACGGATCGACGTCGTCAACGATCGCCAGCTGTACGCCGCGCTCATCGGGCCGGCGTGGCTGCTCGGGCTCGCGCTGGTGCCCCTGGCGGCAGCGCGACCGCCGTTCGCACTGCTCGGCGTTGCGGCGCTCGGCGCCGTGCTGGCGATCGCCACGCTGCGGCACAACCGCGTCTACCAGACCGAGATCGGCTTCTGGGAGGATGTGGCCCGCAAGTCGCCCGGCAACGCCCGCGCGGCCAACAACCTCGGCTACGCGTACGCCCTCGCCTGCCGCGACGCCGAGGCGATGCGCGAATTCCACCGCGGCCTGGCGCTGCGGCCCGACGACTTCCGCGCAGCCAGCAACCTGCGGCTGCTGTCCGAAGGCGCGCTGTTCGCCGACAATGCCCGCCGCTGTGCGTCGCCGATGGAGTAACACGCGCCATGTTCGGATATCAGGTCACCGAATTCGGTGGCGTCGACGTCATGAAGTGGGTCGCGCTGCCCGATCTCGTGCCCGGCCCCAGCCAGTTGCGCGTGGCCGTGCGCGCCTCGGGCATCAACTTCGCCGAGACGCGGATGCGCGCCGGCACCTACTCGGGCCAGCCGCTGCCGTTCGTGATGGGGATGGAGTCCGCCGGCGTCGTCGAAGCCGTCGGACCCGACGTGACGCAATTTCGTCCGGGCGATCGTGTGTTCGGTCGCGCGCGCGGCTCGCATGCCACGCACGTGCTGTTCGATGCCGAGCACACGCTGCCGTTGCCGGAAAGCGTCGACTTCGTCGCCGGCGCGGCGATCCCGGTCGGCTGGCTGACGGCTTGGCACGCCCTCGTGACGGTCGCGGATGCGCAGCCCGGCCAGCGCGTGCTGATCGAAGCCGTGGCCAGCAGCGTCGGCAGTGCGGCACTGCAGATCGCCCGCGGGCGGCGCTGCTGGGTCGCCGGCACGGCGAGCCGCGACGACAAATGCGCGCGTGCGCTCGCCGCCGGCGCCGACGCGGCCTACAACTACAAGACCGGGAACCTGGCGCAGCGCGTGCACGCCGACACCGCCGGCCACGGCGTCGACATCGGACTGATGACCATCGGCGAGGAAACCGCCACCGCGCTGTTCGACTCGATGGCCAGCGAGGGCCGCATCGTGATGTACGGCAGCACCGGCGGCCGCCAGGTCTGCTTCAGTCTCAACATCGGCACGCGCAACCTGCAACTGCTGTCGATGAGCATCTCGACCAGCGCTCGCTTCCTGCCGGAATCGATGCGCAGCTTCCGCGAGATCGCCGTGCCGAAGTTCGCGCGCGGCGAGTTCACCGCCGTCGTCGACACGGTGCTGCCGATGCGCGAGCTGGCGAAGGCGCACGCCATGGTCGATTCACGCAGCCATTTCGGCAAGATCGTGCTGGTCAACGACGACCGCTGAACCTACGTCGTGCCCGCCAGCGCGGGTTACCATGGCGCCTGGCAGGGTAGCCGCGGCAAGAGCCGGGCGCGCCGGATACAGGGAAGCAAGCAATGGGGAAGTGGACACGTCGAACGGTAGTCGCCAGTGGCGGCGTCGTCGGCGGCGGCTTGCTGCTCGGCGCCGGATTTTTTGCGTTCGCACCGAACCGCCTGGGCCTACGCCCGGACCGCGATACCGCGGGTGCGGCGCAGCTCACCACCTGGCTGCGCATCTCACCCAACTCCGAGGTCGTGGTGATCGTGCCGCACGCCGAGCTCGGCCAGGGCTCGCAGACCGCGCTGGCGATGATGCTCGCCGACGAGCTCGATGCCGACTGGGCCCGTGTTCGAGTCGAGGAGGCGCCGGCGCTCGACGCTTATGCCAACGGCCACATGTTGCGCGGATTTCTCGGCGGGCTGCCAGGTCTGCCGCGCACCATGACCCGCGGTTTCGAATACCTGGCCTACACGGTCAGCGACCTGATGGACTATCAGGTCACCGGTGGCAGCGTCAGCGTGCGCGGCACCGGGCAGTTCGGCATGCGCGTGGCGGGCGCTGCCGCGCGCAGCATGCTGGTCGACGCTGCGGCAACGCGCTGGGGCGTGCCTGCGACCGAGTGCGTGGCGAAACTGTCCCGCGTGACGCATGCGGCCAGCGGCCGCAGCGCCCACTACGGCGAGCTCGCGGCCGACGCTGCCCGTCTCGACCCGCCGGTGCACCCTCGTCTCAAGACTCCGGCCGAGTTCACGATCGTCGGCACGTCGCGCCGCCGCTTCGACCTGCCCGGCAAGACCGACGGCAGTGCCGTCTACGCGATCGACATCCGCCGTCCGGGGATGCTGCACGCCGCGGTACGCGCGGCGCCCGTCTTCGGCGGAACACTGCAGGAGGTGGACACGAGGGCCATCGAGGGGCGCAAGGGCGTGCGCCAAGTCGTGCGCCTGTCGAATGCCGTCGTCGTGGTGGCGGATTCCACCTGGCAGGCGCAGCAGGCGCTGGCCGCCCTTTCGCCGCTGTTCTCGGATGCGGGTAACGGCGCGGTCACCACGGCCGCCTGGTTCGACAGTCAGGCGACAGCGCTCGCCGGCCCAGACCTCGAGAAAGACCTCGTCGCCGGCACGGCCGACCAGGCACTGGCGACGGCGGCGAAGCGCATCGAGGCCGAGTACCGCGTGCCCTTCCTTTATCACGCGACGATGGAGCCGATGAGCACGACCGTGCACATCGCCGACGGCCGGTGTGAAATCTGGACCGGCACGCAGAACCCGCTCAATGCGCGACGTCTCGCGGCCGAGATCACGGGCCTCGACGCCACGAACATCACCGTACACAACCAGATGATCGGCGGCGGCTTCGGACGCCGCCTGCCGAACAAGGGCGACTTCATCGAGCAGGCGCTGCGCATCGGGCTCGCTGTGTCGCCGGCACCGGTGAAGTTGACCTGGAGCCGCGAAGAAGACCTGCGTCACGGGTTCTATCGACCCGCAGTAACGGCGCGTTTCAAGGGCGGCCTCGACGCGCAGGGCGCGCCGCTCGCGTGGATCCACACCTACACCGGCCACAGCGAAGGTCCGACCGCCCACCCGCTCTACGCGATCCCCCACCGCGACATCCGCAAGGCGTCGATGCAGGGCCATGTGCCGGAAGGACCGTGGCGCTCGGTCACCTCGTCGTGGCAGGGGTTCTTCGTCGAATCGTTCGCCGATGAGCTGGCACACGCCGCAGGGCGCGACCCGCTCGAGTTCCGGCGCGCCGGCCTCGCCGCGCGTCCGCGGCACCTCGCCGTGCTGGAACGCGTGGCGGCGCTCGCGGGCTGGGGGACGCGCGCGTCATCGGGCACTCACACCGGCACCACGGCCATAACTGCGCCGGCTACCGACGTCACGACGGTTGGCGCGCCGACGCTGCGTCGCGGCCGCGGCATCGCGATCGTCGAGAGCTTCGGCACGATCGTGGCCCAGGTCTGCGATGTGGCGGTGGACGCCGGCGGCGCGGTGCGCGTCGAACGGGTGTTCGCGGCGGTCGACTGCGGCATCGTGGTGAACCCGGACACCGCGCGCGCACAGATCGAGGGCGGCCTGCTGTTCGGCCTTTCGGCGGCACTCGGTGAACGCATCACGATCGCCGGCGGCCAGGTCGTCGAGGCGAACTTCCACGACTATCCGCTGCTGCGGCTTCCCGACGCGCCGCGGATCGAGATTGAGTTCATCCGCTCGGAGGCCGCCCCGGGAGGGCTCGGCGAACCCGGCACGCCGCCGATCGCGGCGGCGCTGGCCAACGCGGTGTTCGCGGCCACCGGCACGCGTGTGCGGCAGCTGCCACTGCGGGATTCGGACCTGGCGCTGCGCGCCTGAGCGCTCGCCTCACCGCGTTGGCAGGGTCGAGGGCATCTCCGGCGGTAACTGCTGGTCGAACACCGTCAGCAGCACCGCTGCCCCGGTGTAGGCGGCCATGATCGCGGCCAGGCTCACCAACGCACGCCGCCCGAACAAGCGCTCGGCCTCCGCATAGGTCGCAGCGCGCACGCGGCGCTCGTCGAACACTTCGCGCCCGAGGCGAACCAATGACGCCTCGCATTCACCGAGTCCGTCGAGCGGACCGCGATGGCGCACCACGTCGATGGTTCGCGCATCGAGGCCGGCCGCCCGCGCCTCGCGCTCGTGCACCGTCCACTCGAAGGCCTGATCCATCGCGCGCGCCGCGACCAGGATCGCGAGTTCCTTCAGCGCCGGCGACAGGTCGGGAACTGTCCGCAGCGCGCGGTTGTAGGCGCGATGCGCGGCAACCAGCGACGGACTGTGCAGCATGATCCCGCCCGGGCCCTGCAGCCCGGCGACCGACGTCGCCGAGCGGGTCGCGATCTCGTCGAACACCCGCTTCACCGACTCGTCGAGCTCGGCGCGCTGCACGACGGGCAGGCGGTTGCGAGATCCGGGGTCGATGTCTTCGGAGTAGGGGTGCATGGCGGAATTCCGGTGCTGCGAAGCGGCCGCGACGAAGCTGCGCTCTGCCTAGCTGCGCTCTGCCTCGCTGAGCCAGGCCTGCTGCGCCTTGCGCACGTGGGGTGGCGCGAGGCTCATCCGGTCGAGCCACTCGCGCAGCACGCGCCGCGCGTCGTCGGCCCGCCCCTGCTGGCGCAGCAGGCGCGCGTAGCGCACGGCGGCCTCACCCCCCGGATAGTACCCGGCCAGCACCCCGTACTCCTCGAGCGCCTTGGCCAGGTCGCCGCTCGCTTCGACAGCGCGCGCATAGAGCAGGTGGCCCTCGGCGCTCTTGAATTCCGGGTTCGCCGCGATAAGCGCTTCCAGCGTGGCACGCGCACTGGCGGCATCGCCCGACTCGAACTGCGCCTGCGCGAGCCCGAGCATCAGCCCGGGGTCGTTGTCGTAGAGGCCCGTGAGCAGCGAGCGATAGACCGCGATCGCTTCGGCGTGCCTCCCCTGCCGCGCCAGCTCGGTCGCATAGTGCTGCCGGCTGGCAACGTCACCCGACACCCTGGCGACCCGCTCCGCATCGCGCAGCTCGCGTTGCGGATCGAGCACGCCCTTGACGTTGCGCACCGCACGCTTCGCGCCGCGGCTGCCGAGCAGCTCCGGAACGATTTCCACCGCGAGGTAGGCGATCGCACCGGGCAGCGACAGCAGTGCCAGCACCCAGATCCAGATCTGGTTCCGCCCCGTCTTGACGCAATGAATGATCAGCAGCACCTGCACCAGCAGGGATCCGATGAAGATCAGCATGGGAAATTCCTCCCTTCCGGGGTCTATCCCCGGAATCCTTTCGCGACGATGTAAACCTCGCGGGACTTCGGCCGCGAGGCCGCCGGCTTGCGGATCAGCACCTTGTCGAACGACGCCCGCAGCTGCCGGAGGTAGTCGTCGGAGCCCGCACCCTGGAACATCTTCGCGACGAAAGTCGCGCCGGGCTTCAGCGCAACGCGCACGGTGTCGAGCGCGAGGTCGAGAAAATACATCGATGACGCCTGGTCCGCGGAATCGATGCCGGTGATGTTCGGCGCAATGTCGGAGACCACGAGATCGAACTTCGCGCCCTGCAGCCAGTCGAGCAGTTTCCGCACCGTCGCCTCGTCGGTGAAGTCACCCTGGATGAAGTCGACGTTCCTGAGCGGATCCATCGGCAGGATGTCCGTGGCGAGGACCCGTCCCTTATCGCCGATGAGGCGCCCAGCGACCTGCGACCATCCGCCGGGAGCGGCGCCGAGATCCATGATCCGCATCCCGGGCCGGATCAGCTTGTCCTTGTCGTTCAGCTCGATCAGTTTGTAGGCCGATCGCGAACGGTAGCCGTCCTTCTGCGCCTGCTTGACGTAGGGATCGTTGACGTGGCGCTGCAGCCAGGCACTGCTGCTCTTGGTTCGGGCCATGGTGAAAAATCGCTGCGGCGTGACGGGCGCCAAACGGCGCTAGAATGGCGTCGTCATTCTATCCCTCTGCCGGAGTCACCGGCCAGGTTGCCGCCGTGATCCGCCTCACCGAGCTGCCATTGCCCCTCGACGGGCCAGCCGGCGCGCTGCGCAAGGCCGTCGTTCGTCGGCTGCAATTGGTCGACGCCGACCTGCTCGAGCTCAGCGTCTTCAAGCGCAGCTACGACGCGCGCCGCAAGAGCAGCGTCATCCTGTTCGTCTACATCGTCGACGTGACCGTGCGCGACGAGGCTGAAGTGTTGCGGCGCTTTGCCCAGGACAGGCAGATCGGACCCGCGCCCGACACGAGCTACCACCCGGTGGCTCAGGCTCCGGCCGGCCTGCGCGATCGGCCGTTGGTCGTCGGCTTCGGCCCCTGCGGCCTGTTCGCCGCGCTCCTGCTCGCGCAGATGGGTTTCCGCCCGATCGTGCTCGAGCGCGGCCGCGACGTGCGGCGACGCACACAGGATACCTGGGCACTGTGGCGCAGAAACATCCTGACGCCGGAGTCGAACGTGCAGTTCGGCGAGGGCGGCGCGGGCCTGTTCTCCGACGGCAAGCTCTACAGCCAGATCAAGGATCCGAAGTTCTACGGCCGCAAGGTGATGCGCGAGTTCGTCCGCGCCGGTGCGCCGGAAGAGATCCTGTACGTCAGCAAGCCGCACATCGGCACGTTTCGCCTCACCGGCGTGGTCGCCGCGATGCGCGCCGAGATCATCGCGCGCGGCGGCGACGTGCGGTTCGAGAGTCGCGTCGCCGACCTGCTGATCGAAGACGGCCAGATCGAAGGCCTGGCGCTCGCGGATGGCGAGACGCTGCACAGCCGGCACGTCGTGCTCGCACTCGGCCACAGCGCGCGCGATACCTTCCGCATGCTCGAACATCGACAGGTGTTCATGGAAGCGAAGCCGTTCGCGGTGGGCTTCCGCATCGAGCACCCGCAGTCGCTGATCGACCGCGCGCGGCTCGGCCGCTTCGCCGGTCACCCGGCGCTCGGTGCTGCCGACTACAAGCTGGTGCACCACGCCAGCAACGGTCGCGCCGTCTATAGTTTCTGCATGTGTCCCGGCGGCACCGTCGTCGCCGCCACCTCCGAGCCAGGACGCGTCGTGACCAACGGCATGAGCCAGTATTCGCGCAACGAACGCAACGCCAACGCGGGCATCGTCGTTGCCATCAAACCGGAAACCGACTACCCCGGCGGCCCACTCGCCGGCATCGCGCTGCAGGAGCGGCTCGAGTCCGTCGCCTACGAGCTCGGCGGGGCCGACTACCGCGCGCCCGCGCAACTCGTCGGCGACTTTCTCCAGGGCGTGCCGTCGCGCGAACCCGGCGAGGTGCTGCCGTCCTACCAGCCCGGTGTGCGCCTGGGCGATCTCGCGCCGACGTTGCCGGGCTTCGCGATCGAGGCGATCCGCGAGGCGATGCCGGCCTTCGGCAGGCAGATTCGCGGCTTCGACCGCGCCGACGCGGTGTTGACCGGCGTCGAGACACGTACCTCCTCGCCGCTGCGCATCACCCGCGATGACGACACGCTGCAGAGCCGCAACGTTCGCGGCCTCTACCCTTGCGGCGAAGGCGCCGGCTATGCCGGCGGCATTCTTTCCGCCGGTGTCGACGGCATCCGCATCGCCGAGGCGGTGGCGCGCAGCCTCGCCGGGGCCGGCGGCGAGCTCCATCGGGCGGAGGCCGGATGAAGTTCGAGGACCTGAGGAAACTGCACCAGAAGAAGTACCGCGAGGAACTCGGTCACTTCCTGATCGAGGGCGAGCATC
>JAYTNX010000123.1:0-1830 GCA_043748075.1 Pseudomonadota bacterium
TCACCTGCGGAAAGCGCGTGATCGGCAGGATGCCGGGCACGATGCTGACGCGGATCCCGGCAGCAATGCAGCGGTCGCGGAATCGCAGGTAGTCATCGCTGTCGAAGAAGAACTGGGTGATCGCCCGCGTCGCGCCGGCGTCGATCTTGCGCTTGAGGTTGTCGAGATCCTCGCCGGCCGAACGCGCCTCGGGATGGCCTTCGGGATAGGCCGCGACCGAGATGTCGAAGTCGGCCACGCGGCGCAGGCCCGCGACCAGGTCCTCGCCATAGGCAAAACCCGCCGCATGCGGCTGGTAGGACGTGGCGCCCGCCGGTGCATCGCCGCGCAGCGCGACGATGTGGCGGATGCCCTCCTGCCAGTAGCGGCGCGCGATCTCCAGCACCTCATCGCGCGGCGCGCCGACGCAGGTCAGGTGCGGCGCACCGGTGAGCGCCGTCTCGCGCTGGATGCGCTGCACGACCTTGTGGGTGCGATCGCGCGTCGAGCCATCCGCGCCGTAGGTGACCGACACGAAACGCGGCGCCAGCGGCGCGAGCCGCTGCACGGATTGCCACAGCGTCGCCTCCATCGCAGCGTCAGCCGGTGGAAAGAATTCGAACGAGACTTCGATCGGCGCGACCGCGCCTGGCGGCGCATCGGCCGGGCGATTCGGGGCGGCAGTGTCGGGCGCGCTCATCGGTTTTCTCCTGGCATCGCGCACGATGCCGGCATCGGGACACTCGGACAATTCGCGCAGTGCGGGTGGAGGCGGCTCATCACGCGGACTGCGCCAGCGACGACGCGGTGCCACCTGCCGCCTGCGTACGTGCCACCAGCAGGTGTCGGCCCTCGGCCTCGACCGGCAGCAGCGCGCGACTCTCGAAGCCGGCAGCGCGCGCAAGGCTGCGCAGCCGCTGCAGTGGCGAGACGCCGTCGCTGGCGATGCGCGCGAGCGCGTCGTAGTCGGCGATCAACCAGGCGCGACCCTGGGCGCGCAACGAACGGCGCGCGAAGGCGAAGTCAGACTCGAGCGAGGCCATGACGCCGCTTTCCGCACCGGTCCCGGCATCGAGAACGACCAGGTCCCAGCCAAGCCCCGACGCCCGAGCACCGAAAGCGCCGGCCAGATCGATCTCGACGTCCAGCCCGCGCGCGGCGGCCCAGCGGCGCAGTGCGGCGCGCGCCGCCACCGAGCTCGCCACCAGCGACAGCTCGGCGGCCTCGCCGGCTATCGCAACCACCAGTTCCGGATGGCGCACGCGCATCAGCACGCGCCGGCCGCGCGCGTCACTGCCCGTCGCCGCCGCCAGTGCCCCGGCCAGCGCAGTACCGAGGCGCGAGGCCGGAGCGAGACCACGCACGGTCGAGGCGCGCGCCCGTTCCGCACCCCGCGTGCGGCGCAGTGCGCCGCGGGCCGCGCGCAGGCCAGCGTCATCGCCGCTGAGCTGCCCCAGCAACCACTGCGCGGTGCGTGCGGCCGGCTCTGATCCGTCGACCAGCGAGTATTCGACGAACTGCCCGAGCCGACTGCGCCGCAGCAGCCCCGCCTCGGCGAGCTGCTTGAGCTGGCGCGACACGTTCGGCTCGCTGTCGGGCAGTGCGGCCGCCAACGACGAGACCGACGCCGGACCCTCGGCGCAGAGCCGCAGCAGACGCAGCCGGCGCTCGTCGCCCAGCGCGCGCAACTGCAACGCCAGCGTCGCCATTGGCGTCATTTCTGTAATTGCGTAATCATGCAATCGTTAGTGTAGTCGGGGCGAACCGGAAACTTCAACGCGGGGCTGGAACGAGCCTTCCTTATGTCAAGTAGGGATCGCCCGACCTCGCCGAGACGCGATCAGCCTCGTC
>JAYTNX010000124.1:0-2157 GCA_043748075.1 Pseudomonadota bacterium
TCAGCACAGCGCCAGGAACTCGCTGCCCGGCACCACGATGACGCCGTCCGAGCGGTATCTCGCTACGGTTGACCTGACTATCTGCACCGCATGCGGCACTTCCATGCGCGCGCGAAAGTGGCGCAGTGCGGAGCTGACTGCCGCGTCCGCGAGCTTGGTTTCCACCAGCAGCCAGGGCTTGCGCCCGTCCGTGATCAGGAAGTCCACCTCGCGACGTTCCTTGTCGCGCACGTACCAGAGCGCGAAGTCACCATCGCCGCGATCATTCCAGGCGTCGACCAGCTTGCGCAGGTGCAGCGCGACCAGGTTCTCGAAGCGGGCGCCGGCGTCTTCGATCAACGAATGGTCGTACAGGTAGACCTTCGCTTCGCGACGCAGCGTGCGCGCCAGCTTGCCCGCATAGGGACGCAGTTCGAACAGGTAGTACAGACGCTGCAGCGTCTCGAGCCAGCCGCGGGCGGTGTCGAAGGCGACCCCGAGATCCTCCCTGAGCGCGTTGACCGACAGCGGACTGCCGACCCTGTCCGGGAGCAGGTCGGCGAGCTGGTCGACCAGCCCGAGTTCGCGGATGCGCGTCAGGTCTCGCAGGTCTTCGCGCAGGACGAGCTCGCGGCGCGTGCGGCGCCAGCGGCGCAACTTGTCCATGCGCCCCGCGAACAGCGGTTCGGGGAAGCCCGTGAAGCGCTCGATCCGGTCGAGTGCTTCGTTGGCACCCGTCGGTGCATCACCCCGACCTATGCGGGAGACGAACTGAATCGGCGTCGCCAGCGTCTGCTGTCCATTGGCGAGGAGCTCCCCCACCGTGAACGGGTGCAGACGACTCAGGTTGAAGCGCCCCAGCAGCGAGTCGCCGCCCTTCTGGTAGATATCGAGCCGACCGCTGCCCGTCACCAGGATCTCGACGTCTCGGCCGCGGGTATCGAACAGGCCTTTCAGCAGCCGCTTCCACCGCGGGTACTTGTGTATTTCGTCGAGCACGATGCGATGGACAGTGGAGGACGGCCAGAAATCCGCGGGGGCGCGCAGGATGAGGCGCCGATGGGTTTCCAGGTCCCAGGTGAAGTAGGCGGTGGCCGGGTCCGCCAGCAGACCGCGGGCGAACGTGGTCTTGCCGACCTGGCGTGGGCCCGCGATGAACGCCATCTTGCCATCTGCCAGCGAATCAGCCACGTTCCGGGCGATGTAGCGCACACCGCCAGGTTACTACCCAGCTCGAAAAAAGTCATGACTTTTTTCGAGGTATACATAAACGCGGCACTGCGTCGGAAGTGCCTGCCGCGCGGGCTCGGGGCGTGGGCGGAACGACCCTCAGCCAGACGGGACTGGTGGGGAACCCGTCCTCGAATGGCGCTCGACCATCTGTTCGATCGCTCCGAAAACGCTGCGGCCGTGCGCATCCCGCATCTCGATTCGAACGGTGTCACCGAACCGCAGGAACGGTGTCTGCGGCACGCCCCGACGCAGCGTCTCGACGGTGCGCAACTCCGCGATGCAGGAGTAGCCGCGCCCGCCGTCGGCAACCGGTCGGCCAGGACCGCCATTCGAATCCCGATTCGACACGGTGCCCGAGCCGATGATCGAGCCTGCTCCGAGGTCGCGGGTTTTCGCCGCGTGCGCGATCAGCGTGGGGAAGTCGAACACCATGTCGACCCCCGCGTCCGCGCAGCCGAACGCCGCGCCGTTCAGCGTGACCTGCACCGGCCCATGCAGGCGCGCGCCATCCCAGGCCGCGGCGAGTTCATCGGGCGTGACGGCGACGGGCGAGAACGCGGATGACGGTTTCGACTGCAAGAAGCCGAATCCCTTGGCGAGTTCGGCGGGAATGAGTTCGCGCAGCGAGACGTCGTTGACCAGCGTGACGAGGCGGATGGTGCGGGCGGCGGTCTCGGCCGACGCGCCCGCCGGCACGTCACCGGTGATCACGGCCACCTCCGCTTCGAAGTCGATACCCCAGGACTCCGACGCCATCCGGAGCGGATCCCGCGGCCCGAGAAACGCATCCGACCCGCCCTGATACATGAGCGGATCCGTCCAGAAGCTGGCCGGCATCGGCGCATTGCGCGCCCGGCGAACGAGTTCGACATGATTGACGTACGCGGAGCCATCCGCCCACTGGAAGGCGCGCGGCAGGGGCGAGTGGCAGGCGCGCTCGTCGAA
>JAYTNX010000125.1:0-4139 GCA_043748075.1 Pseudomonadota bacterium
AAGGTCGGTGACGCTGGCGATTGCCGCACGATAGGCCGCAGCCGCGGCATCGCTGATCGGGTCGATCGCGGTGACGCCGCGCTCGCCGACGACGAACACGCTGAGGTAGAAGCCCTTCAGCCAGCGAAACAGGAACACGCCGCGGCCCAGGCTCTCGACCTGCCAGGAGGGCGCCGCGGCGCCTGCGCTCATCGGCCCGCGCTCATCGGTCATTGCTCATCGGCCATTCCTCATCGACGTCCGGCACTCAAAGCACGCCGCGCTCGACCATGCGCGCAATCGCATCGGCCTGGCGCTGCTGGAAATAGCTGCGGTCGGGAATGCGGATCTTGCCGCCATCGAGCAGGCCGTTGCGGCGTCGCAGGTCGGCCTTGCCGTAAGACTCGGCAAACATCTCGAGCGCCTGGCGCGACAGCATGTTCGACATGGCCGGGCGACGGCGCGCCGCACGCAAGCCGGCCATGTCGAGATAGGCGTTCGCGACCGAGGAGTTGCCGCTGCCGGCCACCACCATCTGGTTGCCCTGAGGGTCGATGATGTCGGAGAAGCCGTTGCTCGAATCGACCGGCACATCGATGCCCGTGAGCAGCGCATTGTTCGCCGAGACGACGTAGGCCATGTTCTCGAGCGCGCGAGCACGTCGCGCGATCTGCTTGATCGTCAGGTTCGGCGAGGCGACCTCGCTGGTGGAATGCAGGAACACCTCAGCGCCGCGGATCGCGTGGCAGCGCGCCACCTCGGGATACAGGACCTCTTCGGAGGCGATTGCCGCGAGACGGCCGATGACGGTATCAGCGACCGGGAAGACACCTTCGAGCCCGTAGAGGTCGAGATAGGCATCCCAGACGTCGTGCGGCGTTGGCGCGAAGATCGAAATGAGCCGGCGATAGGTGAGGACCCGCGTGCCGCTCGGGTCATAGACCCAGCAGGCCTGGAAGTAGAGGCCGGGGAAATGGCTGTCGGTCTCGTAGCCATTGCCGGCGAGGAATACGCCGTGCTTCTGGGCCAACGCCGCGAGACCGTCGGACTCCGGACCGTCCTGCGCGATGGCGCCTTTCTCGGCCCATTCGGGAATCGTCTCGCCCCAGGGCGGGCCACTGAGGATGTACTCGGGCAGCACGACCAGCTTCAGGTCTGCGCCGATCCAGCGCTTCGCGCCCTGGATCGCGGTGCCGATCCGCGCGATGGACGCCATCATCCTCGGCCCCGAGGCGGCGCGGTTTGCATCCAGGTGCACGCCGTCGCAATCGAGCTGCAGGGCCAGGGCGACGTAGCGGTCGAGTCGGGTCGGTGCGTTCATGAGTCCTCCGGGTCTGGCTATAGTAGCGGCTCGACGCGCACCGTCGGAGTCCGCGATGACCGACCAGCAAGTCCAGATCCGCCGCCTACCGCAGGGGCTGCCGCAGCCGGACGACTTCGAACTCGTGGCGGCGCCGCCGCCCGCACCGCTCGCGAGCGGTCAGATCCGCGTTCGCACCGAGTGGCTGTCACTCGACCCCTACGTGCGTGCGCTGCTCTCCGGCCGACATTTCCTGCGCATGCCGCAGCCGGGCGATGTGATGCCGGCCAAGGCAGTCGCAACCGTCACGGAATCGCGCCATGACGTCTTCGACGTCGGCGAGCGGATCTGGCTCGAGACCGGGCTGCGCAGCACCGCCGTGTCCGACGGCGATGACGCCTGGAAGCTGCATCCCGGTCATGTGCCGGCCTCGACGGCACTGGGCATCCTCGGTGTGCCAGGCATGACTGCGTATTTCGGGCTGCGGGACGTCGCGCAGCTGCAGCGCGGCGAGACGGTGCTGGTCTCGGCCGCGTCGGGCCCGGTCGGCTCGATGGTCGGCCAGATCGCGCGCCTGATGGGCGCCCGCGCGATCGGCATCGCCGGCTCGCCGGAAAAATGCCACTGGGTGCGGCAGGCGGCGCGCTTCGATGCCTGTATCGACTACAAGCGCGAAGACGTCGATGCGCGCCTGCGCGAGCTCGCGCCCGAGGGGGTACAGGTGTTCTTTGACAATACCGGGGGTGATCTGCAGAACCTCGTGATCGGACGACGTCATCTCGCGATGGGCGCGCGAGTGATCCTCTGCGGACTGATCGCGCAGTACAACTTGAAGGACGCCCCGGCCGGACCGAACCTCGGCCCGCTAATGGCCTGTCGCGGCAGGATCCTGCCGATAGTCGTCTACGACTACGAACACCGGCGCGAGGAGTTCCTCAAAGACGCGCTCGCCTGGCACGGCGCAGGCCGGCTCGTATTCAAGGAAGACATTGCCGAAGGACTGCCCAATGCAGCAGCCGCATTCTGCCGGCTGATGCGTGGCGAGAATTTCGGAAAGTCGCTGATCAGGGTTGGCTGACCCGAGAGCGGGTGCGCGCCCGTGATCTCCCGAAGTGGAGATCTCCTATACTGCGGCGATGGACGCGACTCTCCTCTGGATCATCGCCATCGGCCTGATCGCCATCGGCGTCGTCGGCACCGTGCTCCCCGGCATCCCCGGCGTCATGGCGGTGTTCGGCGGCATGCTGCTCGCGGCGTGGATCGACGGCTTCACGAAGATCAGCTGGGTCACGGTGGTGGTGCTCGGCGTTCTCACCGCGCTCGCCTTCGCCGCCGACATCGTCGGCAGCCTGCTCGGGGCGAAGCGCGTCGGCGCCAGCCGCCTGGCACTGGTTGGCGCCGCGCTCGGCACGCTGGCTGCATTTCCTATCGGGTTCTTCGGCCTGCTTTTCGGTCCGTTCATCGGCGCGGTAGCCGGCGAGTTCATCGCGCAACGACGCCTCGATGCGGCCGCGCGCGTCGGGCTGGGCACCTGGATCGGCCTCGCAGTGGGCAGCCTCGCAAAGATCGCACTGCTGTTCGCGATGCTCGGGGTGTTCGTCACCAGCTACTTGGTCGACTGAGCCGGCGAATGAAGCTTGCGGCGATCGAAGCCATTGCCTCCGCCTTCGGCGATGCCGGAGTCCGTTACCTGGTCGTGGGCGGCCTGGCAGTCGCTGCGCATGGCTACGGCCGGCTCACGATGGATGTCGATATGGTGTTGCAGCTCCACCCCGAGAACGTACGCCGCGCAATGGCGATTCTCGTTTCCCTGGGATACCACCCCCATCTGCCGGTTAGTCCCGAGTCCTTCGCGGATGTCGAGACCAGGGAGACATGGGTGCGCGACAAGGGAATGGTCGTGTTCCAGATGGTGAGCACCGTTCACCGGGATACTCCGGTCGACATTTTCGTTTCCGAGCCATTTGACTTCGATGCTGAGTACAACGGTGCGTTGGTGGCGCCGTTGGCGCCAGGGGTGGAACTGCGATGCGCATCGATAGGGACACTGATCGCGATGAAGCGACTGGCAGGTCGGCCGAAGGATCTCGAGGATATCCGGCAACTCGAACTGCTGCGAGATGGTCCCGTTCGTGACTGAGGGAGCGGATTCGGGGATCGCCACGCCCATTGAGTCGGCAGACGATGCGCGGGCGCGAGCCGTCGCGCGCGCATGGAGCGAACACGCCTACTCGCAGTTGCTGCAGTTCCGTCAACTGACGCTGCGCGAAAAGATCGAAGCCCTCGAGGGTATGGCGGAGGTCGCAGCGCGCGTCGCGGGTCGGCGACCGGCCGGCGCAGATTGAAGCGCAGAATTCCCGAAGTCGCCTCAGCGATCCAGGTTGCCCGGATTCAAAATACCTGAAGGATCCAGCGCGGCGCGCAGCGAATCCCAGGTCCGGGCCGCAGTCGGGTCGATGCGCGAACGCCAGGCATAGGCCTTGGCGAGTTGTACGTGTACCGCGCCCTGCGCCGCGAGGCATTGCTTCAGGCCATCGCGCAGCTCGCGGGCGAACGCCCTTGCAGCGGGATTCGGCGCGAACCCGGCGAACTTCGCGGCACTCGCCGCGTCGAGATGATCGAGGTGCAGCGCGCTGACCTCGTCGCGCCAGTAAAACGACGGCTCGATCAGTACGAAGCCGGGGCGCGCGGCGAGCATGTATGACTCCCAAACGCCATGCTGCTGCATCGTGGCGCGATGCGCCTCGAAGAACGCCTGCACCGCGGTCGCGGCGCGCTCCCCGCGTGACAGCGGAATCATCGAGTTCGTCGGCACCCAGCGTTCGCCCTCGGGACCCAGGAAGCCCCGCACGGAATAGGG
>JAYTNX010000126.1:0-2834 GCA_043748075.1 Pseudomonadota bacterium
CTCGGGCGAGGACATCGAGAGACCCCCTGGGGACGAACCCCGTGAAAACATCCGGGCGTCTCCCCCGAGACGCCTTCGTGAGCCGAGTCTCGTCAGGAGGCGCTTGGACTGTCAAGGCGATTTGGCGCACCCGGCAATGTGAAGGGGCGCTGCGAGGCGGGTCAACTCAAGGGGGCGGCGCGGGGGCTACCTAGCGAGCCGCCCGACCCGAGCGCTCATTCGAGGTATGCGTAACCGTTGAGTTCACCCTCATAGAAGCGCTTCAGGGCCTGGCTCTCGGCGACCGTCATGCGACCTTCGCGGATCGCGCGTTCGCAGTCGCGCGCCAGCGCGGGGTAGAGCTCCTCGACGTCGTACTCCATGTATTCGAGCACCTTGTTCGCGGTGTCGCCCTTGACGACCTCGTCGATACACCAGCTGCCGTCGTCCTCGAGCCGGATGTGCACGACATGGGTGTCGCCGAACAGGTTGTGCAGGTCGCCGAGTGTTTCCTGGTAGGCGCCGACCAGGAAGGCCGCGAGGTAGTACTCGTCGCCTTCGGCGATGTCGTGCAGCTCGAGGGTGCGCTTGATCTCGCGGTGGCTGACGAAGTGGTCGATCTTGCCGTCGGAGTCGCAGGTGATGTCGGCGAGCACCGCGCGGCGCGTCGGGCATTCGGTGAGCCGGTGGATCGGCATGATCGGGAACAGCTGGTCGATCGCCCAGCTGTCCGGCAGCGACTGGAACACCGACATGTTGCAGAAGTAGATGTCGGAGAGGATCGACTCGAGGCCCTCGAGCTCCTCGGGCACCTCCTCGAGCCGGCGGCAGAACTGGCGGATCTTCGCGCAGGTGGCCCAGTAGAGGCGCTCGGCGAGCGCGCGGAACTCCAGCGACATCAGGCCGAGGTTGAACATCTGCAGGCATTGCTCGCGCGCCGTCAACGCGTCGTGCCAGCACTCGACCAGGCGCCGCTCGCTGACGTCGCGATAGGCGCCGAGCAGGTCGAGGACCGGCTGCGGCAGCTTGTCCATGCCGCGCGCCCGGAACTCCTCGTCCTCGCGACCGGTGACGCGGAACTTGTCGAGGGCGGAGGTGCCTAGGGTGTTGAAGATCAGCACGCTGTGGTGCGCGGCAATCGCGCGACCGGACTCGCTGACGATGCGGGGGTGCGGGATGCCGCGCGCATTGCAGACGCTGGCGACGCGGTAGACGACGTCGTTGGCGTATTCGTTCAGGTTGTAGTTCATCGAGGAGGCGTAGTTGGTGCCCGAGCCGTCGTAATCGACGCCCAGCCCGCCGCCGACGTCGATGTATTCGAGCCCCGCGCCGAGCAGCTTCAGTTCCGCATAGACGTGCGCCAGCTCGTTGATCGCATCCTTGACGCGGCGGATGTCCTGCAGCTGGCTGCCCGGGTGGCAGTGCACCAGTTTCAGGCAGTCGAGCATGTCGTGTTGCTTCAGCACCTCGACGAGCTCGAGGATCTCGGTGATGAACAGGCCGAACTTCGATTTCTCGCCCGCCGAGTCGCGCCACTTGCCCGAGCCTTCGCTGGCCAGCTTGACGCGCACGCCGATGCGCGGCCGCACGCCATACTTTTGGGCCTGCCGCAGGATCAGGCCGAGTTCCGAGAAGTTCTCGACGACCGGGATGATCGTGCGGCCGAGCTTGGTGGCGAGGACCACCGCCTCGATGTAGCTGTCGTCCTTGAAGCCGTTGCAGACGATCAGGCGGTCGGACGCACCCTCGCTCATCGCCATCACCGCGAGCAGCTCCGGCTTGCTGCCGACCTCGAGGCCGAAGCCGAACTCCTTGCCGTAGCGGTACACCTCCTCGACGACCAGGCGCTGCTGGTTCACCTTGATCGGATACACGGCCGAATAGCCGTTGCGGTAGTCGTTCTCGGCGATCGCCTGCGCGAACGCATCGTGCAGGTGGCGCAGCCGGTGCGCGAGGATGCCGGAGAAGCGCACGACGACCGGCGTCGTCAGCTCGCGCTCCTTCAGGCCCTGCACGACCTCGAACAGGTCGATCTCGCGGCCGGGCTGCTGGTCGGGACGCACCACGACGTGACCGGCCTCGTTGACCGAGAAATAGCCCTTGCCCCAGGCCTCCACGTGGTAGAGCTCGCGCGAGTCGGCGACGCTCCAGGGTGTCGTGCCATTGCGGCGCGCACCGGCGCCATGGATCGGGCCGTGGCCAGAGGCGGAAAGGGGGTCGTTGCCGTGGACGGCATTGGGTTCTGCGGACATGCGCGCGACCTTAACAGAGGAAGATGAACGATACCGCCGGAGCGCGCGTTCAGGCGGAGCCCGTGGCGACGGGGCGTGATGGATCGCGGATCCATTCGCTCCAGGAGCCGGCGTAGAGCCGGGCCCCCGGCAGGCCCGCATGCTCGAGTGCGAGCAGGTTGTGGCAGGCGCTGACGCCGGACCCGCACATCGCGACCATCGACGAAGGCGGGTCGGTCTGCAGCGTCTGGGCCCAGAGGGCGCGCAGTTCCACAGCGGGCAGCATCCGGCCGCTGGCGTCGAGGTTGCGCGCGAAGGGATGATTCAACGCGCCGGGCACGTGGCCGGCGATCGAGTCGAGGGTCTCGTTCTGGCCGGCGAAGCGGTCAGCGGCGCGCGCGTCCACGAGGCGCACCCGCGGCGCGGACGGCGAAGACGCGACCGCCCGCGCAGCGACGAAGGCCGCATCGACCAGTGCGGCGGCATCTGGCCGGGCGACGAAACGACGCGGCGGCCGCGAGTGCGCGGTGGCGACGATCGGCTGTTCGGCGGCGACCCAGGCGGCGAAGCCGCCGTCGAGCACCGCGATCGACCGGTGTCCCAACCAGCGGAACAGCCACCACG
>JAYTNX010000127.1:0-11766 GCA_043748075.1 Pseudomonadota bacterium
CGGCGGCATTCCTCGGCGAGCAGCGCGCCGGGCAGCCGGAATCCATGGCCCGCGTTCTGTACCACCGCCCGATGCGGCGTCGCGTCACCCCCGAGCACCACCGCGATCCCGACCATGCCGTCGCTGCCCACGGTGGCGATCTCGGCCGCCGCACCGTCGCTCAGCACGCAGCACAGCGACACAATCGCCGTGGTCGGGAAATAGACGTGGCCGACCCGCTCCCCTGACTGGTGCAACACGGAGCCGCCGGGCAGTTCCACCAGCTCGAGGTTCGACCAGATGCGGCTGCACTCCTCGTACGGCAGCGCCGCCAGCAGGTGATTGCGGCGCGCGGCCGGGATTTCGAACGCGTAGCGGCCTATCGGAATCCGGGGTTGGTCGACGACGTGCATGCGGGGTGCTCCGGGTGAGTGTCGATCGGGGGGACCAACGGACTGCGAGCCAGTGTGCGGTGGCGGACACATCGTGGCTGTCCGTCAGCGCGGCTGATGTCCTGTAGTCGATGCCCTACAGGACCACCGACATCACGTGGTCAGTCGCGTTTCCGGGCGAACCGCGATTCCACGACCTGCCAGTCGGTATTTGCCAGCACGAATTTGACGTAGGCATCGCGGCCCTTCGGCCCGAAATCGTTCCACCACGCGTGTTCCCACAGGTCGAGCACGAACATCACGTCGTGTCCGGCGGGCAGCAGCAAGTGATGCAGGTCGGCCCAGAGGTTGATGAGCTGGCCTGC
Source organism: Pseudomonadota bacterium (assembly GCA_043748075.1). Lineage (GTDB taxonomy): Bacteria > Pseudomonadota > Gammaproteobacteria > Steroidobacterales > Steroidobacteraceae > UBA964. The sequence goes on from JAYTNX010000127.1 coordinate 737, forward strand.
GCCGCGGTCCCAGGCCGACACTACCCAGCCGACACCGCGCGTCTTCGCGAGGATCTCGACATCGGCGCGCCAGCCGTCGAAACCGCCGAAGGCCACGTCCATCGCCTCCACGGCGACCGAGGCGGAGTCCGGCGCGCGACTGCCGGCCTGACCCGCCAGCTGTTCGAAGTACCATTCATGGAGCTTGGCGCCGTTGAGCTCGAAGCTCATCCGCCGCGAGACCGATTCGCGCGGTCGCGTGACGCCGCCCGCGCCGCGACTCAGGTCGGGGTCCGCGAGTGCCGCGATCAGTTCATGGGTCTGCGCCAGATATCCGCGATACAGCTCGACGTGCGTGGCGAGCGTAGCTGCGGACAAGCCGGCCTCGAAACTCCGGAACCGGAATGCCATTTCCGGGTAGGGCTGTTCGTCCCGCGGTGCGGGTCGTGCGATCGATGTAGCCATGGTCGTGTTTCCTCGACGGGCGGGTGATGCCAACTGGCCGCGGGATGGAACGGCAGGTTCGTTCAAGGCGACTGGCGCAGGCGACGTGCGACCGACAAGGCGCTGACCAGCAGCCCAACGCCTCGACCGGGAATGCGGCTCCAGACGGCGATCACGCCTGCGGTGGCGACTGCGGCCGTGAGCCAGCGGTACCCGGGCGAGAGCGCAAGTTGGAAAATCCGGCTGCGCGGAAAGCCCTCGCCCTTCCTCTCGCCCTCACCCTCGCCTGCGCGGTCTTTCGCGCCGGCGGCCTCGCGCAGCGCGGCTCGGGTCTCCTCGATGCGTGCGATCGCGCGCGGGGGAATGGAATCATCGGCGTGTTGCAGGCTCATGGGGATCTCACGTCGTGTTCAGGTTTGTCGATTCGTCCGGCAGGTCGGAGCTCGCGGGACAGCCAGGTCCGGTCCTTCTGCCACTCGTCGCGCAGCGCCCGAAGCGGCGGCGAAGGCGGCAACGTCGCGAGCGCAAGCCTCACGCACCCCACGGCGCCGCCGCCCATCGCAATCAGCACGGCCGCCGCGACGGCGTAGCGGTAGGGCGAACCCCAGCCCGCCGCGATCAAGGTCGCTCCCGCCAGGGTCGCCGCCGCGAGGCCCAGCCCCGTTCCGACGGCAAACAACACGGCACGCGTCCTTCCGTGAGTACCGAGGTCCCGCGCCGCGGCACCTGCGAGTTCGCTGTACGCCTCGAGGTGACGGATGAACGCCGGGCCCAGGAGCCGCGGTTGGATCACGGCGATCGGTCAGCGCCGCGAAGACAGCAGCGCCGCACCGACGATCACGCCGGCGATCATCGCGATGCCGGCGACCGTCCACGGCCGACTTCGCACGTACTTGTCGGTCGAATCGGCCACCTCTCCTGCCGTTTCCCGGACGCGGGTGGCGTTACGGGACACCGTGTCTCGCGCCGTCGACAGCGAGCCTTCGACCCGCTCACGGAGCCGCGCGATGTCGTCGTCCTTCATGTGGGTGACGCGCTTCAGCAAGTCCTCGACGTCGGCAAAGAACCGGCCGATCTCCGCGCCACTGCCATTGCTGCCGTGACGGCCGCTCTCGCTGATTTGTTCACTGGATGCGTTCATGTGGGCCTCTAAGTCGATGAGTGGTGTCGGCTCTGGTCCGCGAGTCACCTGAAGTGATGCACGTGATTCGCGGCGCGTGAGCAGTGTGAGAGACCCGCGCAGCGGGTCCAAGTGGGCGACTGGCGGCGTCGGCTGTAGGATTCACCTCACAGCCCTGCGCCGAACCACGCAGGTCGAGATCGCGGCGGCGGTTGCTCGGGCGCGTTCGACGCTACTGCATCAGCCCGTTGCGCATCGCGTAGGACGTGATGTCGGCATTGGTCTTGAAGTTCATCTTTTCGAGCACGCGGCTGCGGTACGTGCTGACGGTCTTGACGCTCAGGCAGAGTTCCTGCGCGATGTCGGAGACCGCTCGGCCGGTGGCCAGCTTGCAGAAAATCTGGAACTCGCGCTCGGAGAGCTGCGCATGGATCGGACGGTCGCCGTCACCGTCGATGTCCGAGACCAGCAGTTCCGCGAGCGTGGCACTGACGTAGCGCCGCCCCTGGAGGATGGTGTGCACCGCCTTCATCAGCTCCTCGGCCGCACTGTCCTTGGCAAGATAGCCGCTGGCGCCCGCGCGCAGCACGTTGAGCGCGTACTGCCGCTCGGGAAACCCGCTGAGCACGAGGATGCGGGTGTCCGGAAAACCGGAGCGAACGTGCTTCAGGATGTCGAGGCCGCTGCGATCGGGCATGTTGATATCGAGGATCAGCAGGTCCCAACCGCCGGCGCGCAATCGGTCCAGCGTCTGCTGCCCGGTCGCCGCCTCGCCGACTTCGCGGATCGCGCGATCCTCGACCAGGAACTGCTTCAGGCCTGCGCGCACCACGGCGTGATCGTCAGCAATCAATACTCTCGCCATCATCCGACTCTCCCCGTGTGACCCCACAGCGCCGCCGAGTGTTTGCGATACCCGCGTCGGGGGCACCCGCGCCCCGGAGGCGACACCCCACAACCGACCCGCGTAATTTACACGCTGAATCACGCCACCGGCCGCCGAATGCCGGCTCGAACCGTTCCGACGCGCCTACTGACTATGTAGGGATCGTCCTACAGCCGGGCGGAACCACCACCGTCCACGACGCCGAGCGTCGAGGCGAACGCGCGGCCTCGTCGTCCGTCAGTCTCCACCCAACTCGGGTGAGGACCGTCCTACACCTCGTGGAGCCGTGTGCCGACTTTCGAAACGGGTGGCTCACGGCATCGTGGTTCCGACGGGTTTGCTGCGGTGCGAACCCGGATTTGCAAGCCGGGCACGATGACGAGTCATCTGCCGATCAGCACCGGCACAGGAGGTCTGTCATGCGTACATGGACGTCGATTTTCCTGGTGGTGGCAGCAGGTCTCGCCGCAATCATCCGTGACGGATCGTGGACGGTCGCCCTGCTGCTGGGGCGGATCACTGTCGCGACCATCGTGGTCGCGGTGCTGCTTTACGGTACGCGCATTCTCGTGCTGCAGATGGCCGAGCCCTGCTACCGGCACTTGACGCGACGCCGTTCGGCGGCGCCGTGGGTGCCGCGTCGCGCCCACCCCGTTCCACCGCTCCGGCGCACCGCGGCCGGGTTTCGTGTTCGCGAATCCACACCCACAGGCGAATCGACATGAAGACACTCAGAATCCTGGGACTCAGTACTGCCGTGGTCGGCCTCGCGACCTGGCTCGACTCACGCTCCGAGCATCGTCGGGAGCGACGTCGCGCGCACGATCGGATCGAGAAGACGCGCTGGGAAGGCGAAGGCGGCGCGACGCCCTCTGGCGCCCAAGTCAGCGACACGCCGTCCGTCGAACCCCTGCATCGCTGAGCGCCTCACGCGAGCATGAGTGCGCGCCTCAATCGCAGGCGCCCCCGGCTGCCTGCGGCTGACTGCTGCCACTCGACGGTGCCACCGGCCAGCAGCGCGGCCGTACGCAGCAGTTCACGATGTATTTCATGACCCATACCCGATCGGGGCTGGGACGCATGCGCGATCGTGATCGTTGCCAGGCGGTCGGTTGATACGATCGACACGTCGAGTGCGCAATGCGGTGGCGCAGCGTCGATCGTGACGATGATGAGGCCAGCGAGCAGGTCGAACAGGTCGTCGGGACCGGCCTCAACGGGGATCTCTGCGATCTCCAGCGAGGCGTGCAGTTCATGCTGCCCCCGCCGCAGTGCCGGCAGCAGGACGGCGAGCACTTGCTTCACTGTCGAAACCAGCGGTGATTCGCGCGCCGGCACCTGGCCAAGGACGCCCGGCGCGACCCGACTCTCGAGCGCCTTCAGCGCCAGCTTCAGGCGGCCAAGCTCGTTGCAGGTTCGCCGCAGCAGGTCGGCCGCCGTCGCCGGATCGGCCGTCGCGCGCTGCTGCAGCCTCGACAACAGCTCGGTGGACAGCGACAGGCCATTCAACGAGCCGTTGATGTCATGCAGCAGGACGGGCATCAACGCGACCAGGTTCTGCTGGCGCAATGCGAGGCGAGCGGAAACACTCGCGACCGCATCAGGCAGCGTCGGAGTCTTGGAAAGTCTCATGGTCCGTCGGTTCCCGTGGCGTCCGGCGTTGCGTCGGCCGCGTCATAGTCGTGCAGGCGGTTATAGAGGGTCTTCACACTGACGCCAAGCGCTGCGGCAGCCTGCACCTTAGACCCATTGCACTGCTCGAGCGTGGCCAGGATCAGCCGGCGTTCGACGTCGCTCAGCCGGCTCCCCACGCGCACCGTGAGATAGTGCCCGGAGTCGGACAGCGGCGCGCCCAATTCGGGCGGAAGGGAGTCGCACTGGATCACGTTGTCGGAAAGAATGAAGGAGTGGTGCACGGCGTTGCGAAGTTCGCGCACGTTGCCCGGCCAGGCGTACCGCACCAGCGCCGTCAGCGTATCGTGCGAGAAGGTCTTTTGTTGCCCCTCGACGCGGTTCAGTTCTTCGAGGAAGTGACTCGCGAGCAACTCGATGTCCCTGGGTCGTTCCCGCAATGCCGGCAGGGTGATCGGGAACACGCGCAGTCGGTACATCAGGTCGGCGCGCAGCTTGCCCTCCGCCACGGCCTCGCTGGCGACGCGGTTGGTGGCGGCGATGATGCGTACGTCGGTGTGCTGGGGAACCTGGGACCCGACGCGCATGAACTGTCCGGTCTCCAGCACCCGCAGCAACTTCACCTGCAGCTCGGGCACCATCTCCGTGACCTCGTCGAGAAAAAGGGTGCCGCCGTTCGCGGCCTCGAAGTAGCCCCGGTGCTGGCGCGTCGCGCCGGTGAAGCTGCCTTTCTCGTGCCCGAACATCTCGCTCTCGATCAACTGCGCCGCAATGGCCCCGCAGTTGATCGCCAGGAATGGCCGGGAGGCACGGCGGCTCAGGTCGTGGATGGACCGCGCGACGAGTTCCTTCCCAGTCCCGCTCTCGCCGGCAATGAACACCGGCACCGAGGTCGGCGCGACACGCGCGATCTGTCCATGAACCAGGCAGATAGGCGCGGAATTCCCGATCAGGGGCCCGCAACGCTCTGCCGCCGCGCGAGCGCCTGCGCCGGGCACGACCTCGCCGGACGACGGCGCCGCCGCGCTACGCGCCGGCGGCACGCCAGCCAGGATGCGCTGCAGTCGGTCGATGTCGACCGGCTTCACCAGGTAGTCTGCCGCGCCCAAGCGAAGCGCATCGATGGACGTGTCGAGACTGGCATGGCCGGTCATCAACACGACGGGCGGCCGCGAGTCCGCGTCGAGTTCCTGGATGAACGCGATGCCGCTGCCGTCGGGAAGCACGAGGTCGGCGAGGATCACCGATGGCCAATCGTGCGCGAGCGCGGCCCTCGCCTGCGCAAGGTTCGCCGCACCCCGCGCGATGAAGCCTTCCGCGCGCACCAGCTCGACCAGGCATTCCCGCGTGATCTCGTCGTCGTCGATGACCAGCGCGCTCCTCACGCGCCGCGCCGTCGCGATCCGTTCAACGCCCGGCCCGTCGAGCCCTGGTCGTTCTGCATCTCAGCCTCCAGACACGGGATGCGACAGTACGCCGGCCGGGGCCGGCAAGGGTCGCGGCGCTCGCGCCTCGAGCACCGTAACGGAGAACCGCGCCAAAAACATCGTCAGCGACTCCGCAGCAGCATTCCGGGCGACCCTGCAACCACGGCTGCAGGAGTACTTCCCGGTGATCAGGATTCCACGCATTGTCCGCGTTGATGTCGGCGGGTCCTCGTTACGGCAGGGCCAACGTGACCTGACGCGAGCGCGGTCAGTATCGGCTCGCCGGCCGAGCGATTGTCAGACGGCGCCGACAGGCGCGTCGGCGTCGCAATGCGGGACGAGTTTGCACGGCGCTGCAGACCGGGCGCCCGGCCGGTCCGCGACGGGTCCGTTCAGCGGAGCGCCGATCCGGCCACGCGCAGTCGCGTGGTATCGGCGCTCTGGGCCCGTCGGCCGAGCTCCGCCAGCAACCGGCGGCAGTCTTCGGCGGGGAGCGGACCACTGTAGTAGTAGCCCTGCGCAAAATCGCAACCGAGGCTGGCGAGTCGCAGCGCATGCTGCGCGGTCTCGACACCTTCGGCGATCGTCTCGAGTTTCAAGCTGCGGGCCATGCTGATGATCGCACTGACGATCGCCGCGTCATTGGAGTCCACGGCCATGTCCCGGACGAACGACCGGTCGATCTTCAGGTGGTCGATCGGCAGGTGCTTCAGATAGCTGAGGCTGGAGTATCCCGTGCCAAAGTCGTCGATGGAGATTCGCACCCCGGCCGCCCGTAGCCCCTCCAGTGCACCGATCTGGCGATCGATCTCCCGCATCACCGTGCTTTCGGTCAGTTCGATCTGCAGCAGCCGCGGCGACACGTCGAACTCGGCACAGATTCCGAGTACCCGGTCGCGGATATTGGTCCGCTGCAGCTGCTGGGCGGAAACGTTCACGGCGACCGGGACGATCGGAATGCCCTCCTTGGTCCAGGCCGCAAGCTGACTGCAGACCTTGCGCAGCACGACGTCGCCGAGCTCGACGATCAGGCCCGCGTCTTCCGCCACCGGGATGAACTGCGCCGGCGGCACGTCGCCGAATTGCGGATGGCGCCAGCGCGCCAGCGCTTCGAGACCGGCGATACGCTCGTTGCGCAGGTCTACCAGCGGCTGGTAATGAACGGTGAGCTGCCCCTCGGCGAGCGCAACGCGCAGTGCCTGCTCGAGCTGCATGCGCTCGTGCACCTTGGTGTTCATTTCGTTTGCGAAGAACTGGTAGTTGGCGCGGCCGCGCTCCTTCGCCTGGTACAACGCAATGTCGGCACTGCGCAGCAGCTCCGGCGCGGCCGACCCGTCGCGCGGGTAGACCGACACGCCCATGCTGACGCTGACGGAATAGTCGCGGCCGTCGATGGAGAGTGGCTGGCGCAGGTGTTCGGTGATGCGCGCCGCCAGGGCCTCAAACACGCTCGCGTCCCGTGCAATCGACACCACCACGAACTCATCGCCGCTGATGCGCGCGACCAGGTCCTCCTTGGCCACGATATGCCGCAGTCGCTCCGCCAGCGCGCGCAGAAAGCCGTCCCCGACCTCGTGGCCGCTCGAGTCGTTGATGTTCTTGAAGTTGTCGACGTCTATGTAGCAGACCGCCAGCGCCGAGCGCTCGCGACCGGCCTGGTCGATCATCCCCGGCAGCCGGAAATTCAGGTAGAGCCGGTTCGGCAGGCTGGTCAGCGGATCATGGTTCGCCAGGTGTTCGAGGCGTCGCTGGTGATCCAGCAGCCTGGCTTCCGCCATCTTGCGCTGCGAGACATCGCGGATCAGCAGCGAGACCAGCCGCCGGTCGTCGAGCAGCACGAGGCTGGCGGACAATTCCACGTCGAGCAGGCTACCGTCGGCGCGCTTCAGGGCGATTTCGCAGGGCGAACGCCCGCCCTCGGAGACGTCGGACAAGACGCTCCAGAGCAGCGGCAACGACGAGGCGTCGATGATGTCCTCGATGTTGCGTCGCTTGAGTTCTTCGTTCGTGCAGCCGGTCAGCCGCACCACGGCCGGGTTCGACTGCAGCACGCTCTGCGTGGCGGGGTCGAACAGCAGGATCCCCTCTTCCGCCTGTTCGACGACGGCACGGTAAAGCGTTTCGCTGAATCTCGCCTGGCGCGTGGAACGCTCCAGCTTCTCATCGAGCACTGCGGTGATCACGATGACCAGCAGCACCATGAACACAATCGAACCGAGCAGGAACCGGGCCGTTTCACGACCTTGAAGGTAGACCGAACGGGGTGTACGCGTACCGAGCACGATGGCCGGCGTTCCGTCGAGGGCGTTCAGGCGCGCGTAGCCGGCGATGTCGGCGTCGCTGAGCGGAATCGAAAATCTCGTCGCTCCCGCCTGCGCCTGCGCCCAGCCGGCCACGGCCGCCGGCAGCGAGGGCGAGCGCGGACGGTCCATTTGCCACAGCGACACCGGCAGCTGGCTGACCGAGGACATCCGTTCGAGCGTCGCGGCACTGAGCATGCGCACGAACACCAGCGTGCCGCGCGTCGGGCCAGTGCGGTCGGTCTGGATGATCGGGCTGGCATCCACGACGGCCACCCCGCCCGGCATCCGCAGCACGATGCGATCGTCGCGATCCTCCGGCAGACCGGCGATCGCGGCCATGTTGGCCTCGAGCACCTGGCGCACCGGTTCAGTCGCCGGCACCGCATAGAAGTCGCCGTCGGCGCGCTGTTCCGCGGAATAGACCTCACGGCCAGCGTCATCGACGACGTAGACGACGTCGACCTCCATTTCGCGCAGGCCGAGCTTCGAGAAGTTCAGTTCTGCGAACTTGGCATTGCGGTCGCGCACGAACGCGTACATGTCGTCCCAGCTTGCGTAGTCGTTGCCGACCACCGCGATCTGCCGGACCTCGGCCTGAAGCGCCTTGACCACCTGCTCGGTGCTCTGACGGATCGACTCGGTTTCGAGGGACTCGTAGCTGGCGAGCAGGACCCGGTCGATGACGAGCGCGACACCGGCCACGAACACGAACGCCAGCGCCAGTATCGCGACGAGGCGCCGAAAACGAGGTGAGAGCGGGCGGACGGGAGACATGCAGGCTGCGGCTGACGATGTGACAGAAATCTGCCCCGATCGTCCCGTAGGCTGGCGGCTGCCATGGGTGACCGAGGTCGCAGAAAACTCGCCGCTTTACCGAATCATGTGACCCATCGGCGGAAGTGAGACCTGTAACCGCTTGTAATGGCGATGAATGCGGCCAATTTCCGCCGCCGGCGCAGGCGGCGGCAGCGCGGCCCGTGTCTGGACCGGAACCGCCTATCCCCGACTTAGAGTTCCCGGAGCGCTTCTAGCGGTTTACATATATTTTTCAAATGATTAAAAGAAACTCCTAGATCGGGACTCAGGTAAACCCCCAGACTGCCGAATGCCCACTTTTCCTGTTGGTTAAATGCGGAAACAGGGCTATATTTCGGATCTAGTGGCTTGATTTCATGAGAAGCGATAAACGAAAGCCACTTCAGGTCTTTTCTGAGGTTGTGCCGCTAGGCGCTGCACGATCAGTTCACGGGTTCAGGGGGTCGACATGGACGGCGCGTGGCATAGATTCCGGGCGGCTGCACTGATGCTTGCCCGGTCGGGCACCGTCAAGGAACGCCTGCAGGCGGCCTACCGGCTGCAGTTGGCGGACCTGGACGGCGAGCAACTGCCGATCGACGTCCGCAGGGACTTCGAGGCCCTTCGCGGTGCCCTGACTCGCGAGAAGCCGATGCGCGGCGAGGATGCCGTTGCTGCCACGATCCGCAAGCTCTCGAGCCACGAGGCCGACGAACTGGCCGCCAGCCTGATCGAGATATTCGCGAAGTTCTCGAGGACCCAGGATTTCGAACCGACGCTGCGCCCGTCTCTGTCGACCACACAGACGGCGCAGGTCATCCCGCTGTTCGCGCTCGAGGCGCGCCCCTGAGGTTCGTCGCGTTCACACTCAATCGAGCGTGAACTCGACGACGTCCCAGCGCCCGGTTTCCTCGCCTCGCGCCAGGCGCCTGATCGCGGCGACCAGCGCACGCTCGTCCCAGTCGACCGTCTCGGTGGCGAGTTCGCGAACTCCCTTGGGTACCGCCGAATGCGTGCCGAATTCGGGCAGCAGCAGCACCGGCTTGCGGCTCGACTGCGCGAAGGTCATCTGAAACACCAGCAGGCTCGAATGCGAGCGCAACAGACCGGCTGTCGCGACCATCAACTCGGCCGGCCGGATCTGGCCGCGCAGCGCATCGCGCTGCGCGTCGATGTCGTCTCCCGATCGCCGCTCGACGTCTGCAAAGCTGCGGTAGAAAAAATTCGGCGAGGCTTCCAGGAACTCGAAGACCCGCAGATAGTCTTCGTTGTCGGCCCACGCATGCGTAACGAACAGCCGGATCGGATTTTGTTCTGACATGTCCAGCCCCGTGTCCAGGCCAGGCCGGAGTGTAGCGTACACTGCGACCACGGCTCTCCCGAGGTGACGGTGCGACTTCTCGTCTACAACATCCGATACGCGACCGGCACCGGCCCGGCCTTCCATCTGCCGCTACCGGGCGCCGGTTACCTGCGCAGCAGCCGCCGGATTCTCGACGACATCACGACCTTCATCCGCGCCCAGGACCCCGACCTGGTCGGCCTGATCGAGGTCGACACCGGCTCGATCCGCACCGGCATGGTCAACCAGGCAGAGCACATCGCGCAGCGCCTCGGCCATTACACCGCGTACGAGTGCAAGTACGGCGCATCGTCGATCAACCAGCTGATGCCCATCGTGCGCAAGCAGGGTAACGCCATCCTCGCGGCGCCGCGGGTGACCAACGAGCGCTTCCACTACTTCGACACCGGGATCAAGCGCCTGATCATCGAGCTGGAGCTCGACGACGTCTGCGTGTTCCTCGTGCACCTTTCACTGAAGTATCGGCAGCGCCAGGAGCAGTTGCGATCGCTGCACGACCTGATCATCGGCTCACCCAAGCCGGTCATCGTCGCGGGCGACTTCAACACCTTCTGGGGCACGAACGAGATCTTCCTGTTCATGCGCGCGGCCGGCCTCAAGAGTGCGAATGCGAAGGGCCTGTTGTCGTTCCCGGCGCGCACGCCGCGGGTCGAACTCGATTTCGTGCTCGTCAGCCAGGAAATCGAGGTCACGGATTTCCGGATTCCCGACGTGCGCTATTCCGACCATCGACCGATCGTCTGCGACTTCGTCGTGACGACGACGGTCGGCGGCGGCCGTCTCACGGCGGCCTGAACGCAGCGCTGCACCCCAACGGCGTCCCGGACTCCGCATGAAATCCACCGGCGCCTGGGCACTGCTTCGCGATGACGACAGTGTCGCGTGGCTGACGCTCGACAAGCCGGGCACCTCGACCAACGTGCTCTCGAAGGACGTGCTGCTGGAGCTCGACGGCCTGCTCGACACGCTCGAACGATCCCCGCCCGTCGGTGTCGTACTGCGCTCGGGCAAGACCAACGGCTTCGTGGCCGGTGCCGACATCAAGGAGTTCCGCGGGCTCGCGAACGTCGAGACGGCGCTG
>JAYTNX010000128.1:0-19924 GCA_043748075.1 Pseudomonadota bacterium
ATGATCGCCGCCAGGGACGTGAGGGCGTGCACGACGGGAATTACCCGTCGCAGCTCTTCGTCGATCGGCACGGGCGCCGCGCCGGGACGGGTGGACTGCCCACCGACGTCGACGATCGCCGCACCCTCGTCGATCATGCGCCGGGCCCGGTCGAGGGCCGCGGCGGGGTCCAGGTAGTGCCCACCATCGGAGAAGGAATCGGCGGTGACGTTCAGCACGCCCATCACCACCGGCCGCGAAAGCTCCAGCCGGCGGTCGCCACAGTGCAGCGACACGGTCATGGTCGGGCCCCGGCCGGGAGACCCAATATCAGCCAGCGCTGCCCTCGCCGGCTGGCGAGAGACCCCCATCGGGCGGCGGCGACGAAGGACGGGCGGTGCCACTGCCGCCCCGGCTGGACAAGGTGTCGTCCCAGTCGGTCGGCACGCGCGGCGGTCGCCCGGCCATGATGTCCTTGATCTGGCCGTCGTCGATGGTCTCGTACTTGACCAGCGCCTCGGCCATCGCATGCAGCTTGTCGATGTTGGTTTCGAGGATCTCGCGCGCGCGCTGATAGTTCACCTCGATGACGCGCCGCACCTCCTGATCGATCGAGTGCGCCGTCTCGTCGGACACCTGCTTCGTCTGCGTGACCGAGCGGCCAAGGAACACCTCGCCCGACTCCTCGGAATAGGTCAGGGGCCCGAGACGATCGGACAGGCCCCACTTCGTGACCATGTTGCGCGCGAGGTCGGTCGCCCGCTCGATGTCGTTGGAGGCGCCGGTAGTCACCGCGTCGGAACCGAAGATCAGCTCCTCGGCGATGCGGCCGCCGAACAGCGTGGTCATCATGCTCTCGATGCGGCGCTTGGACAGGCTGTAGCGATCCTGCTCGGGCAGGAACTGCGTGACGCCCAGCGCGCGACCTCGCGGGATGATCGTGACCTTGTAGACCGGGTCGTGCTCGGGGACGACGACGCCGACGATTGCGTGGCCGGCCTCGTGATAGGCGGTCATGCGCTTCTCTTCCTCGGACATCACCATCGAGCGCCGCTCGGCGCCCATCATGATCTTGTCCTTGGCGCGTTCGAACTCGTCCATCGACACGGTGCGGCGGTTGCCACGGGCGGCGAACAGCGCCGCCTCGTTGACCAGGTTGGCGAGGTCGGCACCGGAAAACCCGGGCGTGCCGCGCGCGATCAGCGCCGGCTTGACGTCGTCGCCGAGCGGCACCTTGCGCATGTGCACGCGCAGGATCTGCTCGCGCCCGCGCACGTCGGGCAGCGGTACCACGACCTGGCGGTCGAAGCGGCCGGGACGCAACAGTGCCGGATCGAGCACGTCAGGTCGATTGGTGGCGGCGATGACGATGATGCCCTCGTTGCCCTCGAAGCCGTCCATTTCCACCAGCAGCTGGTTCAGCGTCTGCTCACGCTCGTCGTGGCCGCCGCCGAGACCCGCGCCGCGATGGCGACCCACCGCATCGATCTCGTCGATGAAGATGATGCAGGGCGCGTGCTTCTTGGCCTGCTCGAACATGTCGCGGACGCGCGAGGCACCAACGCCGACGAACATCTCGACGAAGTCCGAGCCGGAGATGGTGAAGAAAGGCACCTTGGCTTCGCCGGCGATCGCCCGCGCCAGCAGCGTCTTGCCGGTGCCCGGCGATCCGACCATGAGCACGCCCTTCGGAATCTTGCCGCCGAGCTTCTGGAACTTGGACGGGTCCTTGAGAAAATCGACGATCTCGCCGACTTCCTGCTTGGCCTCGTCGACACCCGCCACGTCGGCGAAGGTGACGTTTACCTGGTCCTCGCCCAACAGCCGCGCACGGCTCTTGCCAAAGGACATCGCCCCGCGACCGCCCGCGGAGCCCTGCATCTGCCGCAGCATCCAGACGAACACGAGAATCAGCAGCAGCGCCGGGGCGAGCTGCAGCACGAGCTGTGCGAGAAAGTTGGGCTGCTTCGGCGGCCGGCCCTCGATCGCGACGCCCGACTTCGACAGGGTGCCGATCAGCGCCGTGTAGTCGGTTTCCGGATTGAACACCCGGAACACCGTCTTGTCCTTGCGCGTACCGAGGATCTGGTCGCCCTGCAGCACGATCTGCTCGATGCGGCCATTGCGAACCTCGTCGAGGAAGGTCGAATAGCGCACTTCCTCGGACTGCCCGACACGCGGCATGAACTGGCTGAAGAGCACCAGCACCGCGACGGCGATCACGGCCCACAGGACGAAGTTTTTCATGAGATCGTTCAAGGGTATGTCCTCGAGAAGCGCAGTCCTTGCGCGTGAATGAACCTACACCATCCGGGGGTAGTCGGCCAGCGACCGGGCGGCATCGTCAGGCGTCGCTGCCTCTCAGACCGCGGACCGGCATCGGGAGTTCAGCGTCTGGCGTTGATCAGGGCGCTCGGCCACGACTTCAAGGGACGCCGGGGCCATTCTGTCCACAAATCGGGCGATAGCGACCGGTAGAATCGCGGCCATGGAACTGACCGAGCGACAGCGAAAGTACCTGCGGGGCCTGGCCCACCCCCTCGAACCGGTGATCCTCGTCGGCAATGCCGGTGTGACCGAGTCCGTCGTCAAGGAAACGTCCCGGGCGCTGCACGACCACGAACTACTGAAAGTGAAGATCCGCGGCTCGGACCGCGCGGCCCGCGACCAGGGCTTCCAGGCGCTCGCCGACCAGACCGGCAGCGCGCTGGTGCACCGGATCGGCCATGTCGGGGTGCTCTACCGCAGGAACCCGAAGCTCGCGAAGATCGTGATTCCGGACGCCTGAGCGAACAGAGCGGTCGAATCGGCGCACCGCCGGACGGGCGCCCTACTCGTAGCGGACGGCGACGATTTCGTACGAGTGGATGCCACCCGGGGCGGACACCTCGACGACATCACCCTGGGATTTGCCGACCAGCGCGCGCGCGATCGGCGAGGTGATCGCGATGCGGGCCGCCTTGATGTCGGCCTCGTCCTCCCCGACGATCGTGTAGGTGACTCGCTTGCCGCCTTCGTCGGCCTCGAGGTCGACCGTGGCACCGAACACCACCTTGCCGCCCGGAGTGAGCTGGGTCACCTCGATGACGTCGGCGGTCGAGAGCTTGGCTTCGATCTCGCCGATGCGGCCCTCGATGAACCCCTGCTGCTCGCGCGCCGCGTGATACTCGGCGTTCTCCGACAGGTCGCCGTGGCTGCGCGCCTCGGCAATCGCCTTGATGACGTTCGGCCGGGCCTCGGATTTCAGCTTCTTGAGCTCCGCACGCAGCAACTCGGCACCGCGGGCGGTCATCGGGTAGCGTTTCATGCGCGCGACTCCTCTGAAGGGGACGGCCTGTGGAGGTCCTGAAGGCGGTTCACCCCCACCTCGTCCAGAGAGTCCAGAGCTTCGCAGGTCGCGAGTGCCGCCGCGAGCGTCGTGTAGTAGGTGACACGCCGCTGGACTGCTTCGCGGCGGATCGAATGCGACTCGCGAACCGCCTGCTTGCCCTCCGTGGTGTTCACGATGATGACGATTTCGTCGTTCTTGATCATGTCGACGCAATGCGGCCGGCCGTCGCGGACTTTGTTGACGCGGCGGCAGGGAATGCCCGCGTCGGTGATCACCTGGGCCGTGCCCTGGGTGGCAACCAGCTCGAAACCGCGGTCGACGAGCTTGCGGGCGAGCTCGACCGCGCCAGGCTTGTCACGCTCCTTGACGCTGATCAGGCACAGGCCCGCCCGCGGCAGTACGACACCGGAGGCGCTCTGGGCCTTGGCATAGGCCTCACCGAAACTGCGGCCGGTGCCCATGACCTCACCCGTCGACTTCATTTCGGGTCCGAGCAGCGGATCGGCCTCGGGAAACTTGCCGAACGGGAACACGGCTTCCTTGACCGAATAGAAATCGGGGATTTTTTCCACCGTCAGGCCCATCGAGGCCAGCGAGCGGCCTGTCATGACGCGAGCGCCGATCTTCGCCAGCTGCAGGCCGGTGGCCTTGGACACGAACGGCGCGGTGCGCGAAGCCCGCGGGTTGACCTCGAGCACGAAGATCACGCCTTTCTGAATTGCGAACTGGATGTTCATCAGGCCGACGACCTTCAGCCCCAGGGCGAGCTTGCGGGTCTGCTCGCGGATCGCGTCCTGGATCGCGAACGACAGGCTGTGCGGGGGCAGTGAGCAGCCCGAGTCGCCGGAATGGACCCCGGCCTGCTCGACGTGCTCCATGATGCCGCCGATCAGTACGGCCTTGCCGTCGCAGACCGCATCGACATCGACCTCGATGGCATCGTCGAGGAAGCGGTCCAGGAGCACCGGGCTCTGGTTCGACACCTTGACCGCGTCGGTCATGTATTGCTTGAGATCGTCTTCGTTGAAGACGATCTCCATCGCACGCCCGCCGAGCACGTACGACGGGCGCACCACCAGCGGGTAGCCGACGTCGCGGGCGAGGTTGATCGCCGCCTCCTCGGTGCGGGCGGTGGCGTTCGCCGGCTGGCGCAGGCCGAGCTGAGTGACGAGCTTCTGGAAGCGTTCACGATCCTCGGCCACGTCGATCGACTCGGGCGTCGTGCCGATGATCGGCGCACCCGCCTCCTCGAGCGCCCGGCAGAGCTTCAGGGGCGTCTGGCCGCCGTACTGCACGATCACGCCCTCGGGGCGCTCGCGATCGATGATCTCCATGACGTCTTCGAGCGTCAGCGGCTCGAAATACAGCCGATCGGAAGTGTCGTAGTCGGTCGAGACGGTTTCCGGGTTGCAGTTGACCATGATGGTCTCGAACCCGTCCTCGCGTAGCGCCAGCGCCGCGTGCACGCAGCAGTAGTCGAACTCGATGCCCTGCCCGATGCGATTGGGGCCACCGCCGAGGATCATGATCTTGCGCGCCTTGGTCGGATGGGCCTCGCACTCTTCTTCGTAGGTCGAATAGAGATAGGCGGTGGAGGTGGCGAACTCGGCCGCGCAGGTATCGACACGCTTGTAGACCGGCCGGATGCCGTTCTTCTGGCGGCGCGAGCGCATGGCCTTCTCGGCGATGCCGGTGAGCCGCGCCAGCCGCGCATCCGAGAAGCCCTTGCGCTTCAGGTCGAGCAGGCGCTCCTTGGTGAGCGACTGCAGGCCCTTGGCAACGAGCTCCCGCTCCTCGACCACGAGGTCCTCGATCTGGGCGAGGAACCACGGATCGATCTTCGACAGTTCGTGGATGCGCTCGAGCGACCAGCCGGCACGGAAGGCATCGGCCACGTACAGCAGCCGGTTCGGGCCGGGGGAACGCAACTCGAGTGCCACATGGGCAGCGCCATCGTCGTTCAACGGTCCGGTGACGATCTCGCTGAGCCCGTCCAGCCCGGTCTCCAGACCGCGCAGGGCCTTCTGCAGCGACTCCTGGAAGCTGCGGCCAATCGCCATCACTTCGCCGACGGACTTCATCTGCGTCGTCAGGCGGTCATTCGCCGCGCGAAACTTCTCGAACGTGAAGCGCGGTATCTTGGTGACGACGTAGTCGATGGACGGCTCGAACGACGCCGGTGTGGCGCCCCCGGTGATGTCATTGCGCAGCTCGTCCAGGGTGTAGCCGATCGCCAACTTGGCGGCGACCTTGGCGATCGGAAAGCCGGTCGCCTTCGAGGCCAACGCGGAGGAGCGCGAGACGCGCGGGTTCATCTCGATGACCAGCAGCTTGCCGTTCTCGGGACTGACCGCGAACTGCACGTTCGAGCCGCCGGTGTCGACGCCGATCTTGCGCAGCACCGCGATCGAGGCGTCACGCATGATCTGGTATTCCTTGTCCGTGAGCGTCTGCGCCGGCGCGACCGTGATCGAGTCGCCGGTGTGTACGCCCATCGGATCGAGGTTCTCGATGCAACAGATGATGATGCAGTTGTCCGCGCGGTCGCGGACCACTTCCATCTCGAACTCCTTCCAGCCGAGCACCGACTCCTCGATCAGCACCTCGGTGGTCGGCGAGGCGTCGAGGCCGCGGCTCACGATCGCTTCGAACTCCTCGCGGTTGTAGGCGATGCCGCCGCCCGAGCCGCCGAGCGTGAAGGAGGGCCGGATGACACAGGGGAAGCCGATGCCGCCCTGCACCGACAGCGCCTCCTCGACGCTGCGCGCGATCGAGGAGCGCGGGCACTCGAGGCCGATGTCGCGCATCGCATTGCGGAACAGCTCGCGATCCTCGGCCATGTCGATCGCCTCTCGCGAGGCGCCGATCAGCTCGACGCCGAACTTCTCGAGCACGCCCTCGCGCACCAGGTCGAGGGCACAGTTGAGCGCCGTCTGGCCGCCCATCGTCGGCAGCAGCGCGTCAGGCCGCTCCTTCTCGATGATGCGCGCGAGCGTGCGCCAGTTGAGCGGCTCGATGTAGATCGAGTCGGCCATCTCCGGGTCGGTCATGATGGTCGCGGGATTGGAATTCACCAGCACGACCCGATAGCCCTCCTCGCGCAGCGACTTGCAGGCCTGTGCGCCGGAGTAGTCGAACTCGCAGGCCTGGCCGATGATGATCGGGCCGGCCCCGATGATCATGACGCTCTGGATGTCGGTTCTCTTGGGCATGGACCTTCAGCGGGTGGCGGTATTGAGACGCTTCAGCTGACCGGCGAGACGCTTGAGCATCGCCTGGGTGAAGCGCTCGAACAGCGGCTTGACGTCGTGCGGGCCGGGGCTGGCTTCCGGATGGCCCTGGAAACTGAAGGCCGGGTGATCGGTGCGCGCGAGCCCCTGCAGAGATCCGTCGAACAGCGAACGATGCGTGGCCGTCACCGTCGGCGGCAACGTCGACTCGTCGACGGCAAAGCCGTGGTTCTGCGAGGTGATCAGCACGCGCCCGGTTTCGAGGTCCTGCACGGGGTGGTTCGCGCCGTGGTGGCCGAACTTCATCTTCACCGTTCGCGCGCCACTGGCCAGCCCCAGCAACTGGTGACCCAGGCAGATGCCAAAGATCGGGATGTCGGTCTCGAGCAGCTGCTGGATCGCACGGATCGCGTAGTCGCAGGGCTCCGGGTCGCCGGGACCGTTGGAGAGGAACACGCCGTCGGGCGACATGGCGAGCACCTCGTCGGCCGGCGTCTGCGCCGGCACGACCGTGATGCGACAGCCCTGATCGGCGAGCAGCCGCAGGATGTTCCGCTTGATGCCGTAGTCGTAGGCGACCACATGCAGACGCTGGTGAGCCCGGATCACGCTGCGTGGCCGAGCGTCTGCGAGACTGCCCTCGTTCCACTGATACGCGCTCCGGGTGGTGACCACGCGGGCGAGATCCATGCCCTTGAGCCCGGGAAAGGACTGCGCGGCACGCGCCGCCACCGCCGCGTCGGCCTTGGGACCCGTCATGATGCATCCGGCCTGAGCACCCTTCTCGCGCAGCAGGCGCGTGAGGCGGCGGGTATCGATGCCGGCGATCGCGACGACCTTGGCGCGCCGCAGGAACTCGTCGAGCGTTTCCGTCATTCGCCAGCTGCTGGCGCGCAGCGGCAGGTCGCGGATGATCAGGCCCGAGGCGTAGACCTGCGGCGACTCGTGATCTTCGGCATTGGTGCCGGTATTGCCGATATGGGGATAGGTGAGAGTGATGATCTGCCGTGAATACGAGGGATCGGTGAGGATCTCCTGGTAGCCGGTCAAGGCGGTGTTGAAAACGACTTCGCCGGTGGTGTTGCCTGGTGCGCCGATCGACTTGCCGCGGAAGACCGTGCCATCCGCGAGCGCAAGTACCGCAGGTACGCTCACTGAATTGATCCCCTTATGCGCACCCCAACCAGATGCGCGCGATGCTGCTTCTGAACCTTCCCGACAGCGACCCCGCGTGGGCCGGCCGCATCCGCAGGCGACCCGTTGAGGCTTCTGGGCCTCAAGCCGTCTGGAAAGCGAGCGTCTCGACGAGGTTCAGATGAACAAAGCGGGAGGAGTTCTTGCGAACATCCTCCCGCCTTGCACGGACTAACCCGGCTATCGGATTAGAAGCAAATTTTACGTTTCCAGGCCCCATGGTGTCCATGTAAATCGGGGCCGATTCGCCCTGAAACACCTACTCAGGTAAACCCCGAATTCCGCACCGATCCGCCGCTCTATCGGCCTATCCCTTTGTTTTCAAACCGATAAAGTCCGACATCTGATAGCGGCCGGCGGGCCGGGCAGAGAGCCAGTGTGCGGCCTGCAGCGCACCGCGGGCGAACACCGCGCGGTCGGTCGCCTGATGCGAGAGCGTCAGCTTCTCGGCCGTTCCGGCGAAGATGACCTCATGTTCGCCGACGATATCGCCACCACGCACGACAGCGAAGCCGATGTCGCCGCTTCGGCGTGGGGCGACCCCCGACCGGCTCATCACGGCCGCGCTCTCGAACGACACGCCGCGACCGTCGGCCGCCGCACGTCCAAGCGTCAACGCGGTGCCTGAGGGCGCGTCCTTCTTGTGGCGGTGGTGCGCTTCGACGATCTCGATGTCGAAATCTTCCGGCAGCAGCCGTGCCGCCTCGCGCACGAGCGACGCCAACAGCGTCACGCCGAGACTGGTGTTCGAGGCGATCATCACGGCCACGCGCTGCGCGGCCTGCATTGCGTGCGTGTCGATGTCCGCGGGCAAACCGGTCGTGCCGACCAGCAGTGCGACGCCCGCCTTGGCGCAGGCTGCGAGCGTCCCGACCGTCGACGCCGGATCGGAGAAATCGACGACCACATCGGCACGCTCGAGTGCTGCCGCGAGATCGTCGACGACGTGCACTCCGATCGGACCGAGGCCGGCGAGTTCGCCGACGTCACGTCCTATCGAGGGGTGGTCGCGGCGATCAACCGCACCGGACACCACGACGCCCGGCATTTGCCGCGAGCAGGAGACCAGAGTGCAGCCCATGCGCCCGGTGGCGCCCACGATCACGATTCGAACCATCGATCGTCACCCTCGGCGACCCGGTGGCCGCGATCCGGAATTGCGGTCAGCTCCCGGCGAAGAACCGGCGCACGCCCTCGAAGAAGCCCTGCTCCCGCGGCGTGTGCGAGCGACCGTCGCCCTTGAGCGATTCGTCGAACTGGCGCAGCAGCTCGCGCTGTTCCGTCGTCAGCTTGACGGGCGTTTCTACCACAACGCGGCAGAACAGGTCGCCCCGCTGGCCGCCACGCACCGGCTTGACGCCTTTCTCGCGCAGGCGGAACACGCGGCCTGATTGGGACTCCGCCGGAATCTTCAACGCAACGTCGCCTTCGAGCGTCGGCACCGACACCGTGCCGCCGAGTACCGCGGTCGCGAAGCTGACCGGCACCTCGCAGGAGAGATGCTCGCCGTCGCGTTCGAAGATCGCGTGCTCGCGCACCGAGATCTCGACATAGAGGTCGCCCGGGGGCCCACCGTTGCGCCCCGCCTCGCCTTCGCCCGCGAGCCGGATCCGGTCACCCGTGCCGACACCGGCAGGCACCTTGACTGACAGCTTGCGCTGCCGACGGATGCGACCCTGGCCAAGGCAGGTGTCGCAGGGATTCTTGACGATCTTGCCGGTGCCGCGGCACCGCGGGCAGGGCTGCTGCAACTGGAAGAAGCCTTGCGAGATCCGCACCTGGCCGTTGCCGTTGCAGGTGTCGCAGGTGACCGGTGAGTGTCCCTTGGCCGCACCGCTGCCGTGGCAGGTCTCGCATTCCATCAGCTTGGGCAGGTCGAGCTCGACCGAATGGCCGAAGACGGCCTGCGGCAGGTCGAGTGCCAGTTCATAGCGCAGGTCCGCGCCGCGGAACACCTGCGAGCGCCCGCCGCGCCGACCGCCCTGGCCGAAGATGTCGCCGAACACCTCGCCAAAGATGTCGCCGAACTCCTGGCCGCCGCCACCGCCACCGCCGCCGCCCTGCTTGGCGGCGTCGATGCCGGCATGGCCGTGCTGGTCGTAGATCGAGCGTTTCGGCGCGTCGGAGAGCACCTCGTAGGCTTCCTTGGCCTCCTTGAAGCTCTCTTCGGCGTCACGGTCGTCCGGATTGCGATCCGGATGGAACTTCATCGCCAGACGCCGGTAGGCCTTCTTGATGTCGGCCTCTGTCGCGTTCTTCGGAAGGTCAAGAACCTTGTAGTAGTCTCGCTTCGCCATTTGTTCCCTGCATGCGAAACGGCGCGCCGCTTGCGCGGCGCGCCGTCATCGTCTCCGACCGCCGCCCCGACGAAGAACTCAGGACGCCTTGCGGTCCTTGTCCTTCACTTCCTCGAATTCCGCATCCACGACGTTGTCGTCGCCGCGCGCGCCAGGCCCGGCACCGCTGCCGGCCGACGCCCCCGCGCGCGCGCCCTCGCCGGACGCGCCGTCGGCACCTCCGGCCTGGGCATAGGCCTGCTCGGCGACCTTGGAGGACGCCTGCGCCAGTGCCTCGAGCTTCTTTTCGATCTTGTCCCGGTCGTCCCCCTTCAGCACGCCCTTGAGGTCCGACAACGCGGATTCGACCTTGGCGCGCTCCTCGCCCGCGACCTTGTCGCCGAGATCGGCGAGTGATTTCTCGACCGCATGCACCATGCCGTCGGCCTTGTTGCGCGTCTCGACGAGCTCGCGGAACTGACGGTCTTCCTCGGCATGCGCCTCGGCGTCGCGGACCATCTGCTTGATCTCGTCGTCCGTGAGCCCCGAGGACGCCTTGATGACGATCCGTTGCTCTTTGCCCGTGGCCTTGTCCTTGGCCGAGACGTTGAGAATGCCGTTGGCATCAATGTCGAACGTGACCTCGACCTGGGGCATGCCACGACGGGCCGGAGGGATGTCGGAGAGGTCGAACTTGCCGAGCGACTTGTTGTCGCCCGAGCGGTCGCGCTCGCCCTGCAGCACGTGGATGGTTACCGCCGTCTGGTTGTCGTCAGCGGTCGAGAACACCTGCGAATGCTTGGTCGGGATCGTGGTGTTCTTCTCGATCAGCTTGGTCATCACACCGCCGAGCGTCTCGATGCCGAGCGACAGCGGGGTGACGTCGAGCAGCAGCACGTCCTTGACCTCGCCCGAGAGCACGCCGCCCTGGATCGCAGCGCCGACGGCGACGGCCTCGTCGGGATTGACGTCCTTGCGTGGCTCCTTGCCGAAGAAGTCCTTGACGTACTTCTGCACCAACGGCATGCGGGTCTGTCCGCCGACGAGGATCACCTCAGCGACTTCCGCCGCGGAGAGGCCGGCATCCTTGAGCGCGACCCGGCAGGGCTCGATCGTGCGTCGAACGAGTTCATCGACCAGCGACTCGAGCTTGGCGCGGGTGAGCTTGACGGCCAGGTGCTTCGGGCCCGACGCGTCCATGGTGATGTACGGCAGGTTGATGTCGGTCTGCTGGCTGGAGGAGAGCTCGATCTTGGCCTTCTCCGCCGCTTCCTTCAGGCGCTGCAGCGCCAGCGGATCCTTGCGCACGTCGACGCCGGACTCTTTCAGGAATTCGTCGGCGAGGAAGTTGATGATCTTGAGGTCGAAGTCCTCGCCGCCAAGGAAGGTGTCGCCGTTGGTCGAGAGCACCTCGAACTGGCGCTCGCCGTCGACTTCAGCGATCTCGATGATCGACACGTCGAAGGTGCCGCCACCGAGATCGTAGACCGCGATCTTGCGGTCGCCGCCGGCCTTGTCGAGGCCGTAGGCCAGCGCGGCGGCGGTCGGCTCGTTGATGATGCGCTTGACGGTGAGGCCGGCGATGCGACCGGCGTCCTTGGTCGCCTGGCGCTGCGAATCATTGAAATACGCCGGAACGGTGATCACCGCCTCGGTCACTTCCTCACCGAGGAAGTCCTCGGCGGTCTTCTTCATCTTCATCAACACGCGCGCGGAGATTTCCGGCGGGGCCATCTTCTTGCCCTGCACTTCGACCCAGGCGTCGCCGTTGTCGGCTTTGACGATCCTGTACGGGACCATGCCGATGTCCTTCTGCACGATCGGCTCGTCGAAGCGTCGGCCGATCAGGCGCTTGACCGCGTGCAGGGTGTTTTGCGGGTTCGTGACGCCCTGACGCTTGGCAGACTGGCCAACGAGGACTTCATCGTCCTTCGTGAAGGCGACGATCGACGGCGTGGTGCGATCGCCCTCGCTGTTCTCGATCACGCGCGGCTTGCCGCCCTCCATGATCGCCACGCACGAGTTCGTGGTGCCGAGGTCGATGCCGATGACTTTGCCCATGTCTGTGTGCTCCGAAGAATTCGTGGCCCACAACGAGGCCCGTTGGCTCGGTTATGGGTTTGCCTGTGGATAAATCAAGCGGCGGCCATTCAAGGCGCCTTGGCGACGATGACCCGCGCCGGTCGCAGCAGGCGCCCGTTCAGCACGTAACCGCGCTGCACCACCGCCAGCACGGAGTCCGGCTCGGCCGTCGCGGAAGGCTGCATCGCCATCGCCTCGTGCTGGTTCGCGTCGAAGGGTGCGCCAACCGGGTCGAGTTCGACGATGCCGAGCTTCTGGAACGCCTTGCCCAACAGGCGCTGGGTGGCCGCCTGCCCCTCGGCCAGTGCCGCGGCATCGGAGCGCACCGAGTTCTCGACGCCGAGATCGAGGCTGTCCTTCACCGGGATCAGTTCCTGGGCAAACTTTTCGAGTCCGAAACGGCTGGCCTGCTCGATGTCCCGCTGCGCGCGCTTGCGCACGTTCTCGAGGTCGGCGACGGCCCGCAGGTATTGCTCCCAGTGGTTCTTGGCGCGCTCCTCGGCTTCCGCCAGCCGCACCTTGAGCTGCTCGAATTCGATGAGGTCGCTGGCCGTCTCTGGCATCAGCGTGGTGGTTTCGCCGCCAAAGTTGTTGGACTGCGGATCGTCGGGGGGCGGCTGGGAAGCCGGTTCATTGCCCTGTGCTGCCATTGTAAACCTTTTAATTTCATTGCTTTACACGCACAACTTAATGTTAATGCGGGTAAGGCCTCGATCGGATGCGGGAGGAATTGGGGCTAGCGGCGGGAATTCAAGGCCGAGCCGAGCAGCTTGGCCGTGACGTCGACGATCGGAATGATCCGTTCATAGGCCATTCGCGTCGGGCCGATCACCCCGATCACCCCGATGACGCCGTCGTCGCCGCTGTACGGTGCGGTGACGATGCTGCAGTCGTCCAGCACCTGGAACCCGGACTCGTGGCCGATAAAGATCTGGATGCCTTCGGCGTGCAGGCTGTGATCGAGAAGGTTCAGGAAATCACGCTTTTCATTGAAGGCTTCGAACAGGCGCTTCAGCTTCTCGACGTTGGTCAGGTGGGCCGCGCCCATCAGGTTCGTCTCGCCGGCGATCACGTACTCGAGCCCGCCGGACGGCTGCTCCGCCATGAAGGCCTGCTGAGCCATCGAGATCGCCTCGATCATCAGCGCATTCATCGTTTCGCGCGCTTCCTGCAGCTGCCGGAGGATCTCGGTACGGGCGTGGTCGAGACTGCGGCCGACCAGCGCGTCGTTGAGGAAGTTCGACGCGCGCTTGAGTTCGTCGGCGCTGTGGTGCCGGTCGAGCTGGATGATGCGGTTCTGCACCTCGTGACCGTTGAAGACCAGCACCACCAGCACGCGATTGTCGGACAAGCCAACGAACTCGATCTGGGTGATCGACGCCGCCTGCGGGCGAGGCACGGTCACCACGCCCGCGAGCCGGGTGAAGTTCGACAGCACCTGGGAAGCCGTCGCGACGAGCGACTTGGAGCTGTCGAAATTGCCGGCGCCCAGATGCCGGCGCAATTCCTCGACGGCCATCTGGTCGACCGGCTGGACATGCAGCAGCGTGTCGACGAAAAAGCGATAGCCGCGGTCGGTCGGAATGCGGCCTGCGGAGGTGTGGGGTGAGGAGACGAAACCGAGCTCCTCGAGGTCCGCCATCTCGTTGCGGATCGTTGCCGAGGAGAGACTGAGGCCGGAATCGCGGGAAAGGGTTCGCGAGCCGACTGGCTGGCCGTCGCGGATGTAGCTCTCGACGAGCACCCGCAGCAGCTGCCGCGCGCGGTCGCTCAGGATGTCTTCGTAATCGTGCGCCATGCGCGCGTGACGCCAGTCCTCGTTATTCGATCCCAGGCAGGCTAACCACTGGCTGCGAACTGCGTCAAGCGGCCCGGCCGCATCCTCGACGGCAGCTGCGACAAATCTGCTCGAACGCGGGCGGTTCATCGCGTTGGCCCGGCGCCACGACCGTGATAAAACGACGCACTGTCCCGCGGTGCTTCATGACACTCCATATTCGTTCCTGCGCCCTGGTCACCCGATTTGCCGACGCCCGGGTCGCCGAAAGCGCCGGGCTGCTCGCCCAGCATCTCGCCTCGCGAGGCATTGCACCGCTCGCGCTCGATGACGAAATCGACCGCTTCGGCGGCGCCGTGGTCAGCGGCGTGCCCGAGGCCGAGCTCGCCGCACGCGCCGACCTGGTGGTGGCGATCGGGGGCGACGGCACGCTGCTGTTCGCCGCGGGTCTCGTGGCCGAGCGCGGCACGCCGCTGCTCGGCATCAACCGCGGCCGGCTCGGCTTCCTGACCGACGTGCTGCCGGCAGACATGATCGTCTCGGTCGACGCCGCCCTGGCGGGCGACTGCGAGATCGACGACAGACTGCTGCTGGCGGCCGAGCTGCGCACCGCCTCTGGCGCGACCAGCGCCCGCGGCCTCGCGCTGAACGACGTCGTGATGCAGAAGTGGCAGACCGGCCACCTGCTCGATTTCGAGACGATGATCAACGGCCGCTATGTCAACACCCACGGCGGCGACGGGCTCGTGGTCGCCTCAGCCACCGGCTCCACGGCCTATGCGTTGTCCTGCGGCGGCCCCATTGTCGAACCGCAACTCGATGCCATTGTCGTGGCGCCGATCTGTCCACATACGCTTTCCGATCGACCCATCGTGGTGTCGGCCAAGTCGGTCGTCGAGGTGCGCCTGGTAGACCGTCCGGACAGCCGCGCGGAGGTCACCTGCGACGGGCGCGTGCTGGGCGCGATGGAACCCGGCCAGACGCTGCGAGTCTCACCTTCCGTCCACAAGATCACCCTGCTCCATCCGCGCGGCTACGACTACTTCCGCCTGCTGCGCTCGAAGCTCAACTGGGGACGACGCAGCTTCGACGCGCCGCGCTGACGCCGACAACCGCCGCAATGCTGACCCACCTGCACATCCGCGATTTCGCGATCATCGACTCGGTCGAGATCGACTTCCGCACCGGCCTGACGGTGCTCACCGGCGAGACCGGTGCAGGCAAGTCGATCCTCGTCGACGCCCTGCAGCTCGCCGCCGGCGGCCGCGCCGGCGCCGAGGTGGTGCGCCACGGCAGCGAGCGCGCCGAGGTGTCGGCCACCTTCGATCTTGCGCGCGCTCCGGCAGCGCTGCGCGAGCTGCTCGAACAGCAGGCAATCGATGCCGACGACGAGCTGGTCGTGCGCCGGGTGGTGACGCGCGAGGGCAAGTCGCGCGGCTATCTCAACGGCCAGCCGGTGCCGGTACAGACGCTGCGGCTGGCCGGGGAATGGCTGATCGACATCCACGGCCAGCACGAGTTCCAGTCGCTGGCACGGTCCGCCGCGCAGCGCGACCTGCTCGACGAGTTCGGCAACGCGAGCGCCCTGGCGTCGGAGGTTTCCGCGGCGCATCGCGAAAGGGTCGTCCTCAGCGATCGGCTCATCGCCCTGCAGTCGGCGGTTTCCGATCGCGACGCGCGTCTCGACCTGCTGCGCTTCCAGGTGACGGAGCTCGCGGCGCTGGAGCTCGGCGCCGACGAGCTGCAATCGCTCACGCAGGAGCGGGCGCGGCTCGCCAATCGCGGCAAGCTTGCCGAGTCCGCACGATCGGCGCTGACCCTGCTCTACGAGGGCGAAGACCACAACGCGCACTCGACCACCGGCCGCGCGCTGGCACTGCTGCGCCAGGGCGGCGCGCTCGACCCGCGCCTGGCGGGCGTGGTGCCGCTGGTCGACGAGGCGCTGATCCGCATCGGCGAGTCGGCGCGCGAGCTGGCGGTGTATCTCGACGACCTCGACGTCGATCCGGCACGCCAGGAGAGTGTCGAGCAGCGGCTCGCGACAATCGAACAGCTGGCGCGCAAGCATCGGATCACGCCCTCCGAGCTGCCCGCCAAGCTCGTGCAGGTCGAGGGTGAGCTCGCGCAGCTGGAACGTCTCGAGCACGATCTGGCGAGCCTGCGCGCCGAAGTCGACGCCGCCACGGCGCGCTGGAAGGCGCTCGCGATCCGCCTCTCCGCCCGTCGCGGCGAGGCGGCGACCCGACTCGGCCCGTCCATCAGCACCCGTATGCAGACACTGGGCATGGCCGGAGGCCGTTTCGAGGTTCGGCTCGAGGGGTTGGGGGCGGGGCCGACCGGCGCTGGCGAGACCAGCGCAACCGGCCTCGAGCAGATCGAGTTCCTGGTGTCCGCCAATCCGGGCCAGCCGCCGCGGCCGCTCGGCAAGGTGGCGTCGGGCGGCGAGCTCTCGCGGTTGTCGCTGGCCGTGCAGGTGACGACCGCCCGCTCCGAGGAGTCTTCGGCGCGCGACGACACGCGCTGCATGGTGTTCGATGAGGTCGATGCGGGAGTCGGCGGGGCGGTCGCCGAAATCGTCGGCCGCGAACTGGCCTCCCTCGGCCGCCACGCCCAGGTGCTCTGCGTGACCCACCTGCCGCAGGTGGCGGCCCAGGGTGGTTCGCATCTGCGCGTCTCCAAGCTCACCGACGGCCGCACCACACGCACCCAGATTACGGCACTCGGCGGCGACGAGCGAGTCGAAGAAGTGGCACGGATGCTCGGCGGCATCTCGGTCACGGACAAAGCGCGCGAGCACGCCGCCGAGATGTTGCGCGGCGGTGCTGCCGCGCCTGCCCGGCGCATCGTCGCGAAGCCGAAACGCGCCCGCGGCTGACGTTTCGGCCGCGGCCTGGCTAGCCGCCCAAGCCGACGTCGCCCGCCGTCTTGCGCCGGTGGGCGCAGTCGGCCTTGCGACAGTGCCCGTACATCACCAGCGCGTGGTGGCGGATCTCGAAACCGAGTCGAACCGCCACCGCATCCTGCCGCTCCTCGATCCCACCATCGACGAACTCTTCCACGCGGCCGCAATCGAGACAAACGATGTGGTCGTGGTGCGCGCCCTGGTTGAGTTCGAAGACGGCCATGCCGTCCTCGAAGTGGTGACGCGTGACCAGTCCCGCGGTTTCGAACTGCGTCAGCACCCGGTAGACCGTCGCGAGCCCGATGTCCTCGCGCGAATCGATGAGACCCTTGTAGATATCTTCGGCGGACATGTGTCGCGTGACGCTGCCCTCGAGAATGTCGAGGATTTTAAGCCGCGGCAGCGTGACCTTGAGTCCCGCCCTGCGCAGGTCCTTGCCTTCCACGTAGAGGTCCGCCCGATGGAGTAGAATCTACCGCCATTATGGTCCAACACACCCTGCCCTCACCACTTCGTCGCCACCGCAACAGAGGCGCCCTCAGTGCGAGACTGGCCGCCGCGACACTCACGCTGCTGCTCGCCGCCGGAGCCAGCGGCTGCGTCTACCGCATGACGGTGCAGCAGGGAAATTTCCTCGACCCCAAGCAGGTGTCGCAGCTGCAGGTTGGAATGACGCGCTCGCAGGTACGCTTCCTGCTGGGCACACCGATGTTGCCCGATGCGTTCGATCGTGACCGCTGGGACTACCTCTACTACCAAAAGGTCGGCCGGCTCGAGAAGGCCGACCAGCGACGCCTGACCGTGTTCTTCATCGAAGAGAAAGTCGAGCGCTTCGAGAACATCGGCACACTCAGTGCCGAAGCGTCCGCTACGCCGAAGGAGCCGCCCGCGGTCCCCGACGTCGCGCCGGCTTTGACGCCTCCACCACCGTCCACCGAGCCAGGCTCCTCCGGGCTCTGAGCCGCGCACGGCGGCTGGCCATTTACCGCCTCGAACCTGGCTTGCCGTCACGCGCGGCCTGGGCACGATTGCGTCGGCTCTCGCGCGGGTCCACCTGCAGGGGTCGATACAACTCCACGCGATCGCCGTCCCGGAGCAGATGGTTGCTGTCGCAGGGCTGGCCGAAGATGCCGCAGTCCGCGTTGTCCCACGGTATCGGCGACTCGGCAAACCCTGCGTCCTCCGCGCTCCGTATGCGGCGCGCCGCAGCCAGCGCGTCGGCCGCGGTGGAACCGGCTGGCAGCCGCAGCGACATGCAGAACTGCAGCTCGGGCGAGGCGAAGGCGACGGCGCAGTCGATCCACGCGGCTTGCGTCGCGTCGTTCACGGCCGATAAACCTCGCGGGCGCGCAGCACGAATGCATCGACGAGCGACGCCGCCGTCTCCTCGAACAGCGGCTCGAGCAGCGCCGCGGAGACGCGGTT
The DNA here is from genome assembly GCA_043748075.1 of Pseudomonadota bacterium. Taxonomy (GTDB): domain Bacteria; phylum Pseudomonadota; class Gammaproteobacteria; order Steroidobacterales; family Steroidobacteraceae; genus UBA964. The sequence continues at coordinate 18,197 of JAYTNX010000128.1, forward strand.
TGCCAATTCGAAACGCATGCGCAGCTCGACGCTGCAGCCCTCGTCGCCGAGTGGCGTCAGCGTCCACCGCCCCTCGAGACTGCGGAACGGGCCGCTGACCAGCGTCATGCCGACGGCACGATCGGGCGTCATCGCATTGCGGGTCGTGAAATCGGCGCGCAGCAGGCCGCGCCGGATCGACAGGGATGCCACCATGGACTCGGGCTCGCGCTGCGCCACCCGCGCCGCGACGCACCACGGCAGGAACTGCGGGTAGCGCTCGACATCGACGATCAGCGCGTAGAGCTGCGCCGCGCTGTGCGCCACCAGTGCGGAACGGATGACCTCTCGCATGCCGATAGTGTCGAGGATGCGGCACGGCACGACAACCGGACCGGTAGACTGCGCGCAGGACACCGATGATGGCCAAGACAACTCCAGACTCCCGCCCGATCGCCGAGAACCGCCGCGCGCGGTACGACTACTTCATCGAGGAGCGCTACGAGGCCGGCCTTGCGCTGCAGGGGTGGGAGGTCAAGTCGCTGCGCGCCGGCAAGGCGCAGATCACCGAGGCCTATGTCTACGCCCGTGGCAGCGAGCTGTTCCTGCTCGGCGCGCATTTCACTCCGTTGCGCACTGCCTCCACCCATGTGCTGCCCGAGCCGACGCGCACCCGCAAGCTGCTGCTGAACCGGCGCGAGATCGAACAGTTGATCCGCGCCACCGAGCGTGAGGGCTACACCATCGTCCCGCTGGAGCTCCTCTGGCGCAAAGGCCTCGCGAAATGCGCGATCGGCGTCGCCAAAGGCAAGAAGCAGCATGACAAGCGCGCCACCGAAAAGGACCGGGACTGGCAGCGCGACAAGTCGCGGATGCTGCGACGCGGCTGAGGCCGCTCTCGGGCGCGTTCCAGGGGAACTTCCGGCACGACCCCTTGGTCTGGGGTATGCTGAGCACTCTCTGGGGGCGACCGGCTTTGACGTGGGCTACGAACCTTCAGGGGCGTACCGAGGTGCATGGGTCCTCGTTAAACTCTTGTGCAAACTTTAGTTGCCAACGACGACAACTACGCTCTGGCGGCTTAACCCCGCCTAACCTCTGACCAGTCGGTGCCTGTGCCGCTGATTCAGGGGACGCGCTCACAGGATCGCGGACCACCGTGCGACGGGGTGGTTCGTTAAGAGATACCGTCCGCTGGCTGAGCGTCTTCCCTGCTCCTCGGGTAGCGTGAGGCGAGAACCAAAGAGAGAGCTACGTACGTAGATCCTGCAGTCTAGGGCTTGCGGACGCGGGTTCGATTCCCGCCGCCTCCACCAACTCCGCGCTGACGGCGCCGGACCGGATGAATCCGGGTTCGGCGTCGTCCATCGCGACCTCGCGATCTCATGTCCCCGCGTGCAAGCTGGGCCGATGACGAGATCGACGATTTTCGGTTCTCTCGCGCGACTGCCGCGAGGCATCTGGGCGCTCGGCCTGACCTCGTTGCTGATGGACGCCTCATCCGAGCTCGTCCACGCACTGCTGCCGATTTATCTCACGGCCGTGCTCGGCGTCGGCATGGCGACGCTCGGGCTGCTCGAGGGGCTGGCCGAAGCGACCAGCCTGATCACCAAGGTCTTTTCCGGCTGGCTCAGCGACCGGCTCGGGCACCGCAAGTGGCTGACGGTGGCCGGCTACGCGCTGGCGGCCCTCACCAAGCCGGCCTTTCCGCTGGCCGAGTCGGCGGGTCCCGTGTTCGCCGCGCGTTTC
>JAYTNX010000129.1:0-20292 GCA_043748075.1 Pseudomonadota bacterium
GCGACACTGCCGGTGTCGAAGCCGGTGTCAGCGGCCCAGAGGTTTCCGGCCTGGTCAAGGTACTCGAGGCCGCCGACATTGACGCGAATCGGCAGCGACGCTGGCGTTGCCGCAGGAATCCGCACGATCTCGATGCCATTCACTGTGGGGTTCTGCCGCTGGTGCAGGAACTCGATGTCGATCTGGCCGTCCGCGACGGTCGCATTGACGGCGTGCACGTAGGCCTTGCCAGGCCCCGCCATCCCAGCGCGCACTGCGATACAGCGCGGGATCGCTCGTACCCTCGATCGCTGCAGACTCCGGCTCCGTGGCCACGTTGCCGGTGTTGAAACCCGTATCGGCCGTCCACAGGTTGCCGGCCTGATCGGTGTAGGCCGGGCCGCCGGCGTTGATGCGGATCGGCGGTGTCGAAACCGCCTGCGCGTTGGATGGCGGCGTTGCAGACCAACCCAGCAACGCCACCATCACGACCGCCGCAGCCGTCAGCGCGTCAACGACAGATTGAACTTATCACTGTTTAGCCGGCCTGCAACAGGTCTCCGACGATTTGCCGCCCCCGCACCCGCAAACCCTTCACCGGCTTGAGTCGATGCCATTTCTATGGCATTTTTCTCCCATGAAAACTACCATCGATGCCGCCGGCCGCATCGTCGTACCGAAAGCACTGCGTCTGGCGTTGGGCCTCAGGCCCGGCCAACCGCTGCAGATCCGAGCCGGCGACGGGCGACTGGAAATTGAAATTGTCGCCACGCCGGTGACGTTGAAGAAGCGCGGCAACGGCTTGGTCGCCGTCCCGGATCGGAAGCTGCCACCGCTGACAGCGGAGCAAGTGCGTGAAACTTTGGAACGCGTGCGTAGATGAGGGCCGCTGATAGCAGTGTCGTAGTTGCTGCGTTTGCCTCCTGGCATGAGCACCACGAGTCCGCGCGAAACGCACTGGATCGTGGTCTTCGGCTGATCGAGCATTGCGCGCTCGAGTCCTATTCAGTGCTGACCCGGCTTCCGTCGCCCCATCGATGCTCGGGGACAATTGTTCGGGATTTCCTGCGTGCCAGGTTTCCTGCCCCATTTCTGCGGCTCGACGTTTCGGCGTACAGGGGGTTTGTCTTGAGCTTGCCCGACCATCAGGTTGTGGGTGGAGCGGCTTACGACGCATTGATCAGCGCCACGGCTGCCCATTGCGGCGCCGAACTGGTGACCTGTGATCGGCGCGCCGCAGTCGTCTATGAGAGCTACGGAATTCGCGCAACGTATCTGCTGTAAGTCCTAGGCGCGGCTGGACGCAAGCATCCGTGGCGCGATCGTCCAGCATCCGGTCGATGCGCCCGGATAGGCTCCCAACGCGCAACTGTGGTCGTGTTGCCGCCGGGCTGTGGCGAGACTACTTTCGATCGCGTCGCGTTTTGCGTGGGCGAGCTTCACTCCGCGGCGATGTCTCAGGCCATGTACCGGCAACTTCCCCGATGCGCTCACAACGAATCGTCATCCTCCTGCACGAAGACGATGACTTCTACGCGCGAACGCGCTACCTGCTGCGCCCGATTGTGGATGTCTGGACTGCGCAGGGCCACGCGGTCGAGATGGTGCGTGGAGCGGACAGGTTCGTGCCTGCGGACGTGGTGATCCCGCATCTGGATCTCACGGTCACGCCCGAGCGATATCGCGCCTGGCTGGATCGCTACCCTTTGGTTGTCAATCGCCATCTGACCGACATCTCGAAGTCGCGCATCAGTGCCCAACTCGTCGGTCAGCGTGATTCCTGGCGTGGCCCGGTCATCGTCAAGACGGATCGCAACTACGGTGGCAAACCTGAGGCACGACTGGGCGGCCCGACATCCCTCGCCGCGAGGCCAGCTCGCTCACTTTGGCGGCGGGCGATCTCGAGGCTGGGACTGGGCAGTCAGGCCCCGTCGCCCTGGGGTCTCGTCGAGACGCTCGAGGTCGGGGACTATCCCGTATTCGATACGCTGCAGGCGGTGCCGCCCGATGTGTTTCGTAATCCAAGTCTCATCGTCGAAAAGTTCCTGCCGGAGATGGAGGGCGAGGACTACGTCCTGCGCTACTGCTACATCTTCGGCGATGCGGCCGCCAACATCGTGATGCGTTCCCGCGAGCGCGTGGTCAAGGCGGCGAACGCCCATTCCTGCGTCCAGGTGGAACCTCCACCGCAACTGCGCGCATTGTGGCGGGCTCGCGGCATCGACTACGGCAAGATCGACTACGTGATGCGTGACGGCGAGATCGTTTTGTTCGATGTCAACAAGACGCCTGGCAGCGGCGCGCTGGTGGATCGCGCGCTGGACGATGCCTTTGCTCAGCGACTCGCTGCGGGACTGGAGGCATTCATTCGCGGTGGGGTGGCCGCAAGCGCTCAGAGCGGCAGGGCGCACTGAACCAGTCCCGCTGTCGGACACCGCTCGAATCGGTCGTCAATCGATCTGCTTGACGATCTCCACACGACGATTGAGCGCGCGTCCGGCCTCGGTCTCGTTGGTGGACACCGGCGCCAGCTCGCCGACGGCTTGCGGGCTCACTCGCGAGCCTGCGACCTTGTAATCCCGGCCCAGAGCGGTAACGATCGCCGTGGCGCGCCGGATCGACAGGTCCGCGTTGTAGGCCACGGTGCCCCGGCCATCGGTGTGGCCGACCACGTAGACGCGGACGTCGGGGCTGGCCGCGAGGAAAGCGGCGAGCTGTTCCAGCTGCGGCGCGGATTCCGGCTTGACCACCGCGCTGTCGAAGTCAAAGTAGATGGCGTAGAGCACCGCCTTGCCGCTGCGCGCCAGGTCGCTGGCGATCGACTCCCGCGACAGCACGCTGACCTTCTGTTCACGGGCGGCCGGCTGCATCAGATCGAGTACGGCGACCGGCAGTTTCGGCCCACCCACCACGAGCCGGATGAATTCGTCGCCGCCGGGCTTCGCATGGCGCGCGAGCAGGTAGTGACGATCTTCGATGGAGCCGTCGCCGAGCACCGCCAGGGCCCGCGGCAACGCCGAATAGGCGTCGCCACCCAAGCCGCGCGAAAACAGGGCCGCGGGGCATTTCTCGCGCGAGCACGTGTAGACCGTCTCGAACCCGGATTGCGCGATGGCATCGCGATAGCTGGCGAAAACCTCGAACCCGGAGCGTCCCTTCGGCCCCTGCATCGCGGTCCAGCTCCGCCGGCCTTCGAACGCCTGCTCCAGCAAGCGGCCGTCTTTCGTAACGCCTGTCGTCAGCAAGGTGCGATCGAACGCGGACTGCGCCTGGTCCTTGATGATCGAGCCTTCGTAGCGGCTGACTACCGTGGGCTCGACGAAGGCGGCCGTCGCGGCCTCGGCGCGTCCGGTCGTCGCGCAGACCGCCGCGATCAGCAGCAGTGGCGCCAATGCGCCCGTTCCAGGCCAGCGGTGCAGAGGATTCATGGCGCGTTACTCTCTCGGAGCATTGTCCTGCCCCATGAGAGTGATCAGCGCGCGCAATGTCAATGGTTCGCGAGGGTCAGCGAACTGCCCAAACCCGTTCATCCCGACGGGCGCGCCGCGCGAAGGCGGCCATCACCGGCTACGGCGCGCTGTCGCTTCTCTTGGGGACTGAGGCCGATGCCCCGCCGCGAGAAGCTCCCGCCGAACTGCGAGAAGTCCAAGCCGGTGCCGTCCGTCAACCAGGCGTTTTCCTCCAACAGGTTGCGCATGTTGAGCTCCACGCGCAGGTTGTCGCGCGTCGCGCCCACCGCGGCATTCGCCACCCAGTACACGTCCAGGTACACGAGGTTAGCGCTGTCGAGCCAGACCTTGTCGGTGTAGCTCGCGTCGCCACGCACGAACCACTGCCAGGTCTCGTTCAGCCGGCCCGTGTAGGTGCTGGCGACGTTCGCCAGTGTTCCGGCTAGCGAGGCGCTTCCTTGCCCTTGCGAGTGGGCGACGGATAGTACGGCTCCGACGTCTGGAAGAGCGTCCATTAATTCTGGTTCCAGCTCAGGTTCAGCTGGACGTCCCAGCGATCGGTGAGCGCGTATCCGCTCTCGAATTCCAGCCCATAGAGCTCCTGGGTGCCGGGAACCTGGATGCCGAGCGCGTTCGCGACGGTGTTCGGAATGGGTCGCGAAGCGCCGGGTCGGCGACCAGGCGTGCGGCCGCGCAGTTCCGCTGTCACCGCCGCGTGACGCCGCAGAGGGTTCAGGGCACCCAGCGCGCCTTGAGCAGCCAGCGGTCGTGGGTACGCTGCTGCGCAAGCGCGTCGTCGTCGCAGAGGATCGCTGGTCCGCCCGCCGGGGTGTCCAGCGCGGCAAAGGCGTCGAGCAGTGCGGCGTCGAACATGCGGGCGGCCTCGACGCGCAAGGCGACCGGATGGTTCGACATCCGCTTGATGTTCGGATTGGTGTTGATTTCGTAGACCTGCGGGCAGCCGTCGACCACCGAGAAATCGACGCGCCCGTACTCGATGCCGGCCGCCTTGAACGCCGGGCGCAGCAACTCACCGTAGCGGTTGTCACGGATCGACGCGTGTTCGTCCACGTAGTCCTCGGTGCTGGCGATGCCCTGCTCGCCGTATTTCGCGGTCCAGCGCGATTCGTGCACGGCGAGCGAGGTCACCATGCGGTCCCCGACGCGAAACGCGGCGAGCTTGCGGTACAGCCCTGGCCGCAGCGGCTGCGCACAGTACTGAATCGCGATCAGGTCGCGGCGCGGAACGCCGCGCGCCAGCGCCTGCTCGACTGCTCCCTCGAGCGCCTCGGGCGTCTCGAGCAGGTCGGTGAGATTGCCGCGATGCGCCGCCTCGGTGCGCAGGAATACCGGGTACTCGTCGGGCCGTGGCCGCCGCGTGTCCTCGATGCGCCAGGCGTCGAAGCGATTGAGGCCGCTCTCCTTCAGGGTCCGCAACAGCCCGAAGCGCAATCGCACGCGCGCCGGATCGTTCAGCACGCGCAGGCCTGCGCGGCGCAGCCAAGCGTAGAGGCGCGCCGCCAGTTGCAGCTCCCAGAAGTTCAGCCGGTCGAGGTCGGTGAACACGTAGGTGGCGCGGGGCATGCGGCGGCGCGTCAGCGCGCGCTCGTAGGTCAGGCGCTGCAGCTCGAAGCGACCGTTGTCCTCGAGAACGCGGTGCGTGTAGTCGTGGCTCGCGGTGGTCAGGACGACAATCATCCGCCGCCCGCGGCGCGCATGTAGTCACGCGCGCCGTGCATCAGCCCTCGGCCGAGCGGCGTCAGGTCGGCATGTTCCCGCACCGTGACGTGCCCGGCGTCGAAATTCGCGAGGTCGGCGTCGCGGGCCGCACGCACTTGCAGGGCGGTGGCCGGCTCGAGCAGGCCGGAATCGAGCAGCTGCGACATCGCAAAGTGCATTCGTGCCGAGACAAAGGTGGCGTGATAGATTCCGTCCATCGGCCGCGTGTCCTGGCGCAGCGGTGAGGCGAAGCGCTGGCGGTCATCGTTGCGAACCAGCGGCATGTGGGTGCAGAACCCGAACAGCAGGCTGTGCGCGCTCTCGTGCGCCAGCACCTCGACGATGTCGTGCGGCGTAGCGTGGAACTCGGCATTGAGGAACAGCGCCCCCCACAGCCGGTAGTGCGACCCGCCGTCGAGCTGCATCGTCCGCGACCTGTCGCCGACGAAGGGCACCACCTCGCGGACGATCGCGCGAAACTCCCCGGCCAGCTCGGGGCACGCGCGCTCCAGCAGCGCCAGGCCGGCGTGGAAGCGCGCTGCGAATGCCGCCGTAACCTCGGGCGAGGGGGCATGGATGCCGACGTCGAGTCCCGGGTCCTCGAGCAGCAGTTCGACGAGGCGACAGCTGCGTTCACAGGCCTTCGGGTCGCGCAGCGGTGCGAAGCGCATCGCGGTCTCGACAGGTTGCGCCGCGGCGAGACGGCCGAATGCCGCCTCCGCGGCATCGTGGTCGTCGGCGAGCAGCGCGTCGACGCAGGCATAGTAGTCGGCGAACACCAACGGTGCATGTCTGGCGCCCGCGTCGATTCCGGCGAGGAACGCGCCTATGCCAGGCCGGTCGTGCGGAACGATGTCAGTCGCCTGCTCGCTGAGATGGCGCACGCTGCTGGCGAGCTCGCGGTGCATGCGGGTATCGAGCTCACGCGCGCGCGCCGCATCGGGCCCGAAGTGAAGTTTCACGGCACGGATTCGCTGTGGGCCTGGATGGGTACCAGCGTGGCGGGCGAGCGGCACCAGGAGTCACGGGCCGTTGCCGGCCCGCACTCCCGTTGAGGAACGGATCCTCGGCCGATCAGGCGATCGTGTCCTTGAACCCCAGCTTGGGGCCGGACTTGACGCCGAGCTTTGGGCCGCCCTTCGCGCCCAGCTTGCCGCCGAGCTTGGCGCCGCCCCGGGTGTCGCGCTCGAGGCGCAGTCCGAGCAACCGGGCGAGATCGAGTTTCACGGATTTCTTCATCATTTTGTCCCTTGTAGCTTGTTGTACTGGAATTGGCGGTGGTAGTTCAGCAAACGCGCCCAACGCGTGGTGTGAACGCGATCACAGAGGGTTCATGTGCATGCGCCCTTGCGGTACTGCGTTTGACTCAACGACCGCCGCACATTCCATATGCTCGCGACCGCTGCGCTGTCGAGGCCGAAGAAAATCGCATGGAGCACCGCCTTGCCGCAGCGGCATCAACGCGCGTGATCTCAACGGTTGGGGGGAGGGCAGCAGACTGTGTAGCCCCGCCCCTGCAGTCAGGCGTGGATCACGCGGCGGGTGCGCCGATCGGCACGCGCTGCCGCCGAGCGCTCTGCGCGAAGCCGGCCACGTCGAAGTCGCTGTTGCCTAGATCAGCGCGGCGCTGACCACGTCGGTCTGAGAAAAGTCATCGCCCTTGTATAGCAGCGGCAATCCCCGCACCTTTGCCAGGGCGTAGCTGAACAGACCGCCGAAATTGAGGTTCGCGGGATGACCGCTGCCCTTGCCGAACGCCACGAAGGCTGAATAGGCGGCGTCCGTCTCTGCCGTGCCGGGTGCCACGATCTCGAACGGTCGCAGGTGCAGCAGATCGTCCACCAGCACGACAGCCCGCTGTCCGCGTCGACCATGCACGACCATGCGTGCTTCGAGCATGGATACGGTGCTGATCAAGGCTTTGTCCGTTTGCTGGAGGGTCCTGAAAAACAGGTCGCGCTCAGGCTCTCCGAAAGCCATCGCCACGATGGCCGAGGTGTCGACGACGATCACTTCGGCAGACCGTGCGCATCCCACTCCAGGGGATCGAACGCGTCCGCGCGATCAGGCACGCGATCGATCTGTGCAAGCAGCGCGGCCAGACGACTCGGGTCGTGCACGTTTGTCATCTCGTTGGCCAGACGGTCGATCGCACGTTCCACCACCGCCGTCTTGGTCAAACCGGTGGCTTTGGCGAGCCGCTCTACCTTGGCCACCACAGTGGGGTTCGCGATTTGCAATGCCATGACGGCTCCGGAATGTATATTTATTTATGATCAATATACATTACTGAAGAGCCAACGCGCAAACGCCGGCTCGCCGTCTTCGGACTCTTGCCCGACCGGGTGACCCCCTACGATTTTTTCTTGCGCGACGGTTTGCGGCCCGCGGCGGTTCGCGGCTTCGTGCGCGCCGCCTTCTTGCGGGCGGTAACGCCGCGCACGGTGCGCTTCGCCGTCGCGGCGACCCCTGTGCCGGAGGCCGCGGTTGGCGCTGCCGCCTCGTCCCCGCCCAGTTCGATGCCGAACAGTGCAGACAGGTCGCCGTCCGCCAGAACCTTGCCGCGGGATGCCCCGCGTTTCGGTGCCGCCAGCTGCGAACCGGCACCCGCGATCATGTCCCTGGCGTCGACCCCGCGCAGCGTGAACAGCAACTCCGGCTGCTGGTCCAGCCGCGCACCGACGCCGTAGAGGGCGGCCGCCACGTGCTTGCACATCTCGGCCCAATCCGGGCAACTGCAGGACAACTTGATCTCGTCGGGTCCGGGAAACAGCCCGCTTCCCTGCCGGCATACGCGCTCCATCACGCCCCGCGCGAGGCGTCCCTGCAACAGCTCGACCACGCTGTCGATGCTGCCGGCACAGTCGCCGCAGATCGACTTCCATCTCGACGCCGCGACCGAAGCGATGGTGATCCTGATGCGGTAGAGCTCCGAGCCGATGACTCTTGCGGTGACCTGCCCTTTGGCGAGCTGCAGGTCGAGGACCGAGCCGTTGCGCACGTAGCTGCGGCCGCGCGGTAGGCGGCTCGCAAAATCCGAGTAGCGCTCCAGGTTCTCGCACCATGACTTGCCCCAGAAGCTGGAGGCGATGGTGCGGCCCTGCAGGACGACGGGCGCGACCTTGGCGCCCTTCTTCTGCAGCCCGGCGAGCTTCCTGGCCGCTTGCGCGCGGCGCCTGGCGACCGGTACGTAGGGCTTCCAGTTGAAGTAATTCATGCGTTCAGGCTTCCTTCAAAGCCGCATTGAGATCGAGCGACACCAGCCGCAGCAATTCGCTGTCCTTCATTTCCGTCAGCGGCATCTCGCCGCCGCCACCGTCGAGAAAATCTCCGGCCAGTTGCTGCTTCTGCTCGATCAGCTGATCGATCCGCTCTTCCATGGTCCCCCGGCAGACGAACTTGTGCACCAGCACGTTGCGTCTCTGACCGATACGGAAGGCGCGATCGGTGGCCTGCTGCTCGACGGCCGGGTTCCACCAGCGGTCGAAATGCACCACATGAGAGGCTGCGGTGAGATTGAGGCCGGCGCCGCCGGCTTTCAGTGACAACACGAAGAACGGCACGTCGTCGTCCTCCTGGAAACGCCGGACGAGCTCCTTTCGCCTTGATACCGCCGTCTCGCCGGTCAATACGACGCCTGTCCTGCCGAAGACGCCCGCGAGAAATGCCGCAATCGGCGCCGTCGTCTCCCTGAACTGCGTGAACACCAGCAACTTCTCCTGGCGCGCAGCGATTTCCTCGGCGATCTCGCGCAGGCGAATGAGCTTGCCGCTGTCTTTCTCGTCCCACGCGCCATCGCCGAGCCATTGCGAGGGATGATTGCAGATCTGCTTGAAGCGCATCAGGAAGGCCAGCACGAGGCCGCGACGCTGCATGCCGTCGACGCGCTCGAGCTGTTCGGCGAGCGCCTCGACGGACTGCTGGTAGAGCGCCGCCTGCGCACGCGACAGCTGACAGAAGGTCTTGATCTCGGTCTTGTCCGGCAGGTCGGCGATGATGCTCCGGTCGGTCTTGAGACGGCGCAGAAGGTAGGGCCGCAACAGCTCGCGCAACGGCGCGTAGGCATTGGCCGTTCCGCTGGAGTCTGCAGCGAGCCGCTTCGAGAAATCGCGAAACTGCCTGGCCGAGCCGAGCAGGCCCGGATTGAGGAAGTCGAAGATCGACCACAGGTCGCCGAGCCGATTCTCGATCGGCGTGCCGGTCAGCGCGATCCGGCTCAGGGCGTCGAGTTGCTTGACGACTTTGGTCTGCCTGGCCGCCGGATTGCGGATGGTCTGCGCCTCGTCGAGGATGGCCAACCGCCATGACGTTGCGACGAGACCCGTGGTGCGCGATAGCGTGCCGTAGCTGGTGATCACCAGGTCGACGTCGGCGAGACCCGAGCCATCGAGCGCCTTCAGGTCTGCCGAGGCCATCGCGGAGGGATGCGCGATCACGGCCTTCAGCCCCGGCGCAAAGCGTTCGATCTCGGCCGCCCAGTTCGACAACAGCGAGGCGGGTGCGACCAGCAGGCTTGCGCGCCGCTCGCGCTTTCCGGCGCCGTTCCGCGAGCGCTTCAGGACGAGCAGCAGCGCGATCACCTGAATGGTCTTGCCCAGTCCCATGTCGTCGGCGAGACAGGCGCCGAGCCGAAGACTGGCCAGCAGGTGCAGCCAGCGGACGCCGTCGCGCTGGTAGGGTCGCAACGTGGCGTTGAGCGAGGCACCCGGATCGATGCGTGCCGCGTTGTCGGGATGGCGCATCGCCGCCAGCGTTTCGGCGAGCCACGGCCCCGCGACGGTCTCACTCCAGTCTGCCGCGACCGTCTCGCCGCCGACGTCGCCGCCGAGGCGGGCGCCGGTCAACAGACGCATCGCCTCCGCGAACGACAGGCCGTCCTGCGCGGCACGCTGCTCGACGAGCCGGAACTGCTCCAGCGTGCGCGCCAACTGCGCGTGATCGATCTCGACCCACCGGCCGCGGATCAAGGCCAGCCCGTCCGACTGCGACAGAAGCCGCTGGATCTCCGCGGCCGACAGCTCGTCGCCATCGAGGGTCACGGCAAGCTTGAAATCGAGCAGGGCGTCGAGACCCAGCTGCGACGGCGCGGCGGTGCCGACAGTGGTCCGCACCTGCGGGCGCGACGGCCGGCCCAGGCGCCAGCTCGCGGGCCGGCGGACGACGACGCCCGCGGCCTCCAGCGCCGGCACGTCGCGCAGCAGCTGCATGGCCTGCGCCGCGGTCCAGCGCAGCGGCTGGTAGATCTCGCCGACGTCCACCATTTCCTTGAGCCAGGGGCATCGCTCCGCTGCGCGCTGCACCGGCGTCAGCAACGACAGCAGGCGGTCGCGGTCCTTCGCGCCGGCGTACTCCTGCAGCGCCTTGTCGAGCGGCAGGTGCTGCGCCTTTGCGGTCGCCGATAGCCGCGCCGTGTAGGTGGCGAGAAAAGCGAAGGGCGACTCCTCGTCCTTGCGGTTCTCCGCGAGATTGAAATGAACCCGACCCACCAGGTTCCAGGCAGGACTGCGCCCCTGCAGGAACTCGCCGAAGGGCAGGCCCGAATGGCCAAGCGCGACCTGGAGCGCGTGGTCGGCTTCCTGCCACAACTGCCGCAGCACGTTGCCGGACACGTACTCGGCGCCGAGCATCGGCGGGATCGCTGCGGCGATGGACTCGAACTCGAGATCCGGCAGCAGTGGCACGGCCGGCGTGGTCCTGCTGTCCGCGATGTCGGGCAGCGCGCACAGGGCGGCAAGATAGTGACCGGAGAACTGTCGCCAGTACGCCAGTGCCGGCGGCAGCGGGCGGTCGACGTCATCCAGTGCGAGCGAGAGAAGCCCGGGCCCCGAGCCGAGTGCGAATTCACCGGACAGCCGCGCGACCTGGGCGGACTGAAGCCCGGTGGCTCCTGACGTCGTATGCAGCTTCAGGCGACCTGAAGGTGACAACACCGGCTCGATCGACATCAGGCCGTGACCTCGACTTTATCGAGGCCACGCTGCGCGAGCGGCAGCAGTATGGCGGATCGTAGACTGCCCTCGTCTCTGTCACCATGTGCCAGCTGTCGAGCCGCGCCGGTCATTTCGATCGGACGGGAGCGCCCCAAGCCGGCGCTGTTTTCGTCAGCCATTCCAGCTCCTCCTGCCAGAACTCGCGTTCGGCAGCGGCGCGTTTGAAAACCGCGTCGGTCTTCGCCAGGACGAGTGTGAAGGGGCGCCCGGTGCGACGTGTGGTGTGGGTCACGGGCAGATCGTGCGATTCCACGGCGCGGTGAATATGTGCCCGATGCTCCGTGGCCAACGGCCATTCCATGCGGACCTGGTCTGATGCACACAAGTAGCGGTTGAGTGTTGCGCACAGCTTGCATGAGCAGCGAACCGGTGAGATCGCCCAATCAGTGCTTGCGCGAGGTGCTGGGCCCAGGCGGTTGGTGAGGTCCTGCACGCAATGGGTGTGGATGGCTGTCATGTTCAGCCCGCGCAGCGCTTCCTTGCGGTAGCTCGAATGGGCGGTCCGCAGCAGGTGGGTTTGAACCTCCACGGGATCATCGGTAGCAGCTGCGACGAGGGCATGAACGATCGATTCATGCAGACCGGGTTGCTCGGCCATCAAACTGCTTTCGATGAGGCCGAGAATCGGCTTGGCGAACTGGCGCAGCTCCCGTGCCTGGTCCCTTTCGCCAGCATGATCGCGTATCTGCTGCATTTCCTTCAGCGTCCACATCCACTGTTCCGCCAGGATCCAGCGCGCAAGCGCCTGTCCATCCGCAGCGCTCGATGCGCATAACACCCGGCAAAGATTCACCATCGCCGAGTTCATCCACGCCAGCCGTGTCTGCCGCAGTTCGTAGCCCTTGTCGTCCGACCACTGACGCAGGAGCTTGTGGCACCACGCAAGACCATGGCTGCCGAGAAGCTCGGCGATCCGCGGCGCCGCCTGGGTGGTCAGTTGCGTGAGCGTGAAGGGCTGCAGCAGCGTGGCTGACACTCCAGCGTCGCCAATCTTCGCGGCGACCTTGAGGGTCGCTTCGAAAAGGCCCCGCTTTTTCTCTACCGCCACGGCCTGTGCCCAGAATGGCAGCAGACGTTGCGCCAGCGACAGTGCCGACGCGCGGTTTCCGGTCTTGAGCGTCGCCGCGACCTCGCCGATGCCCCAGCGCGCCGACGCTCTGGCGCGGATGACGAAGGTGCGCGCGCGCGGCCACAGGACCACGGCAGCCCGGTGATACCAGTGTTCAACGGTGTTTCCCGCATTGCCCGTAAAGCCTTCGTGCTGCGACTCAAAAGGCTCGAGATCCGCCGAGGGCTTCGTGTAGCACAGCTCGCGGTGTCCAACGTCGGGGGTGATGGCTTCCGTCTGCCCACTTGTGCCGACCCAGTGACGCAGTTCAATGTCGCTGTCGAGCAGCTCGGTGAGTTCCGGAAGTGCGGAGGACTCGTGTTCTTCCTCGTCGTCCTCAACTTCATCGTCATCTCGCTCCCAACGCCGGTAGCGGCCATGACCGCCGTATCCGGAGTCTTCCTCCTCGCAGCTCCAGGTCTCGTGCACATCGGCCAGTGCAAGCACCACCTCGCAGTCCAAGACGCGGGCGGCTTCCTGCAACGCTGCGGCGCGCGCGGCATCAGCGTTCTTGAGTCGATTCCATTCCAATCCCCGTTGCGTGTATTGATGATCAAGCAGGTAGACCAGCCTATTGGGAGGCTCCATGTCTTCGTCACCGCGCCAGCGAGGCGCACGGGGCGTATCGAAGAATTTGCGCAGGCAACGCGACAGTGCCTCGACCTGTTCCGTCGGAGTGGCGGCGGGAGCGACATCGCCCTCGACAACGAGGTTGTAAGTCAGGACGACGCGGTAGCCCTTCTCGACGGGACGGACCTCGTGACGACAGTCCGAATAGAATGCGATGAAGGTCAGGTCTTTGGCGGAGCCGCCGACAACAATTTTTTCGTCATGATGGTTGACTGCAATCGCCCCACCAGTGAACTGTGAAGGCAGGCTCACAATCAGTGTGCCCACCATGTTGTCTGCCTTCTCGGAGTCCTGGTGTGGTGCGAAAAACTGCCCTGGTGCGTACACCAGCAGGTTATGCAATTGCGCCTCGAGGCGGCAGCCTTCGGGCAATCCGAGTTCGCGCTGCAGACGCGCCAATTGCGGCTGAAGCGTTTTTTTCCAACGAGACTGGTCAATCGAGATCCGGGTCTTGGAGATTTCCCAGGTGTCGCGCACCCGGGTATCCAATCGGGTCTGTTCCTTGAAACCATGGGGCGCCGGTCGCGCGACCGCGCACAGTTTGTGAGCCGTGCCGGCAGATATCGGCAGGCGGATATGGCCCACGCCTTTTACTTCGAGGCTCAAATCATCAGGTGCGACTTTGCGGTGCGTAGCGAAGGTGCTGGAGGATCCGATCGACGCGAGCAGTCTGCTCAGGGATTCCAACATGGGTGCGCGTTCTCCAGTGGAGGTCTCGGCCGCGCCGAATGGGAGGGAGAGCGATGATACGAATTCACTTGCCGGTGGAAAGCGGCAGTGTGCGTGTGTCGCCTCGATGCCAATCTATTGATTTATATGGCGCGCCCGACAAGATTCGAACTTGTGACCCCTGCCTTCGGAGGGCAGTACTCTATCCAGCTGAGCTACGGGCGCGTCGTGTCGAGACCGATTTGAGGTCGGCAAGTATACCCGGGGCCATGGCGGCTTGCCTTGGGTGAGCGCTCGCGCCCGGCGCGCAGGGCCTGCAGGGTCAACCTACAGCCAGCCCCGCCGCTTGAACTCCAGCCACGGCAACAGTGCCGACAGCATCATCATGCCGATCGCGGCCCAGAAGCCCCAGGGCTGCGCGGACAGCGGGATGCGCTCGAAATTCATGCCGAAGATCGCGCCGATCACCGAGGGCGGCAGCAGGAACACGGTGACGACGGAGAAGATCTTCAGGATGTTGTTCTGGTCGATGTTGATCATCCCGAGGGTCGCGTCGAGGATGAAGTTGACCTTGTTGCCGAGAAAGGTGGCGTGGTCCGCCATCTGCGTGACGTCGCGTGAAATGGTCCGCAGGCGGCCGCGCACCTCGGCTGAAAAGCTGGCGGTCGGTGCCTGCTGTGCGAACACCAGCAGGCGCCCGAGACTCGCCAGGGTTTCACGCGCTTTGCCGGTGAGGTCGCCGCCCTGGCCGACGCGATCGAGGATCGCGCGGAAATCCCGCGCCGGGCTGCGGCGTCGTGGCGGCGCGAACACTTCGACGGAAATCGCGTCGAGGTTGGAGCCGACGCGTTCGATCACGTCGGCGATGCGGTTGACGGTGGACTCGAGGAGACCCGCGAACACGGCGGCGCCGCTCGCGCACTGGGTGGGATGCCGCTCGGCATAGGAGACATAGCGTCGGAACGGCAGGGGATCGACGTAGCGGTTGGTGATGAGCCGATTGCCGCTGAGGATGAAGGTGATCTGGCTGTTCTCGGGCAGCTCGGTGTCGAGCTTGGTCACCACGGTCGCGGTCATGTAGAGCGCGCCGTCCTCTTCGTAGAGACGGTTCGAGGTCTCGATCTCGCGCATCTCCTCGCGCGTCGGCACCTCGATGCCGAGGAACTTCTCGACCTTCGCCTCTTCCTCGGGTGTCGGCTCGAGCAGGTCGATCCAGACGGCCTCGGGCGGGAGGTCCTCGTCGAGACCATTCGCGCGCCGGTGCAGTCCCTGCGCGTCGAGCAGGAAAACGCTGATCAGCGCCGCTTCTCGGACGCGGAGAGATCGTTCAGCAACGCGATCAGCTGGCTGTCGCCACCGGCGGAGCCGACGTCGGCGGTGTACTTGCCGTTGACGACCATCAGCGGCACGCCCTCGACGCGATAGCGCTTGGTGAGTTCCTCGGCCTGGCGCATCTTCGTGTCGACCCACATCGACTTGTAGTAGGTGTCGGTGAAGGCTTTTTCTTCGATGCCGTTGGCCTTGGCGAACGCAAGCTGCACCTTGAAGCTCGATTCCTCGTCGTTGCCGAGCAGCGGGTTGCCGCCGCGGTGGATGGTGTCGAACACCTTGGCATGCAGGTCCTTGTCGCGGCCCAGTGCCTGCAGCGTGTAGTAGAGGCGCGCGTGGGACTTGTGCGCCGGGCCCCACATCACGGGCAGGCGCACGAACTCGACGTAGGCGGGCTTGTTCTTCTTCCAGCTCTCGAGGAACGGGTCGAGCGCAAAGCAGTGACTGCAGCCGTACCAGAACACCTCGACGACCTCGACCTTCCCCGGACCGACGGCGGTAGGCTGGGCCGGCACGATCGGCGAGTAGTTCTTGCCGACCTGCCACTTGCCGCCCGGGAGCTGGTCCTGCGCGGGCAGCTGGGTCAGGCGCTCGAGCGTGGCGTCGCTCTTCGACGGCGCTTCGTCGCCCGCTTCGGCAGGCGAGGCGGCGGTTTCCTGCACGGCGGCGCCCGGCTTGGCGGAGGCGACGGTCGGGGCGGCCGGCGGCGGGGATGCGGGAGCCGCGTCCGCCGGAGTGGCGGCCTCTTCCGCGATGTCGGCGGTGCTGTCGGCGGAGTCGCGCGCGCAGCCGGCCAGGCTGAAGGAGGCCAGCATCACCAGCGACGCGGTCGCGAGCGGGAGGGGTCGGCGTGCGGTCATCACGGTGCCTCGGTCGAAATGCAGAGTGTCAGGACGGACCGGAGCCAGCCGGCCGGGCTCAGCGAATGCCCTGGATGTAGGCGGCGAGGTCGCGCATGTCGTCCGCCGTCAGCCGGTGGCTGATCGTCGCCATCATCGAGCCGTTGCGCGAGCGCGCGGGCTTGCCTTCCAGGTCGACATAACGCTGCTCGGCGGCGTAGTCCGTGAGCTGCTTGATGGTGTAGACCGAGTGCTGCGCCTGAAGTGCCGGATAGCCGGCACCCGGATTGCCGCGGCCGACCGGGCCGTGGCAGGCCTTGCAGGAAGGAATGCCGCGGGCGCGATTGCCGGCGCGGTACAGCGTCTCGCCGTTCTTCCAGTAGGTTGGGTCGGCCTCGAGTCCGGCCGGCGTCTGGGCGGCGAAGTAGGCCGAGAGGTCGGCGATGTCTTCATCGGTCAGCGGCATCGCCAGCGGGTACATGATCGGGTTGTTGCGCTTGCCGGCTCGGAACAGGTTCAGCTGTTCGCGCGTGTAGGCCGCGTTCTGGCCGGCGAGGCTCGGCCACTCGGGGTTGACGCTGTTGCCGTTCGGGCCATGGCAGGCGGTGCAGACGACGGCCTTCTGCAACCCGGCTTCCGCGTTGCCGGCGGCGGGCAGCTTGCCGGGCAGGATCGGCGTGGGCGTCCCGGCGGCGAGGGCGGACGGCGCGACGACCGACAGGGACAGGCCCAGCAGGGCGGCGGCGGTCCAGGCAACACGCTTCGCGTTCGACATGACTTCGACGGCTCCAGTACGAGGGGCGGGACGAGGGAGGGCGGAAGGCGCGGATAGTACACTAAACTCCACGCCCCCGACCCCGGGCCGGCGCCTCCCAAGTGCCGGATTATTCAGGGTTGTCGCCACGGAGTGAGCATGTCGCGCTTCCCGAACGTCGTGTTCATGCTCAGCGTCGCGGCGCCGCCGCAGTTTCCGCCGGATCGGGGCGCAGAGGTGGCCTTCGCCGGCCGATCGAACGCCGGCAAGTCGAGCGCCATCAATGCGATCACCGAGCGCAAGGCGCTGGCGCGGATCAGCAAGACGCCGGGCCGTACCCAGCTGCTGAACTACTTCGAGCTGCAGCCGGGCGAACGGATTGTCGACTTGCCCGGCTACGGGTATGCCGCCGTGCACGCCGGCGCGCGGCGCAAGTGGGGGCCGCTGATCGACGCGCTGCGGGCGCGGGACAGTTTGCACGGGCTGTTCCTGATCGTGGACGCGCGCCGCGGCATGCGCGAGGAAGACGTCGAACTCGTCGAGTGGGCACGGCCGGAGCGTCGTGCGGTGCACGTGCTGCTCGCCAAGTGCGACAAGCTCAACCGTACGGAGCAGACGGCGCTGTTGCGCGAGTCGAAGGCGATCCTCGGCGCGGCGGGGACGGTGCAGCTGTTCTCGGCGCATGCCGGCACGGGGGTCGACGATGCGCAGCGGGCACTGATCGGGGTGTTGCGGCCGCAGGCGCCGCGGCCCGCCTGACGGTCGATTTGCGGGCACGTGCTTTTATTTTGTAATTTTAATATTTCGTGTTAAGAATGCAAGGATGTTGCAGCGACTGGTCGAATCTGACGTCAGGGAGGCTCTCGGTCGCCAGGCCGCCGTCGCCATCCTAGGGCCTCGCCAGGTCGGAAAGACTACCCTGGCGCATCGGATCGCCGAAGGCCGGCCGTCGATCTACCTCGACCTCGAATCGCCCCGCGATCGCGCTCGTCTGCAGGAGCCTGAGCTCTACTTCGAGCAGAACGCCGGCAAACTCGTCGTCCTCGACGAGATCCACCGGGTACCTGACCTGTTCCTTTCGCTGCGGGGTGTCATCGATCGCGCCAGGAAGGCGGGGAATCGAACGGGCTTGTTCCTGATACTCGGTTCCGCCTCGATTGACTTGTTGCGCCAGTCCGGCGAGACGCTTGCGGGCCGGATTGCCTACGTGAACCTCACGCCCGTGACGGCCATGGAAGTCGAACGGGACGCGCGCGTCGTGGAGAGGCTTTGGCTCAGGGGCGGCTTTCCCGACAGTCTGCTGGCCAGAACCGAGCGCGAGAGTCTCGCCTATCGGCGCGATCTGATCCGCACGTATCTCGAACGCGACGTCCCCCTGTTCGGACCGCGAATTCCGGCCGAAACGCTGCATCGCCTGTGGACCATGCTGGCGCACAACCAGGGACAGCTGCTGAATGCGTCGCGGCTCGCCGCGTCCCTGGAGATTTCGTCGCCGACGATCGGGCGGTACATCGACTTGCTGGCCGACTTGCTGCTGGTGCGGCGTCTGCCGCCGCTGCTCGCCAATGCCGGCAAGCGACTGGTGAAGTCGCCCAAGGTTTACGTTCGCGACAGCGGCCTGGTGCATGCGCTGCTGGGCCTTGCCGCTCTGGACGATGTGCTGGGCCATCCCGTGGCTGGCTCGAGCTGGGAGGGTTTCGTGCTCGAAACACTGCTTGCGGCGGCGCCCGAGGCGTCGGCCAGTTTCTATCGGACCGCGGCGGGCGCCGAGGTTGATCTCGTCCTCGATTTTGGAGGGCGGCGCGGCCGCTGGGCGATCGAGATCAAGCGGAGTGCCGCGCCGTCACTGTCGAAAGGACTTCACAACGCGATCCAAGACCTGCGGCCGTCGCGCGCGTTCGTGGTCCACGCCGGCGACGATGTCTTTCCGATGCCGGGTGGCATAGAGGCAACGGGACTGCGGGCGCTGGCGGAGCGACTCAGGGCGGATTGACCCTGCGACCGTGTGCGAGAAACGCCGCCACCGTCGCGACGGTCTGCGCTGGCATCTCGACGTGCATCAAGTGGCTGCCGCCGGGCTGCACGGCCTTCTCGCGATACGCGGCGCGCGTGAGGCCCGCGTAGAACCGGTCCGCCGTGTCCTGCGACAGCGACTTGTTCGCGCCGCCCCAGAACACCAGCGTCGGCGCGCGCACGTGCGCGAGCACGCGTTCCGGCTTGCCGCGCACGTACTGGTCGATCGCCAGCGCGCCCTCGCGATCGCGCCCGACCACGTTCATGAAATCGATCTTGCGATCGATCCAGGCGTCCGTGACTTTCGACGCATCCGTGAACGCCTTGCGCAGGCCGGCAGCGGTGGCCTCGCGCGACACGGTGTCGCTCATGCTCGCAGCGTAGAACTTCTTCACGCCGGTCTGCGGGTCCACGTCCTGCCTGCCGAACTCGACGCCGGCGGAGTTCATGATCACGAGGGCGGTGATGCGTCCGGTGCGTGTTGCGGCGTAGCGGAACGCGACGGGGCCGCCATAGGAGGTGCCAACGATCGCGAAGCGCTCCAGGCCGAGCTCGTCCATCAGGCCGTCGACCAGCGACTGCGCGCGATCGATTGAATAGTTGCCATTGACGATCGGGCCGCTGAGACCGAACCCCGGCAGGTCGAGGCGCACGACGCGCCAGCCCTTCGCGAGCAGCGCGGGCGTCCAGCCATCGAAGTCGCTGAGGTCGCCGCTGGAGCCGTGGATCAGCAGCACGGCGGGCCCCGTGCCCTGGTCCTTGTAGTGAAGTCTGACGTCGTCGACGTCGACGAAACGCGACTCGGTATCGGCGTACTTCGCAATCATCTGCGCGAGCGGCAGCACGCGGGTGCCGGCGGCTTGCGCCGCCGTGGTGGCTGCGCACGTGGCAACGGTGAGCACGACTGCGGCGAACCAGGGTCTGGCGCGCGGCGGCGTGGCAGGCAGCGGAACCTCCGGCATCTCGGCATCCTCCGGTACGAGACCCAAGCCCGGCGGTCGCACCGGGCTCCCGGCGTCGCCAACGGGATCGAGACAAAGAAAACCCCGGTGACCTCTTGCGAAGCCACCGGGGCCAGACTAACCCGGCACAGGTCTCGTTGGGCCGGGTTGTACCCGCTCAGGGAGGGAAGCGGGGAGCGGAATGACCCGCTCGGAAATTTGGAGTATTGGAAGGGCGCGAAGTTCCGGAAAGCTGAAGAAATTTAATTGTTTCAAATCAGCCACTTAACGGCTGTTCTGTCTCTTTTTCGCCACGGCTGCGTCAGAGGAAGGTCCAGGCCACGCCCAGCGTGATCAGCTGGGCGCCATCGGTGTCCGCAATCTCGAAGCGCTCGTATTCGAGCCGCGCGGCCAGGCTGCCGAGGCGGGCCTGGACGTCGGCGCCGTAGGCGAACTCGGTGCCGTTGTCATCGAGCGCGGCCAGCGCTACGCCGTTGGACCGGGCGGTGGACTCCCAGCGCGCGACGCCCGCCTTGGCATACAGGTCGACCAGCGGCAGCGGCAGGTAGCCGACCGCGAAGGCGGCGTAGGCCTTGCCATCGACCGAGTACCCGACCGGGCCGATCGACCCACTGTCCTTGCCGAGGTCGATGTAGTTCAGCTCCACGGCGAAGACGTCGAGCGGCCGGAAACCGGCAATCAGCTTGTAGCGGTCGCTCTTGAAGTCGGTCGACGGGGCGATGTCGTTGATCCGGCTTTAGGTGAGGCCGGCGCCGAGATAGAAACCGTTGTCGGCGGCGGCGGAAGGTCAGGGCGGGCGTAGGGGTCGGGTCGGCCATGCGGAGTCCTCCTTGGACGGTGCAGGTATGGCC
>JAYTNX010000130.1:0-11589 GCA_043748075.1 Pseudomonadota bacterium
GAGACCGAGGTCGATGCGGCCGGGATAGAGCGCCTCCAGCGTGCCGAACTGCTCGGCGATCACCAGCGGGGAATGGTTCGGCAGCATGATGCCGCCGGACCCGATGCGGATGCGCTGGGTGCCGGCGGCGAGATACCCGATCACGACCGAGGTGGCCGCGCTGGCGATGCCGGGCATGTTGTGGTGCTCAGCGACCCAGAAACGGCGGTAGCCGAGCCGCTCGGCGTGTTGCGCGAGGCGCAGGCTGCGATGCAGGGCCTCGCGCGGCGTCGAGCCTTGCGTGACCGGAACGAGGTCGAGAATCGAAAGCGGAACCATGCGGCATGGTACCGCAGGCGCACCCCGCAGGACGTCGCCCGCGATCGCCGCCATTGGTCAGACGCGACCGACCGCGATACGTCCGCTCAGGGCTTCGGCCGCGCCGCCTTCGTCCAGCTCTCTGCCTGGGCAGGATCCCCCTTGCCCGGATAGCGCGCGACGTCGGGATAGGCGTACACCGGACGTGTGCGGTCGAACGATGCGGGGTCCAGCGGATGGCGCGCCATCTGCGAAAAGAACGTGCCCGGGATCGGCGGGTAAGGCTCCTGCTTCATGTGGTGCGCGATGACGGCATCGGGGGCGATGCCTTTCTCGACCCAGTTCTCGAGCGCCGTGATCCAGTCCGCCTCGCCGCCGCCGAGGCCGTACTGGCAGTGGTTCACGGCCGGCAGCATGAACAGCCGGTAGAAATCCTTCGTCTGCGCCTCGCCGCCCATCGTGCGGGTGACGGTCTGGTAGTAGTCGACCAGCGCGCCCGCCGGGATGTTGTTGTCGTTCCAGCCGGTATACGAAATCATCTTGCCGCCGGCGGCTCTGAATTTGCGCAGGTCGGGGTTCGTCACGTTGTAGAGCCGCTCCATCATCGCGAGTCGCGGCGGATCGCGGTCGTAGTCGAAGTCCAGGCTCGAGTACGCGGCGCCGGGAAAATCGAAGAACGACCCATAGCGCAACATCGAGTTGCCGATCGCGCCGCTGCCGGGCGGGTTGCCGATGTCGAGCAGCATCGGCCACTGGTCCTCGGAGCCGCGCGGCATGCCGAAGTACAGCGCCTTGCCTTTCGAGGTGGTCGCGCCGGAATACACTTTGCGCACCACGCCCACTTCGTCGGCGCTGAGGCAGCTCGCCGGGTCGGCGCCCGCCTTGCATTGCAGCGCGCCGGGTTCCCAGCCGCAGCGCGACGGATCCTGCAGCACGCCGTCCTTCAGGCCGTCCTGCGCGTCGCAGGCCGCGAGCACGGCGTCGTGGATCAGCGGCAGCTTCCCGGGCACGAGGATCGGCTTGTTGTCGCGACCGATGTTGGAGCGCTGGATCCAGTTCAGGTGGAACGCCGAATCGCCAGTCTGGTCCAGCGGCGGCGCGCCCGAGAGGATGCCCTCGAAGTCCTCCGGAAACTGCTGCGCCTGCATCAGGCCCTGACGGCCACCGGTCGAGCAGCCCATGTAGTAGTTGCGCTGCGCGCGGCGCGCGTAGAACGCCGCGACGATCTCCTTGGCGGCGACTGCGGTCACATGCGTCGAGCGCCAGCCGAAGTCGATGGCTGCACCGAGGTCGTTGTAGGCGAAAGAGAAGTCGCCGGTCCCGCCCTTGTGGCCCATGTCCGTCGACACCACCGCATAGCCACGTACCAGGGGCGGTTCGATGCGAAACGGCAGGACGCTGCCGCAGGCTCCGCCGCAGCCGGTCAGCATGAACTTGCCGTTCCATTTCGACGTCGGCAGGTACAGCAGGAAGCCGACATTCGGCGCGATCACGCCCTCGACGCGGCAGGTCTCGGGCAGATCGCGCTGGGCGGGCTGGATCGCCGCGCTGAGGATCGTGGTGTAGGCGTCGGGGATCCGGGAAAAGGCCGTGGCGGTCTCGCCGGACCGCAGCGAGGCGCAGGCCGCTGCCGGCGTGCCGCTCGCCGGCTCGGCCGCCGTGGCGGGCGACGGTTCAACGCCGGCGGCGACTGTCAGGAAAAGAACGAGATGGGCGACGAGACTTCGGGACATCGTGCTTCTCCAGGCCGAGTGCTCGCCCTGGAGTGTAGACCCACGCTGCCGCGGCAACCGGCGCGCCGGCCGGTTGCGGCATGGATATGATTCCCGCGCTGGCGCTGGTACGCACGAAGCGCGTCGCCGCTAGATTGGCGGACGCGCCGCCTGCGCGCCGAACTCGCAGTAGTCTTCCTTCTCGACGAGGTCGTAGGTGAAGAGGAACTTCGCCATACCCGTCAGTACCGCCATGGTCATGCCCAGCTCGAACAGCTGCGCGTCATCGAGGTGCTCGCGTGCCTCGCGATACAGCGTCGCGTCGAGCGCGCCGCCGGGATTCGTCAGTGCCATCGCCCCGGCGAGCTTCAGCACGGCGCGCTCGGCGGGGGACCAGACCGGCGCCGCGGGGTCGTCGATCGCCCGCACCTGTGCTGCCGACAGGCCAGCCGCCATCGCGTCGACCCGGTTGCCCTTGTTGCAGAACGCGCAGCCGTGCACCGTCGAGAGTCGCAGGCGCACCATCTCCTTGAACTTCACGGGTACGCGGCCGCCGTAGAACACGCGCTGGTAGAACTCGCCGTACCAGTCGAAGACTTCCGGCGCATGGCCGGCGACCTGGACGAACGTGGCGTCGCCGCGAGTGGCCAGGGCGCGGTCGTACGCGGCCTGCATGCCAGCGGGCAGGGCATCGCGCTCGAGGCGCGGAATCTGCGGGTCAGGCTTCATTGCCGCAGCCTACACCGCCGCAGCCTGCGCCGGCCCGCCGCGGAAGGCGGGCCGGTGCTGCGCTAGAACTTGTAGCGCGCCCGCGCCCCCCAGGAGCCCGGGCGATCCAGGAACTGGAACGGACCGAGTGCCGACACCGGATACGCCTTGTCGGCGCAATTGCGGCAATCCACCGCGACTGACAGCCCGGGCAGGTTCTCGAACTCGAAGGCCAGTTGCGCGTTGAGATAGCCCTGCGAACCCGACCAGGTGCCGTTGGTGCTAGCCGGGCTGCCGGTCGTACCGATGGCATACGCGTCGCTGTAGTTCCAGCCGACTGTTGGCGCCACCTGCACCGGGCCGAGCTTGAAACGGTAGGTGGCATTGAGGCTGATCGTGTACTCCGGCGCGCGCAGCGGCGTGGCGATGTTGCCGAATTGGTCGACGAAGTTGGCATTGCACGCCGGCGCACCCTGGAACAGCGCCGCCGGGTTCGCGCGGCACGCGGCCGCCTGCGCCAGCACGGTCGCCGCGATGCTGGTGTATTCCGGATCCTGCAGGCCGAGGCCCGCGACCAGCGAGAACGCGTCGTTCGGCGCCCACTCGGCGTCGACTTCGATGCCCTTGTTCTTCAGGTCCGCCGGGTTCGAGGTCGTGGAGATCTGCACGCCGTTGAAGTCGATGCGGGCAGGGATCTGGATGTCGTCGGTGATCGAGTAGAACGCCGTGACATTCATCCGCAGGGTGTCGTCGAGGAACTGCGAGCGCAGGCCCGCTTCGTACGACCAGACCTTCTCGGGCTTGAACGGGATGAAGGCGTTGTTGGCGGTGGCGCGCGCCGGCCAGCCGCCGGACTTGAAGCCGTTGGTCGCCGAGACGAACACGCTGACGTCCTCATCGATCGCGAAGTCCAGCGCCACGCGTGGCGTCCAGACCTGCTCGGTGAGTTTGAGCGGAATACCGGCCGCCGCGACCGCGGCGGTCGACAGCGCGGCGCCGGTGGCGCCGGGGTTGCGATCGATCGAGAAGTCCTTCTTCTCGTCGGTGTAGCGCAGGCCGAGGGTGGCGGTCCAGCGATCGGCGAACTGCCAGTCGCCCTGCGCGTAGAACGCGTAGGTCTCGAGGCCGTTCTTCATCGTGCGGTCGGCGGCGACGCTGAACACGCCCGTGGTGGCGACGGTATTCGCGTTCGCGAAGTCCGTGACGTTGTCTTCGCTCAGCCAGTAGGCGCCGGCGACCCAGGTCAGCGTCTCCGACAGCGCCTTGCCATTGAGCTTGAACTCCTGAGAGGTCTGCTCGTGGTCGCCCAAGTTCGCCAGCGGCGTGAAGCCGCGGACGGTGGTGACGCGCGGCAGCTCGCCGCCCGAATCGACCAGGAAGTCGTGCTCGGTCTTGCGATAGCCGGTTATCGAGGTGAGGCTGAGGTCGTCGTTGAGGTCCCACTTGACGTTCAGCGTGGCGGCATTCGTTTTTGCTTCATTGCCGGGCTTCAGCGCGGCCTTGGCGCCGGTGAAGATGCCGACCAGCGAGCCCTGCAGCAGGCGGTTGTTGATGATGCGGTTGTCGTTCGCGTCGATGAGGTTCAGGAAGTTCGTGTTGCGATCCTTCACGTACTCGACGACCAGGTCCGCCGTCACCGCGTCGGTCGGCAGGAAGCGCAGGTCGACGCGGCCGCCGCTGGCATCGCGGTCGTTGAACTTGATGCCGGTCGAGAGCTGGGTGGCGTAGCCGTCATCCTTGACCTTGTAGGCCGAGAACTTGGTCAGGAACTTGTCGGAGACGGGCAGGTCGACGGAGCCGCGCAGCTGCCAAAGTCCGAAGCGGCCGACGCCGGCCTCGAAGAAGCCCTTGAGTTCGTCGCCCGGCTTGCGCATCACGACGTTGATCGCGCCGCCGGTGGTGTTGCGGCCGAACAGCGTACCCTGCGGGCCGCGCAGCACCTCCAGGCGCTCGACGTCGAACAGGCTGAAGTTGTTGTGGTTCTGGCGCGAGATGTAGACCTCGTCGACGTAGGTTCCGACCGGCAGGTCGAAGGTGGCGATCGATTCGCCGTTGCCGAGGCCGCGGATGTAGAGCGATGTCGAGGTGCCGACGCCGACGTTCGAATTGCCCGTGAGGTTCGGCACGTTGCGCACGAGGTCGTAGGTGTCGACGATGTTTCGCGAGCTCAGCTGTTCGGCCGAGAACGCGCTGATCGCGATCGGCACGTCTTGCAGGCTCTGCTCGCGGCGCTGCGCGGTGACGGTCACCTCTTCGAGGCCGCCGGTGGCGGGCGCGCCCTGCGCCGAGGCGACGCCGCCCATCGTCGTGGAAAGGGCCGCGGCGACTGCCGCGGCAATCAGGGCCAGAGACTTACGCGTGTTCACTCGATGTTCTCCGTATTGGTCAGTCGCCGCCAGGGGCAGCTCGCGATTCAGCGCTGCCCGATCACCCGGGATCGGCCGCTCATTCTTCGACGATTTCCAGCAGTTCGCCGGCCGCCCCGCGCGCCGTGGCGCCGCGCCGGCCGCCATAGGCGAGCCCGCCGTGGGCAGCTGGCGGCGTGATGAACGAGACCTTCACGGCATCGGGCACCGCATCGAGGCTGCGCACGCTGACGCTGGTGATCGCAACGCCCGGCGGCAGATCGCCGACGGCACGCGGTCGCACCGTCGCGGTGGCGGAATAGCCGTCGAGCTCGAACAGATTGCCCTGTTGCGCGAGCCGCATCGTGGTGATCGGCGTCTCGACGCCAGCGCCCAGGCCCTGCGCGCGCTGCACGACGCCGATCGGCGTGGTGCGGATAGGGCCGCTGCTGAGGCCGAAGCCGGTGGTGTACCAGTCGACCATCGCATTGATGTCCGGTCCGCCCATGACCATGATGAAAATGCGGCCGACAGGCCCGCCCGGCGCCGGCAGCGGGGAGCGGCTGCGATCGCCGGTTTCGCTGGTGAGGTAGAGCACTTCGCCGGAGCGACCCTCCACCTGGAATGCCCGGATGCTGGGATAGCCTTTCAGATTGGCCGGCTTGCCGATGACGCGGAACGGACTGCCCTTGAAACGCGCGAAGGTCGCGTCGGTGTCGTCGACGACGATCTCGACGCTGCCCCAGCCATGGGTCGTCAGCGCGCGATAGTCGCGAACCGCGGGGACGCGAACGGCGCGGATGTAGACATCCGGATGCGTGTCGGCGCTCATCAGGATGTAGGGTCGGCCGGCGGCCCGTGGCGCATCCCAGCTTGCGGCGAGCGCCGCGGACACCTTGCCGCGCTCACGCACGAAATAACCCAGATAGCGCGCGTAGTCCTGCTCGACCTTCGCCAGATCGGGCGCCGAGATCGTGGCGCCGCGGAAGCGTTGCAGCAGCGGCTCGGCCTGCACTGGCGACAGTGCGAGCGCGAAGCTTGCCAGCGCGCTGCACGCCACCAGCGCGGTGCGCCCCGTCAGAGCGTTGCACAATGTGCCGATCGCCCGCCGTCGGCGCGTGGCCGCGCCGGGGCGCCGGGGGGCGCAGAACGGCGTCAGCATGACAGTGTCAATCGCATTGTCCGGTCATGCTATCAGTATAATGACTAACTCGATCAACGAACCGCGGCCGGGTTTCACATGACGAATCGTGGCGTCGATGCAACGCCCTGGCCCGCGCCGCGCTATGGCTGGTTTGTGGTCTCCCTGCTGGTGCTCGCCTACGCGTTCGGCGTCGTCGACCGCATCGTGATCGGGCTGCTCACGCAGCCGATCAAGGCCGATCTGCAGCTCAGCGACACCGAACTCGGCGTCATCCAGGGTTTTGCATTCAGCTTGTTCTACGCGTTGTTCGCTTTGCCGGTCGGGCTGCTTGTCGATCGCTGGAAGCGCGTTCCCGTGCTCTGGGGTGGGGTGCTGGTCTGGAGCCTCGCCACGGTCGGCGGCGGGTTC
This sequence comes from Pseudomonadota bacterium, assembly GCA_043748075.1. Classification (GTDB taxonomy): domain Bacteria; phylum Pseudomonadota; class Gammaproteobacteria; order Steroidobacterales; family Steroidobacteraceae; genus UBA964. Next base: position 6,615 of record JAYTNX010000130.1, read on the forward strand.
GCCGGTAGCTTCGGGCTGCTGTTCCTCGCGCGGGTGTTCGTCGGTGCCGGCGAGGCGACCACGACCCCCGCGTCCTCTTCGATCATCGCGGACTATTTTCCGCCGGCGCAGCGCGCGAAGGCCTACGGCGTGTTCGCGATGGGCGGCTCGGTCGGCATCGGCATTGCCTACCTGCTCGGCAGCGTCGCGATCCAGGTGGCGGCCGGCCTGCGTGAGGCGGCGCCGGGGCTACTCGGCAGTTTCCGCGAATGGCAGATCGTGTTCTTCGTGGGGGGCGCGCCGGGTATCCTGCTCGCGCTGGTGATGGCCCTCGCCATCCGTGAACCGACGCGGCGCGGCGGTGCACCGACCACCGAAAAACTGTCACTGCTGCCGCTGTGGCGCGAGATGCGCACCAACCGGCTCGCGCTGCTGACCATCATGCTCGGCACAATCATGAACGTGATGATCGTCAACGCCCAGCTCGCCTGGTTCCCGACGCTGTTCTTTCGCGTGCACGAGTGGACACCGGCGCAGGTCGGCAAGGCGCTGGCGCTGGTCGGCGTGCCGTTCGGCCTGTTCAGTGCGCTCACGGCGGGCTGGGTTTTGACTTGGCTCGCGAAGCGTGGCCGCGACGACGGCCCGGTGCTGGTGATGGGCCTGCAGTGTGCGGCATGGGCGATCTTCGGCACGCTCAAGTGTCTCGCGCCGACGCCGCAGCTCTCGCTCGCCGGCCATGTCGCAACCTCGCTGTTCGCCACTTGGGCGGTGACCTCGGCGTTGACGGCGCTGAACCAGATGACGCCAAACCGCCTGCGCGGCCAGGTCGTCGCGGTGTACACGCTGCTGACGGCGTTTGTCGGCGTTGCTCTCGGCTCGGTGGCGGTCGGCGTGCTCAACGACTACGTGTTCACGGACGCCAAGGGCGTGGCGCCCAGCCTCGCGCTGGTCTGCGCCGTGGGCGGTCTGTCCGGCATCGCGCTGTTGACCTACGGGCGTAGCGCCTATCTCGCGGCCGTGCAGCGCGGCCGTGGTTTCGGCGATGTGAACTGACCGCAGCGATTGGGAACTCGTGGATGCAGGCATTGCGGCCACTCGAGCCGTCCTCGAGTCAGACGCTACGGCAGCCCGAGCTCCTGGCAGAGCCTGATGAAGGGTAGAACCGTCACCTTGCCCGTCGAGTAGTGCTTCTCGCCGAGATGGGTCTGATAGATGGCCGGAATCGGCGTTCTCGCTGCGAAATAGTGAGTCGCGGCTCCGATGGCCTTCTCGCCCGCCTTGCATTCAACCGCGAAAATCGGCTTGCGATCCTTCAGCACGACGAAATCCACCTCACGCTTGTCCGTGTCCCGCAGGTATCGAAGTTCCATCGAATGACCTTCCGTGTCTTCGATCCAATGGCAGTACTTCAGCAGTTGAGATGCAACCAGATTCTCGAAGCGCGGGCCGTTGCCCTCGACGCTGGACCAGTCCCATAGATAGAGCTTGCGTTCCTTCTTTACGGCACGAACCTTGGGAGACCCGTAGGGACTGATACGGAAACAGACGTAGAGGTTCTCGAGGATCTGCAGCCAGCGTTCCGCAGTCTTGTGGTCAATCTGAAGGTCTTCGCGCAGGCTCTTGACCGAGAGTGGCGATCCTACTTTCGAAGGCAGCAGATCGGTCAGATGTTCGATGAGGCTGATTTCGCGCACATGCTCGAGATCCCGCAAGTCCTCGCGGACGACTCGGGAGATCCGGTCCCGGTGCCAGATGCGATGCTCCGCCTCGTTCTGTGCGAACAGTGGTTCGGGAAAACCGCCGAACTTCATCAGAGCCTCGAGATCGGATCGCGAAGGTCGCTTGTTCAACTCCCGGAGTGAAAATGGATGCAGACGGAAGTACCGGTAGCGCCCTGCGAGTGACTCGCCGCCCTTGCGGTAGTAATCCAGCCGCGCGGAGCCTGTGACGAGAATTCTTCGCCGGGACTTTTCGGTGTCGTAGATTCCTTTGAGCAGGTTCCTCCATCGGCTGTACTTGTGGATTTCATCCAGAAGCAGCAGAGACTCACCAGGGGGCAGCTCCGCTCTCCGCAGTCCGGGAGGGACGCCTGGATGGTCCCAGTTCAGATAGGCCGGATGCGTTTCGTCGGCATGTTTGCCCAGAAACCCCAGCGCAAACGTCGTCTTGCCGACTTGCCGAGGGCCACCGACGAACACCATCTTCCTCTCGAGACTGTTCTTGACGGCGTTTTCCAGATAGCGAGGGGCGCGCATGAAGTAGATTATAGTCCGCGTTACTCATGAGTAAAGTGGACTGAGTGCTGTTTTACTCATATATGCGGAAGATCACCGACGACTCCGCAAGCGTACCCGCCTAAGCCGCGGGCGGCCCTCGCCCGCAGGATCAGGTGGCCCGGAGGCGCGGCGGTCTCAGGTTCCCCGCGGCGGCGCCGGCTTGTTCATCTTCGCGTAGTTCTCGAGACTCGAGCCCGAGCCCTCGACGAATTTCTCCGGCGACTTCAGGAACAGCGGGAAGCGCTTCTCGGCGTCCTCGCGGATGTCGCCCGGCACCTGCTCGTAGCGCGTCACCTTCGAGATGAAGGTCTCGTAGAGGCAATGTCCGGGCGCCGTGCCCATCAGCATCCACGGCAGCCAGGGCGTTACCCGCGTCCAGTTGCCGATCGCATCGACGCTGTTCAGTGCGGCATCCTGCATGTCATCGAGCGACAGGTTCCACGAGGTGTACTCGCTCGCCTGCACCATCGGTCCCGACGATTCGCGCACCCAGACCTTCGGGTCGAGCGCGTTCGGGTAGAACAGGTGGACGTGCCGGCTCATCAGCAGACGTTCGCCGTGCACGCGCCAGGCGTACTGCAGCGGTCGCCTCTCGAGCTTCATCGCGGCGGCGGCGCGATCGACCGGCGGCGGCGACAGCCACTCGCGGATCACGTGGTTGACCGGATCGTTGGTCAGGTGCACGACCTTCAGGGTTTCATCGGCCAGCGGGTTGCGCCAGGTGTCGAGGGTCTGGCGCGTGGCGAGGTCGTAGTACGCGCCGAACTCGCGGTTCAACAAGCGATAGCCGGGCTCGGTCTCGAGCGGTACGAGCCGCGACGAGGCCATGCCGCGGAAGCCGAACAGGTTCGCGACTTGCCGGCCCGGCACCACAGCGGAGACCACGCCGTCATACCAGGTGTACTTGTCCGACGTCATGTCGAGATTGCCCTGCAGTTTGGCCGCGGCGCGCACATTGCCGGGGGGCGTCATCAGGTCGATCGTGGGGCCACGCAACTCCGCGTCCGCGATCCGGGCCACCCGGCCGGATGGGGCGGTGTTCGCCGCCATCGCCGCGGAGGGCAGCAGAGAAACCCCGGCAGCCAGGCCGCCGGCGAGCAGGTCGCGACGGCGCAAGGATTCGTCGATCGGCATGGGTCGGTTCCTCATTTCAGTGGTGCGCAGCGCTGTGCGGGCAAAATGGCCGCGCGGGACGTAGACTGGGTACCAGAGGGGGGCCCCGCCGTGCAAGCGGCAAGGGTTTGCCGGATTTGTGACTTCCGTAGCCTCGCCGGGGTGGCGCGCAGACGAAGTCAGGGGTAATAAGGCCACTCCCACCGCTCGATAACTACGAGGATTCGAAACATGGCGATCTGGAAAGACCAGAGTACTGCTCCTGCGACCCCCGACCGGGTCATGCCCGCCGCGACACCGTCGCCGCTCGCAGCCTCCGCTGCAACCCCGATTTCCGATGCGGCCAATACTCCGGTCCGCACCACCGCGCGCGTGCAGGCGGTAGAACGCGAGTCGGTGATTGCGCCGGAACTGACCATCGAGGGCAAGATCGAGGGCAGTGGTCACGTCCGTATCGCCGGCAAGTTCAAGGGTGACGTGAACGTGAACGGCAATCTGACCATCGAGATGAATGCGTCGCTGACCGGACAGGTCAACGCGAAGGCGATCATTGTCGCCGGTGAGCTGAACGGCAACATCCTCGGTGCCGAGAAGGTCGAGCTGCTCGAGACGGGGGTCGTCAACGGCGACATCAAGACCGGTTCCCTGACCGTCGCGTCCGGATCACGCATGCGCGGCCAGGTGGACTTCGGCTGGAAGGACAAGGGCTGACCCAGGCCTGACCGATGGCACTGACGCGCGGAGCAGGGGACACGCGCCAATGCCCGCACTGCAAGGCGACGATCCTTGCCAGTTCGGTCGTGTGCCCCGGCTGCAATGGCCATCTACGGTTCGGCCCCGCTACGGGCGCAGTCGCGGGCGTGCTCGCGCCCGCGACCGTTACCGCGTTCAGGGTCGAAGGCTCCTTCGACAGCACGGGCTCGGAGCTGCCCCGTGAATACTCCATCGTCATCTCGGTGCGCAACGGGCGTGGCGAGGTTCTCGAGAAGCGCGTGATCGGCGTCGGCGTGCTCGGCCCGAACGATTCGCGATCGGTGTCGCTGTCGGTCGACCTGCACGTCAATCCGAAGGAACGGCGCTGACGGTCGACCGCGCGTGCGCGGTCGGTTCTGCGGCTGGACCGACGTTGCGGCTTCGCCTCGGTCCCGGATGCCGGACGGTGGCTGCAGTGGCACCCTCGGACGGAAGAAAAGCGTGCAGACTTCGATCGGGCAGGTTCGGTCGAGAAGGCCGCTGTCCGCGCACACTTGACGAGGAACTCCCGTGAACGCCCCACCCCAAACGCTCACCGTGCCTGTCGAGCGCGCCACGCCCGAGGCGCTGCAGGGTTACGGGTTCGTGATCGGCACTCCCGAGGCGGAAGTCTGGGGCCGCATCGACTATTACGGCGACAGCGTCCAGGTGCGGACGCCGGTGAAGTTCATCTCCAACGACGACATGACCCTGAACCTGGTCACGTTCAGCCGTCGCGAGCCGATCATTCACTGGATGGAATATCACGCCAAGCACACGCAGACCTTCATCCCGCTGTCGGGCAGGCCGTTCATCATGGTGCTCGGCAAGCCGACGCGGATGCGCCCCGACCAGACGCTCGACGAGTCGCAGCC
>JAYTNX010000131.1:0-2678 GCA_043748075.1 Pseudomonadota bacterium
CATCGCGGCCTGTCGCGCGGCGCCGAGCCGCCTCCGCCGCTCAGCGGCAATGCCTACCGGCAGGCCGACGGGCCGCCGCTGCCGGTGCACTGGGCCAGCGCCCTGGAGCGCTTCCGCGCCAGCGATTTCGCCCGCGAATATCTCGGCAAGCCGTTTGCCCAGCTCTACGCAGTAGTGAAGCAGGGCGAACTCGACGAGTTCAACTCCCACGTCTCGCCGCTCGAGATCGAGTGGTACATGGGCCCGCTCTGAGCGGGCCGCTCGTCGTCATGGGCCGCGCTGCGTACGTCGATTCCTGCTACACCGACTCGGCGTCGCCCCATCCGGATCGGCCGATCCTCGAGGGTAGGGTCGACTGCGACGTGTGCGTGGTCGGCGGCGGCATCGCCGGCTGCTCGACGGCGCTGCATCTCGCGGAGCGCGGCTTTTCGGTCGTGCTGCTGGAGGAACATCGCATCGGCTGGGGCGCGTCGGGACGCAGCGGCGCGCAGGCGTTGTTCGGCGTGGCCTGCGGGCAGGAGAAGCTCGAGAAGCTGATCGGCGCCGCCGATGCGCGTCGCGTCTGGGACGTCACCGAGGAAGGCCTGACGCTGCAGCGCGAACTGATCGCGCGTCACGGCATCGACTGCGACTATGTGCCCGGCCAGATGCGCGTCGCGATCAAGGCGCGCCAGGACGCGGAGCTGCGCGCCGAGGTCGAGTCGCTCCACCAGCGCTACGACTATCACTCTATCCGGCTGGTGCCGCGCGAGGAACTGCGCAGCCTGGTGGCGAGCGAGCGCTATACCTCCGGCACCTACGACCCGAACTGCGGCCACCTCCACCCCTTGAACTACACCCTGGGCCTGGCCGCGGCGGCGGAACGCGCGGGCGTGCGGATCTTCGAGGCGAGCCGCGCGGCCACCTGGGACCGCGCCGGCAGCGGCCTGCGCGTTGCCACCGCGCGCGGTGAGGTGCGATGCCGGCAGCTCGCGCTGTGCGGCAATGCCTGGCTCGGCCGCACCGCGCCCGCGCTCGCCCGACGCATCATGGCGATCGGCACCTACATCGTCGCCACCGAGCCGCTGGGCGCGGCGCGGGCACAGGCGCTCGTCAGCAACGGTGCGGCCGTGTCCGACATCAACTGGGTGCTGGACTATTTCCGGCTATCGGCCGATCACCGCTTGCTGTTCGGCGGCCGGGTCAGCTACTCGGGCCTCGATCCGTTCAATACCGCGCGCGCGACCCGGGCGCGGATGCTGGCCGTGTTCCCGCAGCTCGCCGACACGCGCATCACGCATGCCTGGGGCGGCTACGTCGACATCACGCTGAACCGGGCGCCGAATTTCGGCCGGATCGAGCCGGACGTTTACTTCCTGCAGGGATTCTCCGGACACGGCATCGCCCTGACCGGGATCGCGGGGAAACTGCTGGCGGAGGCGGTCGCGGGCACGGCCGAACGGTTCGACGTGTTCGCGCGCATCCCGCATCGCGACTTCCCCGGCGGATTCGCGCTGCGCCGGCCGGCGCTGATGCTGGCGATGGCGTGGTACCGATTGCGCGACTTGCTGTAACGCGGCGACGGATCCGGAATGCGGCACCGTGTACCCCGTATTCGAGTTGTGCTCGCTCCTGAAAAACTCGTCACTGATGGCCACCAACGCCAAATGTATACCAACACTTTTCTAGTCGCCGGCAAGATCACGGAACAGGAACTTGCTCTGTAGGTTGCGCAAGACGCGCGGAAAGGCTGGCGAGACTGTCGTGGGCGTTCGGGACGAGTCCGGGCTTAAGATTGCGGTCAATCACCGCCTGGATAGACTTCAATCGCTCGACGTCGCACACGCTCGGTGTCACCGCGGCTTCTTGCCGCATAGCCGGTCTCCAGACCGCCCAACAGGAGCGACAGAGCCGACGGTGACACAGACCGAGGGGACATTTGTACTTGGCCAGAAAGGGACATTTCTACTTAGCCCCTACATGGCGACTGCGCGAAATATCTCTTATGTGAAGTAACGGATTTCTCAACCGTCACGCGAGCCGCTGGGCGGCGCGCGAGATCGCAAACTCGACAGGGCCTAGCCAAAGTATCCATTTCGCCGCGAGCAAACGCACCGCACAAGATTTAGGGAAACATACGGACGATCGTCCAACACGCAGACGCGTCGGTGCGCGAGAATTCTGAAAACGATCTTGCCAATTCTTGAGCACGCCGGGCCGTCGGCTGGTCCGGCGTCGGTCCAACGAAGACGGTGAAGGCGAGACGCATCGGTAGACTCCTAGGACGATCGACGAACATCGCATCCATATCTGATGCTCGAGCGGCAACTCTTTGTCCTTCTAGAAGATCGAGCATGCCAAATCTTTGGTTCTCTGAAATTGGTGTAGCGCTCACATGTGCTGTGAGCCCCTCCGTGCGAGCAAATACCTCAAGCCGCTTCCGCACGTCGCAAGTGGATTCGCCAGGCGCCTCAATGACAAAGGTTGTGAGGCCTCGTGCGGTAATTGTCGAACTGCAGCCGATCAAGTAGCCACAGCTCGCTGCGAAAAAAATGAACCAGCCGGCAGCAAATCGCAGAGCTTCCCGCATACGCAACCCCCTACCAAGTCCAACCTTCGCCCTCCGATAGGCCATCCGCAGAGTTCGAATTGCAGGTGTTTAGATCTCTCGCAAGCTGATCGTCCTCAACTGTAAAGGC
>JAYTNX010000132.1:0-3675 GCA_043748075.1 Pseudomonadota bacterium
GCGGCGAAAAGCTGGCGTGACCCGGGCTTCGTGGAGCCGCTGCGCGAAGACCTCCCAGTCGTCTGCGTCGGCCACCTCGATGCGCTCGCCTATGTCGCGTGGCTGCGCCGCACTACCGGCCAGCCCTACCGCCTGCCGTCCGAAGCCGAATGGGAATACGCCGCCCGTGCGGGATCCACCGGTCTCTACGCCTGGGGCAACAACATCGACAACGGTTGCCTGCACGCCAACCTCTACGACCGCAGCGCCCGCAAGCACCTCGACTTCGGCTGGGGCTTCGCCGATTGCGATGACGGTTTCAAGGAAATCGCCCCCGTCGGCCGGCTGCAGCCGAACGGCTTCGGCCTATATGACCTGGTCGGCAATGTCTGGGAATGGACTGCCGACTGTTACCGCGAGACCTACGACCGTACCCCGACCGACGGCAGCGCCGAGCCCGCCGCGGCGGACTGCAAGCTCTGGTCGGTGCGTGGCGGCGGCTGGATGACTCGCCCGAGCCGCCAGCGGCTGGCGTTTCGCGGCCGCGATCCGCACGACGCCCGCTACAGCTACTTCGGCTTTCGCGTCGCGCGCGATCTCGGCCGCGACTCACGATGACTTCCACGGCCGGTGCTGATGATGGCCCTCGTGCCCATTCTGCAGCCAATCGCCGCAGCACAGGGGAGGCATCCGCTGCACTTCGGCATAATGCTGGCCGTCATCGGGCTGATGATCCTCGGCCTTGCGGTGGTGGCGTTGGAGCCGCCGCTTTCCTTAGTTCATGCTCTGCTGAGCTTTTTTGGGGGTTATCGTCATGGCTGAGACACCGAAGAAATACGATCTGCTGATCAGGAACGTGCGGGTCGTCCGTCCGAAGAAGACCAGCGTCGAGAAGATGGACATTGGCGTGAGGGACGGCAAGTTCGTCAAGGTCGCCAAGGGCCTCGAGGCCGCCGACGCGCGCGAGGTCGTCGACGGCAGGAACCAGCTGGCGTTCCCGGGTTGCGTCGACCCGCACATGCATGCGGGCATCTATGGTCCGCTGGGCGAGGACGCCTACTCGGAGAGTCTGGCGGCCGCGCAGGGCGGCGTCACCTCCAGCCTCAACTACATGCGCACCGGCGGCTACTACATGGAGAAGGGCGGCCCCTACGCCAAGGTCTATCCCGAGGTGCTCGACATCTCGAAGGACCGCTTCTGGGTCGACTACGCCTACCACCTCGCGCCGCTCGATCGCACGCACATCGGCGAGATCGACATGCTGATCGAAAAGTACGGCGTCACCTCGTTCAAGATCTTCATGTTCTACGGCGGCTATGGCCTGCATGGCGCGTCGAGCTCGCAACGCGAGTTCCTGATGATCGGCGAAGACGAGAAGTACGACATCGCGCACTTCGAGTTCGTGATGCGCGGCGTGCACCGCGCGATGCTGCGCAACCCGAAGCTGAAGGACTCGATCTCGCTGTCGTTGCACTGCGAGCTCGCCGACATCCTCTCGGCCTACACCAAGATGGTGCAGGGCGGCGCAAAGGTCACCGACCTCGATACCTACCTCACGGGCGAGACCCACGACCCGGACTGCGTCGACTGCAAGCCGCTCACGGGCCTCAAGGCCTACAGCGCGGCGCGCCCACCGCACTCCGAGGGTCTGGCGATCACGATCGCTTCCTACCTCGCGCATGAGACGAATTGCCTCAACATCAACCTGCTGCACCTGACCTCGCGCAAGGCGGTCGAAGCGGCGCTGGCGATGGCGAAGGCGTTTCCGCACGTGAATTTCCGTCGCGAGGTCACGATCGGTCACCTCTGCCTCGACTACGATTCGAAGGTCGGCAGCTTCGCCAAGGTGAACCCGCCGATCCGCTCGCGCGCCGACGTGGAGTATCTCTGGGAAGCACTGCTCGACGGCAAGCTCGACTGGGTCTGCTCCGACCACGCCTGCTGCGCGACTGAGAAGAAGGTCGGCAAGAACGGCAAGAAGGACATCTTCCAGGCCAAGTCCGGCTTCGGCGGCACCGAGTACATGCTCCCGGCGCTGATCACCGAGGGCAAGCCGCGCGGCCTCTCCTACAACCGGATGGCGGAACTGCTGTCCTACAACCCGGCGCGCCGCTTCGGCCTGAAGGCGAAGGGCGACATCGCGCCGGGCTTCGATGCCGACGTGGTGCTGGTCGATCCGAACAAGAGCTTCGTCGCCGGCGGCAAGCAGTCCGAGTCGTCGCAGGGCTACTCGGTGTTCGAGGGCATGGAAATGAAGGCCAGCGTCACGAACACGTTCCTGCGCGGCAACCTGATTTATGCCGACGGGAAGGCGATCGGCAAGCCATCCGGGAAATACCTGCATCGCCCCTACGCTTGAGCTGGGTCGGCCTGAGCCGGGTCGGCTAGAATCTCGACCCCACTTCCCTCGGAGCACATTCACATGACCATCAAAGCCGGCGAGCGCATGCCCTCGGGCACGCTCAAGACCATGACCAAGGACGGCCCCCAGGACGTCACCACCGACTCGCTGTTCAAGGGCAAGACAGTCATGCTGTTCTCCGTGCCGGGCGCCTTCACGCCGACCTGCGACGCGAAGCACCTGCCGGGCTTCGTGCAGCACGCCGACGCCCTCAAGGCCAAGGGTGTCGACACGATCGCCTGCATGGCCGTCAATGACGTGTTCGTGATGAATGCCTGGGGCAAGGCCGGCGGCGTGTCCGACAAGGTCGTGATGCTCGCCGACGGCAACGGCGACTATTCCCGGGCACTCGGCCTCGAGCTCGATGCGCGCGGCTTCGGCATGGGCGTGCGCGGCCAGCGTTTCGCGATCATCGTCAAGGACGGTGCCGCAACCCACGTGAACATCGAGTCCAAGGGCGAGTTCCGCGTCTCCGCGGCCGACTACGTGCTCGGCCAGCTCTGACGCCCGATGCCGGACCGCAATCGCAGAATCACCTTCGCCCGTGTTCCGCAGGGCCTGCCGGTACCCGAGGACTTCGGGACCGACGAGACGGCGATTCCTGCGCCCGGTCCGGGTCAGTTCCTCTCGCGCACGGTGTACCTGTCGCTCGACCCGTACTACCGCAACGTGATGAAGAACAACCAGCTGTACGCCGACCGGCTCGCGCCGGGCGATGTCATGGTGGGCGAGACGCTTGCGCAGGTCACGGAGTCGCATCACCCGGACTACAAACCGGGTGAATTCGTCACGGTGCGCAACGGCTGGCAGCAGTACGCGCTGTCCTCGGGGCAGGGCGTGCGCAAAGTCGATCCGGCGGTGGCGCCGGTCTCGAGTGCGCTCGGCGTGCTCGGCATGCCGGGTCTCACGGGCTGGGCCGGCACGGTGTATCTCGGTGAGCCGCGTCCGGGCCAGACCTTCGTCGTCTCGGCCTGCACGGGCCCGGTCGGCAGCACGGCGGGGCAGGTGGCGCGGCACATGGGAGCCCGTGTCGTCGGTATCGCCGGTTCGCCGGACAAATGCGACTACGCGGTCAAGGGGCTCGGCTTCGACGCCTGCGTGAACTACAAGAGCGGCGATCTCGCGGCGCAGCTCGAGGCGGCTTGCCCGGACGGCATCGACGTCTATTTCGACAACGTTGCGGGCGACACGTTGGTCGCAGTTCTTCGCAACCTCGCGATGGGCGCGCGGATCATCCTCTGCGGCATGATCGAGGCCTACAGCATGGACAAGCCCCCGGCGGGTCCGTGGCTCGG
>JAYTNX010000133.1:0-1688 GCA_043748075.1 Pseudomonadota bacterium
GCGAGCGCGACCGAGACCCAGGTCAGCAGCCGGCGGGAGAGGGAATACACGCGGACCTGCCGCGGCCGTCAGCCGGGCTCGCGCGCCAGCGCGAAACGATAGCCGCGGCCGCGCAAGGTCTCGATCGGGTGCAGGGTTTCGTCCGGATCGAGCTTGCGTCGCAATCGCCCGACGAACACCTCGATGGTGTTGCTGTCGCGCTCGAAGTCCTGTTCATAGAGACGTTCGGTGAGTTCGGTCTTGGAGATCACGTCGCCGGCGCGCAGCATCATGTGCTCGAGAATCCGATACTCGAACGTGGTCAGCTCGATCGGCGTTCCGCCCACGGTGACCCGCTGTTCCCGCGTGTCGAGCACCACCGGACCGCAACGCAGCTGCGCCGAGGCCCAGCCGCCCGCGCGGCGCAGCAGCGCATGGATCCGCGCCAGCACCTCTTCGAACTCGAACGGCTTGCCGACATAGTCGTCGGCACCCGCCTCCAGTCCCTCGACCTTGTCCTGCCAGCGGGCGCGCGCGGTCAGGACCAGGATCGGGAACGAGCGGCCGGCCGCGCGCAACTGCCGGATCAGCTCGAGGCCGGGCAACTTCGGCAACCCGAGGTCGATCACCGCGAGATCGATCGGGTATTCGCGGCCCTGGTACAGGCCTTCCTCGCCGTCGGCGGCCACGTCGACGTTGAAGCCCGACGCAGCCAGACGGTCGTGCAGCTGCTCGCGCAGCGCGGCCTCGTCCTCGACGACCAGCAGCCTCACTGGATGCTTCCCGTGGCCGCGTCGACGCGGACATTGAACACGCGACCATCGTCCGACAGCAGGCGCAGCAGGTAGATTCGGCGGCCGTCGCGTTCCGAAACCTCGGCACGCACGACGCGCGCGTTGTAGCGGCGTTGCGCCAGGTCGACCGCTTCGTCCATCGAGATCCGACGATCGGCGAGACTGCGGCTCTCGGGGGCCGTGACGAGCCGATCCGCACCGCCCGCGCCACCGGTGGCACACCCCAGGGGCGGCGCGGCGAGATCACGGCAGGCCGCGCCCCCGGCCGGCGTCGCCAACGACGCGAGCGGAACCAGCATCGCCAGGAAGAGCAGGAGCGCAACCGGTGCGGCGCGGCGGCCGGCGCGACTCGATGCGTTGGATGTCTGGACGCTCATGCCTCTCCCCGCTGCCCGGCGCGCAGCGATTGTAGTCGCAGCCGCCGGGCTCCGGCAGGTCTCACTCGTCGGGGAACACGTCGACTCGCACGCGCACCCGCTCGCCCGGGTCGTAGGCCATCCGCGTTTCGTAGCGTCGGCCGTGGTACTCGTAGGCCACCCGGTAACCCTCGACGCGCTCCTCCCAGTTCTCCTGGTAGCGCACGTCGCAGTGTTCGACGGAGTAGGCACGCGGCGGCTCGTCGACCTGCGACGTGTAGTAGCGATCGTCGCGGTAGTCGCGGCGCGCCGCCGCATCGTGCCCGAGCGCCGAGCCGATCAGCACCCCGGCGACGGTCGCGGCGCGACGACCGTCGCCGCGCCCGATCTGGTTGCCGACCGCAGCACCGAGGATGCCGCCGAGAATCATCGACCCCGCTGCCGGCGCCGGCGCGCGTGACGGGCCGCGCGAGTAGCGGTCATAGCGCGGCTCCTCGTAGCGGGTTTCCTGGTAGCACTCGCGGCGCGGCTCAGAAACCCGGATGCGGCGCATGATCGG
>JAYTNX010000134.1:0-9037 GCA_043748075.1 Pseudomonadota bacterium
GTGCAACAGGAACGCGCCCGCCTCGGTGCACTCGGCGACGACGACACCCCGGTGGGGATCACGGCGCTCGACCTCGGCTTCGGCGACGTCGAGTTCGTCGGCGGCGAGTTCGACGGCCGTCGTGTCGACGCCGTCGGGTTGCATCGGCATACGGCCCTGCCGCGTCCGCGTCGCGCCGCCGACGTCTGGAGTGGCGATGCGCCGGGCGCCGATCCATTCCGCCGCCTGCCCCTCGAGACGGCGGCGCCGGCTACCGATGCGGGCACCGGGTTGCTGGTCGCGCGCGCCGACGCGCTGCCCGCAAACTGGGTGCCGCACGAGCGCCAGTGCGTCTGGACGCCGGGCCTCGCGACCTGGCGCAAGCTCGCGGCCCGCGGCATCTGGGTCAACGGCTCCGACGAGAGCCTCGGCGAGACCGCCGCCGCCGACGTGCGCCACCTGTTCCCGGCGCTGCACCGCTGGGTCAAGCTCTCGCATGACTCGGGCTTCGATCCCGGCCGCGCCGAACTGCTGCCCACCTATCGCCTCGAGCGCATCCGCGCGCCTCTCGAGGTGCACAACCACAGCCATTTCTTCTGGAACAGCGGCTCGCAGTTCCTCGAGTACCTGCGCGCCGCACCCGGGCTCGAGCGCGCGGCACTGCACGGGGGCGGCCCGGGAAACACGCTGCGCATCCTGCGCGCCACGCTCGGTGAGCGCTGCGTGCGGGCGTTCCTGTCGGCCGCGCAGTTCCGCGCCGAGCTCGGCACGTGAAGCGCCTGCAGCGGCTCAAGACCAGCGCCGCGCTGCGCGACATGACGGCCGAGATCGGCTTCGGCCTGTCGCAGCTCGTGCAGCCGCTGTTCGTCGTCGAGGGATTGTCCGCGCCCGAACCGGTCCCCGGCCTCGGCGACAATGATCGCCTGCCGCTCGCCGCAGTCGGCGAACGCGTCGCGCGCGACCTCGACTGCGGCGTACGCCAGTTCCTGCTGTTCGCCGTGCCGGCCGTCAAGCAGGATCGCGGTTTCGACGCCGGCTTCGCGGCGCGAGCAATCGAGGCCATCAAAGCCCACACCGGCACCGACGCGACCCTCTGGGTCGACACCTGTCTGTGCAGCCACACGCGCTCCGGCCACTGCGGCCTGCACGATGCCCGCGGCCGGCAGGACCTGCCGGGCACGCATGCCGAGCTCGCGACCCTCGCGCGCGCCTACACCGACGCCGGTGCCGACGGCGTGGCGCCCAGCGACATGAACGACGGTCGCGTCGCGCACCTGCGCGCCACGCTCGACACCGCGGGCCATGAGTTGCTGCCGATCATGAGCTATAGCAGCAAGTTCGCCAGCGGCTTCTACGGCCCGTTTCGCGTCGCCGCCGACTCGGCGCCGCAACACGGCGACCGCCGCGGCTACCAGCTCGACGTGCGCAGCGCCCGCGACGCCTATGCGGCCAGCGAGCGCTGCGCCGCCGAAGGCGCGGACCTGCTGATGGTCAAGCCGGGCATGAGTTCGATCGACTTGATCGCGGGCATTGCCGCGCGCACCGGTCTGCCGGTAGGTGCGTACCAAGTCAGCGGCGAATATGCCGGCCTGACGCTGCTCGCCCGCGAGGGCCTGGCCAACTTCGATGCCGTGCTGCTCGAGAGCTGGCAGGTGATGCGCCGCGCGGGCGCCTCGTTCATCGTCACTTACGGGGCGCGCCGGGCCCGCACGCTCGGCCTGCACTGATGAGTGGCTTCGACTACGACGGTTTTTTCGGCGACGCGCTCGACCAGCTGCACCGCGAGAGCCGCTATCGCGTCTTTCGCCAGCTGGGGCGCGAACTCGCGCCCGGCCCGGTCGCGTTCACGACGCTCGACGGCGCGCGCCGTGCCGTCACCGTCTGGTGCAGCAACGATTACCTCGGCATGAGCCGCCATCCACGGGTGCTCGAGGCGAGCCGCAGTGCACTGGCGCGCTACGGCGCCGGCGCCGGCGGTACGCGCAACATTTCGGGCACGCACGATCCGATCGTTGCGCTCGAAGCGGAGCTGGCTGCGCTGCACGGCAAGGACGCCGCGCTCGTGTTCTCTTCGGGCTATGTCGCGAACGACACGGTGCTCGCGACGCTCGCCGGCTCGCTGCCCGCCGTCGTGATCCTCTCCGATGCCGACAACCACGCGTCGATGATCGAGGGCATCCGCCGCAGCCGCGCCGAGACCCGCGTGTTCGCGCACAGCGATCCGGCCGACCTCGATGCCCGCCTCGCCACGCTCGACCCGGCGCGGCCGAAACTGGTCGCGTTCGAATCGTTGTATTCGATGAACGGCGACATCGCCCCGATCCGCGAGCTGCTCGCCGTCGCGCGTCGCCATAACGCGCTCACCTATGTCGACGAGACACACGCCGTCGGCGTGCACGGGCCCCAGGGGGGCGGCCTGCTCGAGGCCGAAGGACTGCTCGACCAGGTCGACGTCGTGCAGGGCGGTCTCGGCAAGGGGTACGGTGTCGTCGGCGGGTTCGTCACCGGTCGTCGCGACCTGATCGATTTCGTCCGCAGCCATGCGCCCGGCTTCATCTTCACTACGGCCTTGCCGCCGGCGACCGCGGCGGCCGCCCTCGCCAGCGTCCGCCACCTGCGCAGCAGCGATTCGGAACGCAGGGCGCTGCAGCGCCGGGTCGCCCGCCTGCGCGGACGGCTCGCGGCCGCCGGCCTGCCGCTGCGTGGCGCCCCGGCGCAGATCCTGCCGCTGATAGTCGGCGACTCGCGCCGCTGCAGCGCGGTCGCGGACCGCCTGCTGCGCGAGTTTTCGATCTACCTGCAGCCGATCAACTACCCGACCGTGCCACGCGGCGCCGAACGGCTGCGACTCACACCCTCGCCGCTGCACGACGACACGATGGAAGATGCGCTGGTGCACGCGCTGACGACGGTGATGCCGCGGCAACCCGCGGTATCCGCAGGGCCGACGCCCGGGGACCGGCGCGATCTGGGCAGTCTGCGTCCTGCCTGTCTATAGTGGCGCATGGAACCCGTGCACCTGTTCGACGCCCTGCGCACACCGCGCGCCAAGGGCAAGCCCGATGGCGCGCTCGCGGGCGTCACCCCCTATGAGCTGATCGCGCAACTGACCGCCGCGCTGCTGCGCCGCCAGGGCGAGGCGGCGCTGGCCGCCGTCGAACGCATCGCGCTCGGCTGCGTCACGCAGATCGGCCCGCAGGGGGGCCATGTCGCGCTGATGGCGCGCAGCTATGCCGGCCTGCCGGACACCGCAGTCGCCACCACGCTGAACAACTACTGCGTGTCGGGCATGAGCGCGGCGGCGCTGGCGGCACGCGCCATCGCCGCCGGCGACGAGGGTCTTGCGCTCGCCGGCGGCGTCGAGAGCATGTCGCAGGCGCCATTCGAAGGGGACCGCGCGTCGTTCTTCACCGATGCCGCGCTCGCCACGCGACTGCGCTACGTGTCACCGCCGATCGTCGGCGACCTGCTCGCGACGCTGGAAGGCCTGACGCGCGCGGAACTCGACGCGGTCACCGTGGATTCGCACCAGCGCGCCGGCCTCGCCTGGAGCGAGGGACGCTACACCTCGACGGTGGTTCCCGTGACGCGTGCGGACGGCAGCGTCGTCGATCGCGACGAACTGGTCCGGCCGAAGATGACGGCGGCCGACCTCGCGCGCTTCGGTCCCGCCTTCGCGGCGCTCGGCGCGATGGGCCACGATGCCCTGCTGACCGCCGCGATACCGGGCCTGAAGGAAGTGGCGCACCTGCACGCCGTGCCCCATTGCCCGCCGATCGCCGACGGCGCCGCACTGCTGCTGATGGGGTCCGCGAAGCGCGGTGCCGAGCTGGGCCTGAAATCCCGCGCGCGCATCGCCGCAATGATGGAACTGAACTCCGATCCGCTCAAGCCCTTCGCCGCCGGCTTCGAGGTCATGGCGCGCATCCTGCAGCGCGCCGGACTGGCCGCGCGTGATCTCGGCGCCGTGGAATTCATGGAAGCCTTCGCGGCCGTGCCTGCCACCCTGCGCCGTCGCGCGCTGCTGGACGATGCGCAGGTCAACGCCAGCGGCGGCCACCTCGCGATGGGCCACCCGATGGGCGCCTCCGGCGCAATCCTCGTCACCACGCTGCTGGCGGAGATGGAACGCCGCAACGTCGAGTGGGGGCTGGCCGTCGCGCACGCGGTCTCGGGCGTCGCGGCCGCGGTGCTGCTGCAACGGGAGGCCGACTGACGCCCCTCGACGCCGCGGCGCCCCGCGGCGTGAGCACGACGTACGCCTGGTACGTCGTCGGCATACTGATGTTCGCGTACGTCGTGTCGTTCGTCGACCGGCTGATCCTCGGCCTGCTGGTGCAGCCGATCAAGGCGGACCTTGGCATCACCGACACCCAGGTCGGCCTGCTCGCCGGCATCGGCTTCGCGCTGTTCTACACCGTGATGGGCGTACCGCTCGCGCGGCTCGCGGACCGGTCCAGTCGCAAGTGGCTGATCGTCTGCGGCGTGTCGCTGTGGAGCGCGGCGACCGCGGCGAGCGCCTTCGCCGACAGTTTCGCAGGACTGCTGGTCGCGCGGATCGGGGTCGGCGTCGGCGAGGCGACGCTGACGCCGGCGGCCACTTCGATGATCGCCGACTACTTTCCCCGCGACCGGGTCGCACGCGCCCTGGGCGTCTACTCGACCGGTGTCTACCTCGGCGCCGGCGTCGCGCTGCTCGCGGGCAGCCTGGTCGTCACGGCGGTGTCGAGCGGCGGGCCGCTGCAGCTCGCCGGCCTCGGCGAGTTCAATACCTGGCAGTTGGCCTTCCTGCTCGCGGCACTGCCCGGCGTGCTGGTGGTCGGCCTGATGCTGACGGTCCGCGAGCCGACCCGAACCGAACATGCCGGCCGCGCGGCAGCCACGAGCAGTGCGGCTGCCTCGAGCAGCGCGGCAGCCCGCGGGGGCGCGGCAACCACCGACGTCGCGGCGCCATCGTTGCGCGACCTGCTGCAGTTCCTGCGCGCCCATCGCCGCCTGCTCATTGCCCACTGCATCGGCTACGGTGCGCTCGGCACGGCGGTGACGGCCTGGCTGGTGTGGGCGCCGGAGATGCTGCGTCGCTCGTTCAATGTCCCGATCGGCGAAGCGGCTTTCGTCTACGGTGCGCTGCTCGTGTCGCTCGGCACCGCCGGCCCCTTCCTCGGTGGCTGGTGGGCACAGCGCGCCGCCGCGCGCGGCCACGCCGACGCCGAGATCCGCGTGTCGATGATCGCCACGTTGCTGGTCTCGCCGCTGGTGATCGCCGCCCCGCTGATGCCGTCAATCGCCCTCACCGCCGCAATGCTCGCGCCGGTCGTGCTGCTGCTCGCCGTGCCGCAGGGCCTGGCCGCCGCCGTGCTGCAGCTGATTGCGCCGAACCGCCTGCGTGGCCAAGTGCTGTCAAGCTTCATGCTGGTGGCCGTGCTGCTGGCCTACCTGATCGGGCCCACCTCCGTGCCCCTGATCGCGACGCGGGTCTTCGGATCGGACCAGGAACTCGATCGGGCGTTGTCGCTGCTATGCGGCGTGCTGATCCCCGTTGCCGCGCTGGCGCTCGCCATGGCGCGCCGGCCCTATCGCGATCTGATGGTCGCCGGCGGTCGCGTCAGCCGCTGAGCGTCGCGAGTCACTCGACCACGGGCGCCCGCGATTGCGTGATGCGGAACCGCGAGGCGACGAAGGCGAGGTCGGTCAGGGTGGCATTGCCCGCGGGGTTCATCCCGGTGACGTGGTAGTCGCTGTAGGCGGCCGCAAAGTTCAACGGCATGGCGCCGGTGAGGTTGCAGGTCAACTGCGCGCCGGCCGCCGAATAGGCGCACTCGGCCCGATCGAGAAAAACCGGATCCGTCGAATAGACGAACGCCGTGATGCCGCCGCCGGCGCGCGCGTCGCCGGCGGCCTCGGCGAGCGCCGCGTCGCGATCCGCCGTCGAGATCACGAAACCGATCGGGCCGAAGCGTTCTTCGCCGTAGAGGTCCCGCGCTCCGGCTTCGACGCCGAGCAGCAGCGGGGTGCGCGTCCGCGCCTGCGGGAACTCGGGATGCGAATACGGCCCGGACACATGCAGCACCCGCCCGCGCCTCGCCCCTGCCGTCGCGAGTTCATCGATCAGCGACGGCGTGTCGGGCGACTGGATCGCAGCCATGATCGGTGCCGCGCGCCGCGGATCGGACGCCAGGGCCGCGATCGCCGCTGCCAGCGCGGCGCCGAACTCCGCGGCGTCGATCCGCCGCGGCCCGCAGCGGATGCCGTCGCGCGGCACGTAGACGTTCTGCGGCGAGGTGCACATCTGCGCGGAGAACAGGCTCATCGTGGTCGCGAGCGACTTCAGCACCGGTTCGAGCGCGTCCACCGACTCGACCACGACCGTGTTGACGCCGGAGGTCTCGGAGAAGCACAGCGCCGGATGCGCATTGGCCTCCACCCAGGCGCCGAAGCGCGCACTGCCGGTGAAATCGACGATTGCGGTCTGCGGGTGCCTCACGAGGCGCTTGCCAATGGGCTCGTCGACGCTGTCGAGGCAGAGCGTGACGAGGTCCGGAGAAAAGCCGGTCTCGGCCAGCACGCGACGGCAGGTGCGCACCGCAAGCGCCATGGGCAGGATCGCGGTCGGATGCGGCTTCACGATCACGGCATTGCCGGTGGCGAGGCTCGCCAGCATCGCCGGATAGGCGTTCCAGGTCGGGAACGTGGCGCAGGCGAAACACACGGCGACGCCGCGGGGCACCAGGCGATATCGCTTGCGCAGCCGGATCGTCGCCGCGCCAAAACGCCGTTCCCACAGCGCTTCTGCGGGCACCTCCGACATCGCCGCATCCGCGTAAGCCAGCGCTTCGACGCCGCGATCGAGCGCGTTCGTGCCGCTGCCCGCGTAGCTCATCGGCCCGCTCTGCCCGGCCGTGTGCATCACGGCCTGCGCCGTCTCGAACACGCCGTCGTAGAGCCGCTCGACGATTTCCATGCAGACGCCGAGACGCGCGCGCGGCGGGGCCGCGGCCCACTCGCCCATCGCGGCGCGCGCCGCGGCGAACAGCGCGTCCGGGTCAGCGCGCGGATAGTCGATGCCGAGCGGCGCCTGCGTGTAGGGCGACACTTCGCCGCCGATGCGCCCCACGGTACCTGGCTGGTCGAGCTCGAACGGACGGCCGAGCTGCGTGCGGAACGCCGCGGTACCGGCCTCGGCCGCCGCGGCGCCGCCCCGGTGGCGGTCGGGTGTCTCCGAGAACAAGGTGAAATAGCTTCGCTCGAGGCAGGCACGCCGCGCGTCCCGCAGCGCCGACTCGTGCTTCGCGTAGAAACGCAGCGCCGCCGATTCCGATGAGTTCATGTTCGGTCCACTCGCTTGCGCGGACGGCGAACCGCCGCGCGGGTCGACGGCATCCGCTGCAGCACCAGCCGGTGACGACGTATGCCGTCTGCCACCACGTCCTCCGTCGACACCACGAGTCTGCGACCCTCGAAACTGACGCGTCGCCGCTGCCGCGTGCCCACCATCGCCGGGTTCAGCGCCACGACGACCGCGTGTTCGATCGTGTCACCGACCAGTCGCCAGCGACAGCTGTAGGCGAGGAAACCGTCGAAGGCCGCCGCGCGCTCAGCCGCCGGTGCGGCGCGCGCGCGGCCGACCGACAGCGGCTTGCGGCCGCGCGACATCATCGCCGCGCTCATCCAGCCATCGGCGCCATAGATCACGAGCCCTTGCGGACTCGGGCCGAGCGGATGACCGATGGCGCCATCGGGACGGACGGCCTGCCAGTCGATGAGCCGCCAGGTGCCGACCAGATCGCGCGCGCCGAGCTTCGCCACGCCGCAACTCAGCCGAACGCGGGCCGGCGCAGCGCCGCGGCGTACTCGGCCGCGTAGCGCTCGACGATCGCCGCCACCGGCTCGACACCGTGGATGTGGTTCACGCCCTGCCCCGCCGACCAGATGTTCTTCCAGGCCTTCAACTGGCCCTGCGAGTTCGACCAATCCATCTTGTCCTTGCCGACCAACGCGTCGGGGTCGAGCCCGGCCGCGACGATGCTCTCGCGCAGGTACCACGCGTCGGCGCCGGTGAAGGTCCGGGTCAGTACCAGGTCCTCGAGCGAGGCGCGCACCACCATGTCGCGATAAGCCTGCGCGGCGAGGCTCTCCTGCGCAACGATGAACGGCGTGCCCGCATAGGCGAGATCCGCGCCGATCAGCTCCGCCGCACGCACCGCACCACCGGTGCCGAGGCTGCCGCCGAGTACGATCACCCCGTCCCAGAACGTGCGAATCGCATCGACGAACGCAAACGGCGAGATCTTGCCCGTGTGTCCGCCCGCCCCGGCACTGACCAGCACCAGCCCGTCCACGCCGGTCGCAGCCGCCTTGCGTGCGAAGGCGAGGTTGCTGACGTCGGCGAACACCTGGCCACCGTAAGCATGCACCCGTTCGACGGCCGGCGCGGGGCTGCCCAACGCCGTGATCACCAGCGGCGGCCGGTAGCGGTCCACGAGGTCCAGCTCGGCGCCGAGCCGGTCGTAGGAACTGTGGGTCACGAGGTTCAGCGACCACGGGCCGACTCGGCCGGGTGTCGCCTCGCGGGCCGCGGCCGTGTCGCGCACGATGCGGCCGAGCCAGTCGTCGAGTATCTCCACGGTCCGGGCGTTGGGCGCCGGAAACGAGCCGCCGATGCCGGCGCGACACGCCGCGATCACGAGGTCAGGGCCGGACACCAGGAACATCGGCGCGGCCAGCAGAGGCAGCCGCATGCCTTCGCGCAGCGTGCCCAGCCGGCGCGCCCGCCCGCCCGCAACATCCGTCGATGACGCCATGGCCCGCCTCCCAATGACTTGCATTATGATACTATCTTGACGGTGCCGCCTCAGGGCACTTTCGGCCGGAGGGGGTCAATGGCAGCCGCGGTCTACGTGCTCGGGGGCTATCAGACGGACTTCGCCGCCAACTGGGCGCGCAGTGGCCGCGAGCTCGCCGATGGGCTTCACGAGGTGCTCGAGCAGGGCCTCGCGTCCGTCGACCTCGAGCCGCGCGAGCTGGAGACGGCCCACGTCGGCAATTTTGCCGCCGAACT
>JAYTNX010000135.1:0-23620 GCA_043748075.1 Pseudomonadota bacterium
GGCATGCCGCGCCAGGTACCGGCGTTCGTCTGGAAGCCCCGCACACCCGGCCCGCACCCGGTGCTGATCGACATCCACGGCGGACCCGAGGCGCAGGCACGTCCGGAGTTCAGCGCGTTCACGCAGTTCCTGGTCAACGAGCTCGGCTACGCGGTGGTCGCGCCGAACGTGCGCGGCTCGAGTGGCTACGGCAAGACCTGGCTGAAACTCGACAACGGCGCGCAGCGCGAGGATGCGGTGCGCGACATCGGCTCGCTGCTGGTGTGGATCGCCGCGCAGCGCGACCTCGATGCGCAGCGCGTCGTGGTCTCCGGTGGCTCGTACGGCGGCTTCATGTCGCTCGCCTCGATGGCCAGCTACGGCGACCGCCTCCGCGGCGGGGTCAGCGTAGTCGGCATCAGCAACTTCGTCAGCTTCCTGCAGAACACCTCGGCCTATCGCCGCGACCTGCGTCGCGCCGAATACGGCGACGAGCGCGATCCGCGGATGCGCGCGGTGATGCAGCGGATCTCGCCGCTGAACAACGCATCGATGATCCGCAAGCCGCTGCTGGTGGTGCAGGGCCTGAACGACCCGCGCGTGCCCGCCTCCGAGAGCGAGCAGATGGTCGCGAAGATCCGCGCGAACCGCGGCGAGGTCTGGTATCTCGCCGCGAAGGACGAGGGCCACGGCTTCCGCAAGAAAGCCAACCGCGACTACTACCTCAAGACGCTGGCGACCTTCCTGGCGCGGCTGAAGGGCGAGTAGTCGAACCGGGCTTCGCCATTTCGATGCGACCCGCCGGCCGCGCTGCGAAGTTCATTCGGCGGCGTCAGGCCGCGTGCGTGAAGGGATTCAGCGTCGGCGTGCGGAAGCCCTTGAAGTCAGCGACATTGCGCGTGACTACGATCAGGCGATGCTCGAGCGCAGACGCGGCGATCAGCGCATCCTCGAGATGGTGATCTATTTGACGATGAACCAAGCGCGCCCAGCGTCGAAATACCGCCCCGTCCGCCGGCAGGATCCGAATCGCGGCGGCGAGATCGTCGAGCCAACTCTCGATTTCAGTTGCCTTCACCGAATCGAGCTCACGGGTACGCTCGATGCCGGCCTGGATCTCGCCGAGCGTCACGGCGGACAAGTGAAGGGATTCGGGATCTGCCGCCTTGACCCAGGCGAGCACGGCGCCGTGCGGCTTGGCCTTGCGCAGCTCCGAAACCACGTTCGTATCGAGCAGGTACACGGCCGACCTCGTGAGCGCGGCGTCGGGACGCGCAAATCAGGACGAGGGCGCCGGACGGCGTCGCAGGCGGCCGCGAGCAGGAACTGAAAGATCGCCGTGGCCGCGTGGGTCGCTGCTCAACAGCGCCTTGATATCGGGACGTGCGCGTTCTCGCAGCGCGCGCCACTGAGCCATCGGCACGAGTACCGCGGCCTCTACTCCGCGACGTGTCACGACCTGCGGGCCCTGCGTGAGACTCGCTTCGAGCAATTCGCTGAAGCGCGCCTTGGCGTCCTGGACTGGCCAGCTCTTCAAGGCGAACTCCGTGGAGCGTTCAATTATCAGACTAGTCAGAAAACTAGTCTGCGGATCGGTGGAAGTCAACCCGCGCAGTTTGTTGCGGAGGACGCGGTGCTCGCACCCCTCATCGGCAGTTCCCGACGCGACCGCGTCCCGATCGGCTCGCCACGACCCCGCGCTTGCATGAAATGACCAGAAGTGACTAGTATGAGTCCATGGAGAGGAAGTCCGAAGTTCGCATCGCGGAACTGAAGAGCCGTCTCAGCGAACACCTGCGCCGGGTGCGAGCGGGACGTTCGCTCACCGTACTGGACCGCGATACACCGATTGCCCGAATCGTTCCCTGGGACGACTCGGAGTCATCGGCGCTGCGCACCCGAGGCCCGATGGCGGGAGCCACGCCCCTGCGCCAGATCAGATTTCCACCGGCGCTGCCGATCAAGGCGGACATCGTCGAACTGCTGCTTGCGGAGCGACAGTCAGGGCGGTGATTGCCTATCTCGACGCCTCCGTCCTGCTGCGCCTCGTCCTCGCCCAGCCCGACGCGCTGGCCGAATGGAAACTCGTTGAGCGAGGTGTGGCATCGGCGCTGGCTGAGGTCGAGTGCCTGCGCACACTCGACCGATTGCGGCTCACGGAGGCGTTGAACGACGCCGTCATTGCTGCGCGGCGCGAAGCGATCTACCGTCTGATGGAGGCCATCGAGATCGTCGAGATCACTTCGGCAGTGCTCGCCCGCGCGTCTCAACCCCTGCCTACGACGCTCGGCACCCTGGATGCGATCCACCTTGCGACAGCCATGCTCTGGCAGGAGCGCTCTGGCCAGACCTTGATCCTGGCCACTCACGATCAGGCGCTCGCCACGGCTGCGCGGGCCAGCGGACTGCGCGTCGTCGGCGTGCCGTAGCACGCGGACCGCGATCCATCGCGAGCCGCGCGAGCAGCACGACCGGCTGCTTGCGCGGCCTACGCCGCGCGTCCCGAGCCGCCGCTGAGCCGAGCGAGGCGAAATCTGCGACCCACCAGCAACGCCATCAACCCCAACGCCAGCAATGGCGCCGTACCGGGTTCCGGCACGGACACCACTTGCGGCACGCCGATCAGGCTGTAGGTATCGAAGATGCGGTAGGTGTCCGTGGTCTGGATCTGACGGGTGTATTCGTACTGAAAATTGGCATTGGAATTGATGTTCAGGGTGCCAGCCAGCACGGTGAACAGGAAACCCCCGGTACAACCGAACGGATAAGGCCCGCTCGGCACCCCAAATACCCCACTGTAGCCAGGGTCAGACGGAACCGAGTTCGACAAGCCGTCACAGATCATCTGCTCGCCCGTATACGGGAGGCCCAGGCCGTCAAATGTGATGGGCAAGGAGCCCGGTCCGCGTGTAGTAATTACCGCGGTGGTGATCGCAATCAGCGGAGCACTCAGTTGGGTAACGTCGGCGCTACCCAGGAATGTCTCGACCGAACCGTCAAGCGTCGGCCCAATGAAGCTCAGCGGATTGCCGGCGTTCGCGCTCGTGAGCGCCGACATCGCAGCGATCACACCACCATTCACCGCAGCGCTGCCGAATGCATCCGAAAAGGTCTGGTCAAAGAACGGGGTCAGGTTGCCTTGCAGCAGCCCCAACAGGCGCGTCTGGTACTCGCTGATGCGCAGCGTCGGCAGCGCCGGCCCGTCGATGAACGTGTCAGGCGTCCGAGAGCCCGACGACGTCGTAGTGATTTGTGCCCAGACCCCGCTCGTCGGGCAAAGTGACAGGGCGACCGTGACCCACAATGGCATTCGTCGCGAGTTTGACAATGTACTGGGCATGCTTGCGACTCCTGAATGTAGGCCCCCGCAGAGCAGCAGCAAGAATCACGCCGCGCGTGCGAACGCGAACGCGAACGCGAACGCGAACGAAAGAGCGTTTAACCCTCTGCGAGATCGACGAAAAAATCTTTCCCGCCCGCCACCGGTGTCAAGGACTGCGCGGACATGGTCATAGCGCGAGTGTAAGCCGCCCCGACACCCTGCCTGGACTATCGCGACCGCAATGGATCGTCACTCCCAACTCCGAGCGGGAAAAAGCCCAATGGGTCGCGCGAGCCGCTCAGGATGCGAACGTCGGACATCGGGCCGTGGCGTGGCCCAGCGCTACCCGAGCCGCGGCGATGTTCAGCGCGACGCGACGCGCCGGCCGCGCTGCGGGATGTCGAGTGCCGGTCGCTGCGCGGCGTAGTAGGCGGCGAGCGCCTTGATGTCGGCGTCGGTGAGCTGGCCGGCGAAGCCCGCCATGATTGCGTTCTTGCGTCCGCCCTTCTTGTAGTCGGTGAGCGAGCGCACCAGATACGACTCGTGTTGGCCCGACAGCGTTGGATACTGGGGGGTGATTCCGACGCCATCGTTCCCATGACAGGCCACGCAGACCTGCGCCGCCGCGGGGGCTGTGCCGACCGGCCTGGTCGACGGCTGCAGCGGTGCCCCACCCAGGTAGGCCGCAATGTCCGCCATGTCCTGCGTATCCAGCGTCGACGCGTTCGCATGCATGGTCGCGTGCGAGCGCTCGCCGTTTTGGTAGGCCTGCAGCGCCAGAACGAGATAGTCCGGGTACTGACCGCGCAGCCGCGGCACGTGGTAGACCGGGACGCTGTTCTTGTAGTTGGCGACCCCGTGGCAGCCGAGGCAGGTGTAGCCGAGCCGCGCGCCGCGCCCGGCGTCGCCGCCGGCCGGGGTCGCAGCATCCTGGGCCTGCGCCCGCTGGACGGTGGAGAGCGGTGCGAAAGCGGCCAGGATCCCGACCGCTAATGAAGCCAATGCCCGGGACAACGCGGTCGACCTCATAAACCCTAACCCTGTGAAAACACGTGAAAAACGGTGCGGTATCCTAAAGTCTCGGCAGCCGGATTTCCACCGCGGCGCGCGGCGCGATCGCGCCTCGACGCCGGCGCGCGGCGGCGCAACCACCGCTCGGCTATAAGTGTTTCATGATCGCCCTGATCCAGCGTGTCACCCGTGCCCGTGTGCAGGTCGGTGACGAGACCGTCGGCGAGATCGGCCCGGGCCTGCTGGCGCTCGTCGGCGTGCGGCCCGACGACGACGCGGCCAGCGGCGCGCGACTGCTCGAGCGCGTGCTGACCTACCGGGTGTTCGGCGACGCGGCGGACCGCATGAACCGCTCCCTCGCCGACACCGGCGGCGCGCTGCTGCTGGTGCCGCAGTTCACGCTGGCGGCCGACACCCGGCGCGGCACCCGCCCGGGCTTCAGCACTGCGGCGCCCCCCGCCCAGGCCGAAGCGCTGTTCGATGGGCTCGCCGCCGCCGCGCGGACCCGACACCCGCAGGTCGCCACGGGCCGCTTCGGCGCCGCGATGCAGATCTCCCTGGTCAACGACGGCCCGGTGACGTTCTGGCTCGAGTCCTGAACCGCCGCCGCGCACCGCTTGCCACAGGCGTCGCCGCACGCCGACGCCCGGCACGCCAAAAACCTCGCCCAAACAACAAGATCCGTGTGCGGGTCTGTGACCGTATCCGCATTGCCGCAGCGAACTTTCCCGGCTCGGGGCAGTCTTTTTGGCCTATCATCCACCGTTCAACCACCTGCCAGTTCCCGCGGGAACGCCGAGGTCATCATGGGTATCGGAATGCGCGAGCTGATCATCATCCTGCTGGTGGTCCTGCTCGTTTTCGGAGCGAAGAAACTGCGCACGATCGGCACCGATCTCGGCGCAGCGGTCAAGGGCTTCAAGAAGTCGATGGGCGACGGCGACGCCGAGGAAAGCCTCGGGCAGATCAAGCACCAGGGTGCCGACGCCGAGTTCCCCGAGGTCGCGGTCAACAAGGCGCGCGCCGAACAGAAGTCCACTGACCACAACAGCTGATCGGGTCGGTCCGGCGCCATGTTCGAGGTCGGCTTCAGCGAGCTGCTGCTGATCATGGCCCTCGCACTGATCGTGCTGGGGCCTGAAAAGCTGCCCCGGGTCGCGTCACAGGTCGGCCGCTGGATGGGGCGCGCACGGGCGATGGCGCGCCAGTTCCGCGAGACGCTCGACGAGGAAGTGCAGCTCGACCAGACCATTCGCCGCCCCGGCGCCAGCCGCTCGAGCAGCGGCAGCTCCGCCGGCGCGGCCGCCTCGAGCCCGGTCGACGACCCGGCGGCCGCTTCCGCCGCCGCGTCCGCCGGCGGCCTCGCCGCATCAGCCCCCGGCACCGACGACGCCGCCGCGATGGCGGCCGGCATGAACGTGCCGTACTCCGATGCCGGCTATTCCGCGGCGACCGGCGACGACGCGGACACGCGCCACAACGACTACGCCGGTGCAGCCTACGAGCCGCCCGAGACCTCGCCCGATCCACTGACTCCGACGCCTCCGGCCGTCGACGACGTCGCGGTCTCAGACGTCCATGCCCAGCGAGGAACCTGAAAAACTCGCCGAAGGCACGCTGATCTCGCACCTGCTCGAGCTGCGCGATCGGGTGCTCCGCGCGTTCCTCGCCGTGCTGGTCGGCTTCCTGCCCTGCGCGTTCTTCTCGAACGAGTTGTTCACGATCCTCGCGCAGCCGTTGATCAACAAGCTGCCCGAGGGCTCAACCCTGATCGCGACCAGCGTGATCTCGCCGTTCATGACGCCGTTCAAGCTGTCGTTCTTCGTCGGCTTGTTCCTGGCGATGCCAGTGGTGCTCTACCAGCTCTGGTCCTTCGTTGCACCCGGGCTCTATCGCCACGAGAAGCGCTTCGCCGTGCCGCTGCTGGGGTCGTCCGTGGTGCTGTTCTACGTCGGCGTCGCGTTCGCCTACTTCTTCGTGTTTCCGGTGATGTTCGAGTTCTTCGTCAATGCCACGCCGAACGGCGTACGGATGCAGACCGATATCAGCAGCTACATGGACTTCGCGCTGACGATGTTCCTGTGCTTCGGCTTCGCGTTCGAGGTGCCGGTGGTCGTCGTGCTGCTGGTGCTGACCGGCATGGTCTCGGTCGAGAAGCTGGCCGCCGCGCGCGGCTACGTGCTGATCGGCATCTTCGTGCTCGCGGCGATCCTGACCCCGCCCGATGCGATCTCGCAGACCGTCATGGCGGTGCCGATGTACCTGCTCTATGAAGGCGGGCTGGTGATGGCGCGGTTCATGAACAAGATGCGCCGCGATGCCGACGACGCCGGCGACGACCCGCCGAACGAAGACCCGCCCAACGAAGATCCGCCCCCCTGAGCGAAGGCGAGCGTCCCGCCCCCCAGCCCGGGCCCCGCTCGCGACCTCCCGATCCCCCGACCTCCCGTCCGATTGCCGACGCCCGCCGGGATCGCTCACACTGACGTTCGAGGCGATGCCACGAACCGAGCTTCGCGTACGGAGACCCCAGACACATGAGCGATTCCCTGCCGGGCGGTTCGCCCCCCTCGGGCCCCACCTTCCTCGGCCATCCGCGTGGCCTCGCCACGCTGTTCATGACCGAGTTCTTCGAGCGCTTCACCTACTACGGCATGCGCGCGCTGCTGGTGCTGTTCCTGGTCGCGGCGACCGACGGCAGCAACCCCGGCTTCGGCATCGACCGCGAGACTGCCGGCGCGGTGTACGGGCTCTACACCGGCGCGGTGTTCCTCGGCTGCCTCCCCGGCGGCTGGATCGCGGACCGGCTGCTCGGGCAACGGCGCGCGGTGTTCTGGGGCGGCGCGATCATCGCGGTGGGCAACCTGATCCTCTCGATCCCGTCGACGCCCGGCGTGTTCTACCTCGGCCTCGCGACCATCGTGATCGGCGTCGGCCTGCTGAAGCCGAACATTTCCGCCATCGTCGGCGCGCTCTATGAAGGCCAGCCCGGCGCGCGGCGCGATGCCGGCTTCTCGATCTTCTACATGGGCATCAACCTCGGCGCGCTGCTCGCGCCGCTGGTCGCCGGCACGATCGGCGAGGCCTGGAACTGGCGCGGCGGCTTCTTCTGCGCCGGTATTGCGATGGCCGCGGGCGTGTTGCAGTACAAGGTGACCGAGAAGTACCTCGGCAACGCCGGCGCCGCACCACAAGGCGTGTCCGCGGCCGAACAGCGCAGCGGCTGGCGCGCGGTCATGATCGGCCTGGCGCTGATCGCCGCACTCGGCGTGCTGATGTTCACCGGCGTCATCCCCGTCACCGTGAGGCTGCTGGCGCAGATCTTCACCACCGGGATGATCGCGATCGGCTTCGTGTTCTTCGGCTACATGCTGCTGCTCGCGAAACTCGAGCCCGGCGAGCGCGGGCGCATCGCGGTGATTGCCGTGTTCTTCCTCTGTGCGGCACTGTTCTGGGCCGGCTTCGAGCAAGCCGCGACCACCTTCAACCTGTTTGCCCAGGATTACACCGACCGCTCGATCCTGGGCGGCCTGTTCCCGGACGGCGCGCACCCGGCCTCGTGGTACCAGTCGGCCAATCCGATCTTCGTCGTGCTGTTCGCGCCGTTTTTCGCGTGGCTCTGGGTCGCGCTCGGCACACGCAACCTCGATCCGTCGTCGCCGGCGAAGTTCGGCATCGCGCTGCTGCTGCTGGCCGGCGGCTTCGTGGTCATCATGTGGGCCGCGCAGCTGGTCGTGTCCTCGGGTGGCAAGGTGGCGCCGACCTGGCTGCTGCTCACCTACCTGCTGCACACCTTCGGCGAGCTGTGTCTCTCGCCCGTCGGCCTCTCCAACGTGACCAAGCTGGCGCCGAAGCGCTACGTCGGCCAGATGATGGGCACCTGGTTCCTCGGCGCCGCAGTCGGCAATGCGGCCGCGGGCCTGATCGGTGGCCATGTCGGTTCGTCCGACGTCAGTGCCATGCCCGGCCAGTTCATGCAGATGATCCTGATCGGCGGCGGCGCCGGCCTGTGTCTGCTGGCACTCTCGCCAGTCATCCGCAAGTGGACCGGGGAAGCGAAGCCCGGCCCAACGCCGCCCACCTCCCGCGCGGCGCGCGACGCGACGTGAGCGATCCGGGCAATGTCGGCGAAGTGACGTGAACGACGGCTCGACGCCGCGGCGCGCGGACGGGCCGGGCGGCCTCCCGCTCGCGACGCCGCCGCAGCTGACGTTGCGCGCGGTGGTGCTGTCGATCGTGCTGGCGATGATCCTCGCCGCCGCGAACACCTACCTCGGGCTGTTCGCCGGCATGACCATCGCTTCGGCGATTCCTGCGGCGGTGGTCTCGATGGCGGTGCTGCGCCTGCTCGGCGGCGGGGGCATCCTCGAGAACAATATCGTCGCCACCGGCGCCTCCGCCGGCTCCTCGATCGCCTCCGGCGTGATCTTCACCATCCCCGCGCTGGTGATCCTCGGCTACTGGAGCGACTTCCGCTTCACCTGGGTGCTCGCCATCGCCGGCCTCGGCGGCATCCTCGGCGTGCTGTTCTCCGTGCCGCTGCGCCGCTCGCTGATCGTCGAGCAGAATCTCGCTTTCCCCGAAGGCAAGGCCGCGGCCGAGGTGCTGCGCACCGGCGAGAACCCCGCGCAGGGCCTGCGTATCCTGGGCTTGAGCGCACTTGGCGGCGGCCTCGCCAAGCTCGCCGCCGCGAGCGGCCTGCGCCTGATCCCCGACACCGCGGCGGCCGCCACTTATGCCGGCGGCTCGATCGCCTACGTCGGCACCAACCTCTCGCCGGCGCTGCTCGGCGTCGGCTACATCGTCGGCCTGAACGTCGGCATCCTGGTGCTGGTCGGCGGCATGATTTCCTGGAACGTCGCGATCCCGATCTACAGCGCGTTCTTCCTGCCGGAGAACGCGACGCTCGCCGCCGCGCTCGCCAGCGTGCCCGCCGAAGAGGCCGCCGGCGCGATCTGGTCGCAGCAGATCCGCTATCTCGGCGTCGGCGCGATGCTGGTCGGCGGCATCTGGGCGCTGATCAGCCTGCGCAGCTCGCTGCTCTCCGGCGTGCGCAGCGGCCTCGCCGCCGCGCGTGCCGGCTCGGGCGGCCCGAAGGTCGCCGACGTCGAGCGCGACCTGCCGATGAAATGGGTGCTCGCCGGCATCGTGCTGTTCGCGCTGCCGCTGTGGGCGCTGTACCAGACCATCGTCGGCTCGCTGGCGGTGAGCCTGCCGATGACGATCATCATGATCGTCGCCGGTTTCCTGTTCTGTTCCGTGTCGGCCTACATGGCCGGCCTCGTCGGCTCGTCGAACAACCCGGTGTCGGGCATCACGATCGCGACCATCCTGTTCGCCGCCGTCGTGCTGCTCGCACTGATGGGCCGCCACGCCGCGCTAGGTCCGATTGCGGCGATCATGATCGGCGCCGTGGTCTGCTGCGCCGCCTGCATCAGTGGCGACAACCTGCAGGACCTCAAGTGCGGCTATCTGATCGGGGCGACGCCGTGGCGCCAGCAAACGATGCTCGCGATCGGCGCCGTCTCCAGCGCACTCGTGATGGCGCCGGTGCTGAACCTGCTCGCCAAGGCCTACGGCATCGGCGTGCCGACGGCTGAACACCCCGATCCGCTGCTCGCCCCGCAGGCGACGCTGATGGCGTCCGTGTCGAAGGGTTTGTTCGGCGGCTCGCTGCCCTGGGGCATGATCGCAATCGGCGCCGGCATCGGCGTCGTCATCATCGTCGTCGATGAGATGCTGAGGCGCCGCGGCTCCACGTTCCGCGCACCCGTCCTCGCGGTCGCGGTCGGCATCTACCTGCCGCTCGAGCTCTCCGTTCCGATCTTCGCCGGCGGCCTGCTGTCGCACCTCGCGACGCGCCGGCTCAGCGGCGCCAGCGAACGCAAGAGCACAGATACCGAGACCGTCGAGCGCCTGAACCGCAACGGCATGCTGTTCGCCGCCGGCATGATCACCGGTGAGGCACTGATGGGCATCGTGATCGCGATCCCGATCGTCACCTCCGGCCGCGCCGACGTGCTCGCGCTGCCAGAGGGCCTGCAGTTCGGCGGCTGGCTCGGCCTGCTGGTGATCTTTAGCCTCGCTGCATGGCTGTATCGCATTGCAACCGATCGACGCCCTGCGAGTTGAAGCTGCGGGGCTGGCCGCGCCGACGCCCGACTGCCCCTGAGGGTCGCGAGGAACCCGCGCACACTGAGCGCCCGCACGCGCTGGTCTATCGCAGTACGAGCGCTGTGGATTCGATTCATTCCACCTCGAGCCCCAAGGCAAACGAAATAGCGGCCGCTGCAGACCGTAACTTTTCCGCACTGAGGTGCGCGATACGTTCGCCGAGCGCACTTCTCGGTACGGTTTGCAGGTTGTCGAAATTTGCCGCACAGGTCGTCGGCAATCCATCGTCCTCGGTCAATACGACCTCGGTCGGAATGCCGCGAATCGTCGACGTGATCGGCGCGATCGTTATCGAATTCAGGATCCTGATCCCCGAATCGCGGGCGAGAATCAACACCGGCCGGCGCTTGTCGGGTGCCTTGAATGAGTACCAGCAAACATCGCCCCGGTTCACGGTGTGCCCCAATCCTGCTCTTCGCGCCAAACGTCGAATTCTTCGGGCAACACTGGTCTCTGCAGATATCCGTGGGCATGCCGTGCCTCGTCGTCGGCACGCTTCTGCCGCTTGATTTCGGCTTCGAGCGCATCGCGTATGAACGCCGAGCGCGTGGTATTGCGGGAGCGGGTGAGTTGATCCACGAGCGTCAGGAGCCGCTCGTCTATGGTCATCTGGATGGTCTTCACGAATGTGGATTCCAATGTGGATTACAATCCCTACATTACCCCACATCTCAACTTATTATTCAAAGCAAGGCTTTAGCTGACTCTTGCCAGTGTTTAACTTGTTTCCAAGATTTAAAGAGCCAAGTTAGACACCAATTCAAATCTATTTTTACCAGTCTGTAGTCTGGTAAGATACCCGATCAAGGCTCCGGAAAAAGCGGCAATGCAGGACATGGATCTGCTGAGAATCCAACAGCTCGAGGACAGCCTTGCGCCGTTCCGGCAAACCCTCCATATCCCGACTCCGGCCAGCGGCTGGATTCGCGCGATGCGGGAAGCTCTCGGAATGACCAACGCGCAGCTGGCCCGACGCCTGGGGCGGAAGGCTTCGCAGTCGGTCGAGGCCTTTCAGGAAAACGAGGCGCTCGGGTCGATCAAGCTGAATACCTTGCGGGAGGCTGCGGAGGCGCTGGGGTGCACGCTCGTGTACGCCATCGTGCCGGCAATTCCCATCGATGAACTGCGGCGGCAACGAGCTCTTGAGGTGGCGCGAGGCGTGCTGGAGCCGACGACCCACACGATGCGGCTCGAATCACAGGGTGTGGGGCAGGCGGAGGAGCAGAGGGCGCTGAATCGCCACGTCGAGCGGCTGCTGCGTGGCAAGCCGCAGCGTTTGTGGGACTGATTCCCGCAACGGCGCCAGGCGCGACGCCGCTCGATCCTGATGAAGCGCAGGATCTGATCCCGGCACACATCTCTACTCAAGCGCAGCTGAACGAGTGGGAGCTGCAAAACATTGTCGAGGGGCGCATCTGGGCGTTGCACCTGCGGAAGCGCGATCTACTCACCCTCGCCTTCATGCAGAGGCTCCACCACCGCATGTTCGGCAAGACGTGGCGCTGGGCGGGCAAGTTTCGCAGCAGCGAGAAGAACATCGGCATCGATCCCGCACAAATCGTCGTTCACCTGACAGAGCTTTGCCGTGACGTCGAAGCCCAGCTCGAGCATCGCGCATATCCCGTCAGGGAGATCGCGGCGCGGTTCCACCACCGCCTGGCGCGAATTCATCCTTTTCCCAACGGCAATGGTCGTTTTGCGAGACTGATGGCCGACTTGCTCCTGGCCGATCGCGGCGACAGCCCGTTCACCTGGGGCGACGGTGACCTCATCGCACCCAACGAAATACGCCGACGATACATCGCCGCTCTCCGAGCCGCCGACGCCAATGATTACGGTCCGCTATTCGAGTTCGTTCGACTCGCCGCCGGCTAGCTGCCGATGATCCGCGGGCTCAGCCGGCGCGCGAAGCTCGTCCTGTGCCTCGCCATCGTCTATGTCATCTGGGGCGGCAGCTACCTCATCACCTCGATCGGCGTGCATACCCTGCCGCCGTTCCTGATGGGTGCCGTGCGCTTCACGTTCAGTGGCCTCGCACTGTTCGGGATCGCGCGACTGCTGGGCGACGGCCGCGCGCCGATCACGCCGACCGAATGGCGCCACCTCGCAATCGTCGGCTTCTTCACCGTGCTGGTGTCGAACGGCATCAACGTCTGGTCGCTGCAGTGGCTGCCCTCAAACCAGGCCGCGCTGCTGAACGTCTCGTCCGCGTTCTGGATCACGATTCTCGGCACGCTGGGCCGACGCGGCCACCCGATCACCGCATTGGTCGCGCTCGGCCTCGCGATCGGCGCCGCCGGCGTCGCGCTGATCCTGTGGCCGGGCAGCGGCGCGCTCGCAACGCCCGGCGTCGTCGCGCTGGTGGGCACCACGATGAAGCCCTACCCGCTCGGCTCCCCGCTGCTGCCGCAGCTCGGCATCCTGCTGGGCTGCTTCGGCTGGGCGCTCGGCACCGCCTACCTGCGCAATGTCGAGACCGGCCTCGACCTGCTGTCCTTCACCGGCCTGCAGATGTTCGTCGGCGGCCTGATGCTGTTCCTGCCCGCCGCTCTCGCCGGCGACTTCGCCGCCTGGCACTGGTCCCTGCCCGGCATGGCCGCCCTGTTCTACTTGATGGTGTTCAACTCGCTGATCGCCTATACCGCCTACGCCTGGCTTTCGAAGCACGCGACCCCGGGCCAGGTCGGCACCTATGGACTCGTGAACCCCGCCGTCGCGACGCTGCTCGGCTGGCTGGTGCTCGATGAGCACCTGAGCCTCGCGCAGTGGATCGGCACGTTCGTCATCCTGGCGGGCGTGCTTCTGGTGAACTGGCCGCGCGCCGCGCGCACGCCATCAAGTGTCGCGACACCGTCGAGCTAATCGCCGCAATAGAGCCCTGAACCGCAGCCAATCTGCACAATGCCGCCGCAATCACGGGGTTCCGGACGCCGCGGAAGGCGCGCACACTCTGGCTCCCCTTCAGGCATCCAGACAGGCATCATCCGATGTATTCTTCAGGCATCACTCCGGATACAGA
Source organism: Pseudomonadota bacterium (assembly GCA_043748075.1). GTDB lineage: Bacteria > Pseudomonadota > Gammaproteobacteria > Steroidobacterales > Steroidobacteraceae > UBA964. Next base: position 13,506 of record JAYTNX010000135.1, read on the forward strand.
AGCCGCGATGCGTACCACGCTGAACCTCGACGGCGAGCTTCTGGCGCGAGCCCATGAGCTCACCGGCATCAAGGAGCGCACGACCCTGCTCCACGAAGGTCTGCGGTTGCTGATTCAGCGCGAGGCGGCGCGACGTCTCGTTCGCCTCGGCGGCACCATGCCCGCGCTCGTCGCCCCCCGCCGCCGGAAGTCATCGAGGCGCAAGTGATCGTGCTCGTCGACACTTCCGTCTGGGTCGATCACCTGCGCCGCCGCGATCGCGCGCTCGAAACCGTCCTGGAGAACGGCGAGGTGGCGGTGCATCCCGTCGTCGTCGGCGAGCTGGCCTGCGGCAATCTGCCCGACCGGGCGCTGGTGTTCCAGCTGCTGAGCGAACTTCCGGCCGCGCCGCTCGCCTCCAACCCCGAGGTGCTCGCGCTGATCGAGCGCCGTCGACTGATGGGCAAGGGGCTCGGGTTCATCGACGCCCACCTGCTGGCATCGGCGCTGCTCGCAGCCCCCGACGCGATGCTTCTGTGGACACGCGATACGGCGCTCGATGGCGTGGCGGCGCAACTCGGCCTTGCCTTCCGCCCTGGGGCATCCGGCTTGCACTGAAACTGTTGGGCTTCCTCGACCGAGAATCTCGGGAGTAGTCCAGTGCTGCCCCGAGATGGCACGTTACATGTAACCAGGTGGAATACAATCATGGCCGGTTCGCGGCGCCGTCCCCGCCCATTGAGTTCGCAGGAAAAGGTCAAGGCTCACCGCGATCGCCTGCGCAGTCAGGGTCTGCGCCCGATCCAGATCTGGGTGCCGGACGTGCGCTCGCCGGCATTTGCGGCAGCGGCCCGCGAGCAGTCGCGGCGCGTGGCGGCACATCCCGGCGAGGCCGCGGAACAGGCCTTCATCGATGCCGTGGCCGATGATCCGTTCGAGGCGGGCCGGCGATGAAGCGGGGCGAGGTCTGGACCGTAGCCGGGGGTTCGGATTCCACCGGCAAGCCTCGTCCGGCTGTCATCCTGCAGGACGACCGCTTCGACGCGACGACCTCCGTGACGCTCTGCGCGTTCACCACCGTCACGATCGATGCACCCTTGCTGCGGCTGTCAGTTGAACCCAGCCCCACCAACGGTTTGCGGGAGGCTTCGCAACTGATGGTCGACAAGGTCGTCACCGTTCCCAGAACAAGATTGCGCTCACGGCTCGGCCGCCTCGACGATGAAGACTCCCTGCGCCTGAACCGCGCGCTGCTCGTGTTCCTGGGGCTGGCCGCTTCGCCCGCGTCGAGGACGCAATGACGATGGCACGCGGCGCTAAGACCCGGCTTTCCCAGCGGGTCGCCCGGGCGGAGCGCGGGGAGCGCATCACCATCGCGCGTGACGATCGGCCCGTTGCCGAGCTCGCGCAGACACGTCGACGAGGGCGCGAAGCGAGCGTGCCTGACGACGATCCACTGCTGAACCTGGCTAGTTTTGCGCTGGACGGCCCCCCGCCCTCACGACCCCTGACCGATGAAGAAATCGACGAATCGATCTACGGCACGTAGCGGCAAGGTTTTCGCCGACCCCTCGGGCGATCGCCGCCCTCTATCGCGCCCATCGAATCAATCCATCGAGCGCGCATCCGGATCGCCCTAGCATCGGCACCAGTCGAGCCATCCGTTCGATACAGGGGGAATTCCATGAAGAAGCTATTCAGGCCGTTGCTGCTCGCCCTCGCGGGTGCCGCGCTGCCGCTGATGCCCACGGTCGCGCTGAGCGCCGAAACCGGCCCGCGATCCAACCAGTTCTGGTGGCCCGAGCAGCTCGACCTGACACCCCTGCGGCAGCACGCGGTCGAATCCAACCCGCTTGGTCAACAGTTCGACTACGCGAAAGCCTTCGCCACTCTCGACCTGAAGGCCGTCAAGGCCGACATCAACCAGGTGCTCTCGACCTCGCAGGACTGGTGGCCGGCGGACTACGGCAACTACGGGCCGTTCTTCATCCGCATGGCCTGGCACAGCGCCGGCACCTATCGCGTCAGCGACGGGCGTGGCGGCGCCGGCGGCGGTCAGCAGCGCTTCGAGCCGCTCAACAGCTGGCCGGACAACGCCAACCTCGACAAGGCACGGCGGCTGATGTGGCCGGTCAAGCAGAAGTACGGCAGGAACCTTTCCTGGGCGGACCTGATGGTCCTGACCGGCAACGTGGCGCTCGAGAACATGGGCTTCAAGACCTTCGGCTTCGCCGGCGGGCGCCAGGACGACTGGGAGCCCGAGTTCGTCGACTGGGGTCCGGAGAAAAAATTCCTCGCCGATGAGCGCTACAGCGGCAATCGCGAGCTGGCCAAGCCGCTGGCGGCCGTGCAGATGGGCCTGATCTACGTGAATCCCGAAGGCCCCAATGGCAACCCGGATCCGCTCGCTTCGGCGAAGGACATCCGCGAGACCTTCGGCCGCATGGCGATGAACGACGAGGAGACACTGGCGCTGATCGCGGGAGGCCACACCTTCGGCAAGGCGCATGGCGCCCATGAGCCGTCGAAGTGCGTGGGCGTCGAGCCCGCCGCGGCCGGCGTCGAAAGCCAAGGCTTCGGCTGGGAGAACAAGTGCGGACGCGGCAACGGCGTGGACACGGTCACCAGTGGCCTGGAAGGCGCATGGTCGGCGAGCCCCACGGCCTGGACCACGCAGTACCTCGACAACCTGTTTGCCTTCGAGTGGGTGAAGTCCAAGAGCCCGGCGGGCGCGACCCAGTGGATTCCCGCGAACGGCCAGGGTGCGAACCTGGTCCCGGACGCGCACGATCCCTCGAAGCGCCATGCGCCGATCATGTTCACGACGGATCTGGCGCTGAAGGTCGACCCGTCCTATCGCAAGATCGCGCAGCGGTTCCAGAAGAACCCGCAGGAGTTCGAGCTCGCGTTCGCCAAGGCCTGGTTCAAGCTGACGCACCGCGACCTCGGACCGCGTGCGCGCTACGTGGGCGCCGAGGTCCCGGGTGAAGATCTGATCTGGCAGGACCCGCTGCCGCGCGTGGATCACCCGCTGATCGACGCCGCCGACGCGGCCACGCTGAAGGCGCGGATCCTCGCCTCGGGCATCACCATCCCGGAACTGGTCCGTACGGCCTGGGCGTCGGCCGCGTCGTTCCGTGGCACCGACATGCGCGGTGGCGCGAACGGCGCGCGCATCCGCCTCGCACCGCAGAAGGACTGGGCCGTCAATGATCCCGCCGAGCTCGCGCGGGTGCTGAAATCGCTGGAGGCGATCCAGAAGGACTTCAACGGCGTCCCGACCCGCGGAACGCCTTCGCCCGGGCGCAAGCAGGTTTCGCTCGCGGACCTGATCGTCCTCGGCGGTGGCGCGGCGATCGAACGGGCCGCGAAAAACGCCGGCCATACGCTGCAGGTGCCGTTCACGCCTGGCCGCACGGACGCCACGCAGGCGCAGACCGATGTCGCCTCCTTCGCCGAGCTCGAGCCGGCCGCGGATGGCTTTCGCAACTTCCTTGCCGGCGCAGCGCAGCGTTCGCCGGTCGTCGCGCTGGTCGAGCGGGCGAACCTGCTGACCTTGAGCGTGCCGGAAATGACCGCGCTGCTCGGTGGCCTGCGCACACTGAATGCCAATGCCGGCAAGACCACGGTCGGCGTTTTCACCGACCGGCCCGGCACCCTGAGCAACGACTTCTTCGTGAACCTGCTCGATATGTCCACGAAATGGGGCAAGTCGTCCACGACCGAGGGACTCTACGAGGGTGTGGATCGCCGCACCGGCAAGCTGAAGTGGACGGCCACGCCGGTCGACCTCGCCTTCGGCTCGAACTCCGAACTGCTCGCGGTGGCGGAGGTCTATGCCGCCGCCGACGGTCGCGAGGCGTTCCTGCAGGATTTTGTCAAAGCCTGGACCAAGGTGATGACCCTCGACCGCTTCGACCTGCGCTGAGTGTGACGCGGGTCACGAAACGGGCTTTTCGCCGTTTCGTGACCCGCCACCGCTGACGCCAATGCGGGTGATCCGCTGACAGGCAGCACGCGCGGACACGTCCACGATGGGGCAGCAACCAGGCTACCCCGCGCAACGGACGCGACACCCATGAACACCCGACACCCCGTGGCGACGACCCGCCCGCCGCTTCCCCACCACCGCCAGCACCCGCCGCAGCCTGCCATCGTCCGTCCCTCGCCGCTGCCGAATCCGCTGCATGCCGCGCCGGGAATTCTGCGCGACCTGGCGATCCTCGCCGTCGACGACGACCCCGACATGCTTGCACTGACCGGGATGGTCTTCGACGCCTATGGCGCCCGCGTCACCGGCGTGCTCAGTGCCGAGAGCGCACTCACTGCGCTGCGACAGATGCCGGTCGACGCACCCTACGGCCTGCTGCTCAGCGACATCGGGCTGCCCGGCATGGATGGCTACGAGTTCCTGGAGAACGTGCGCCACCGGCTGAACATCGCACCGCGCCGCCTGCCGGCGATCGCCATCACCGCGTATGCACGCGCCGAGGATCGCGCGATGGCGATGCAGGCCGGCTTCCAGGCCCACCTGCCGAAGCCCTACGAAGCCGATCAGCTCGTCGCGACGGCGTTGCGGCTGCTTGCGTGAGACTCGCGCACGTCATTCTGAAAAGTTTGTGCAACGCGCGGTCGCGGTGGGACGCGGCTCACCTGCACTGAGCCACCAACGCGACCGCCCTCTGCGCCTCCAGCCCCGCCCCACCCGCCGGCAGCGTGCGCCGCTCCTTCTGCGGAAACTCGATCAGCGCGACCAGGTTCTCGCCCGCGGCATCGCGGATGTTGGTCAGCCCCTTGTAGCGCATCAACACCTGGTCGCTCTTGCGATAGCTGACCTCGATGTACGGGAGGAACCAGCCGAGCACGCCGGAGAGGTTCAGGCGGATCACCGACGTCGTGGCGCCCTCGATGGGCTCCTCGCGGTTCTTCTTCACCTTGAACGTCAGGAAATCGAGGCGGCTCGGGATCAGGAATGGGAAGCGCACGGTCTTGCCGGCCTCGAGCTCGCCCCAGTGTTGGCGCACGAACTCGTCGAAGCCGGCATCGGAGACGATCACCACGTTCGCCGGCACCTTCGCCTCGCGCGCCGCTGCCGTCGCCGTGTCGCGCTGGAACACGATCGGCCCGGCGGTGGCACGACGCAGGCCCTCGGTATAGCCGCTACGGCCGTCGACGAAGTTGAATTCCGGTTCTTCGCGCACCTCGCCGTAGCGGAGTTCCTTGCGGGCGAAGGTTTCGGTGCCGTTGGCGCAACGGTACAGCACCACGCGGGATTCGCCCTTCTGACCGGCGTCGCGCACGAAATGCGACTCGATGTAGAGCAGCTTCTTCGATTCGATGTCGCGTGCGTAGCCCGTGAAGGTGAGATCGGCGGACTGGGCCCACGGTGACGACAGCAGCGCCACGACGGCTCCGAGCGAGACGAGATCCTGATTCCGAACGCGTCCCTGCGTCATCGGCTTGCTCCTGACTGCAATCCAGTACTGCGAGGATGCGGTACGTCGCGGATCGTGTCGAGCATCAGCCAGTGGCGCCCTGGGCGCCCGCCCGTACGGACGGCGGTGTCGGCCGCAGGTAGATTCGTCCTCCAGGGGGAACCGCCATGAACATCGCCATCGAGCCTACCGACCACGTCAGGGGGCCGGAGCACGCGCGCACCACGGTGATCGAGTACGGGGACTTCGAATGTCCGACGTGCCGGATCGCCGTCGAGCCCGTGCACCTGGTGATGCAACGCTTTCCGCAGCAGGTCCGGTTCGTGTTCCGGCATTTTCCGCTGGAGCAGGCCCACCCGCATGCGCTGCTGGCCGCGGAGGCCGCCGAGAGTGCCGGCGCGCAGGGCAGATTCTGGGAGATGCACGACCTGCTGTTCGCGCACCAGGCGCATCTGGCGCTGCCCGACCTGCGGCGCTACGCCGAACAGCTTGGGCTGGACCCTGCCCGGTTCGTCGACGATCTGCACGAGCATCTCTACCTGCAGCGCGTTCGCGAGCACCTCGAGAGCGGCCGTCGCCTGCACCTGCGTGCGACGCCGACCTTCTTCGTCGACGGGCAGCTCCAGGACGTGTCCTACAGCATGCAGGGGCTGCACGATGCGGTGGTCGCATCGGTGGTGCGTCACACCTGAAGCACCCGTGCGGCCGGGTTTGCGAAATCCTGGCCGGCAGCGATACGATGACTGCGACCGCGGCCTGCAGCGGTATAGAGCGCACGACTCAGCTGACGTGGACAGTCACGTACGAGAGGGTCCGATGAGGCGCCGATCGGGATTCGCACGGCTGTTGCTCTCGAGCGCGATGTTCGGCTTCGCGTCCCTCGCGGTCCCCGCAGGCGAGCGCGAGCCCGATCCGCGGGTGGTCATCAACGGCGTACGGCAAACCGATCTCGAGTCGATTCCGTATTCGATCGACGGCCACGCGCTCGACCTGCGCCGCGACGCCGCGAACGGCACGGGCGCGCCGCAGATCGGCCTCGAGCAGAACTGGGCGCGGCAGCACATCGCGAAATGGGACGAACAGCGCCGCAAACATTCGAAATGGACCGCGCCTTTCGAGCCCTGTGTCGAGAAGTTCAAGCTCGCGATCGAGCAGATCAGGCGCATCGCGCCGCTGACGCGCCGGCCGGCCTGGGATACGTCGATCGACGAGATCAACGCCGGACTGCGTCAGGCGAAAAACCTGATCGGTGTCGGCGATCGCTGCATGCAGGACGCGCAGCAGGAGTTCAACCGCATGGCCACGGCCGCGCGGGCCGCGAACGATCGGCGCGTGCTTCAGGGTCGTGCGGTGTACGACGAGCAGCAGAACGATCCGGACGGCGGCTATCAGCGCGATCCGGACATTCCCGAGTGGTCCCCGCCGGCCGATCCGGGCCCGCGTTTGCCCGGTGGCATCGATCCGAATGTCGCGCCGGTGCGGACTCCCGGCGGCTACGACCCCTGTGCGAACCCCGTGAAGCCGCCGCGGTGCCCGCCCGACGGACCGGTCGCCACGGTCGAGGATCCCGGTCGCAATCGCGGCGGGCCGGACGAGGACCCGGGTTACCTGGCCGGCCTGCAGCAAGGCTTCCAGGACTGCGGACACGGCATCGAGGTCATGTTCCAGGCGCTCGCGCTGATCGCGCAGTGGCGCACCGTGGAGGCCGCGAAGCTCCTGGGCATCGAGGACTCCGAATCGGGCCTGCGTGCGCTGCGGAAGGAACTGTTCGAGGCCCCCGTCATCGATTCCGCGGGACGACAACTGACGCAGTTCGAGATCGGCCAACGCCAGGCGCAGAGACTCTGCTTCTATGCGCTGCTGCCCGTTGCACAGAAATGCGCGGCCAGTGCCGCAGGCTGCGCGGTGAGGGCGGCTGGCCAGGCCTGTGGCCGTGCGATTCAGCGCGTCGCACAGCTTCGTCCGGTGAAACGCCTGCCGAAGTCGCTTCCCGCGGTCCCCGACGCCATCAAGCGCGGCATGCTGCTCGGCGATGAAAAGGTCCTCAAGGGCATCGCGGTCGCCGAGGGCAAGACCTTCATCGTGCGCGATTCGAATCCGCTGTCGATGCGCTGGATCGGGCGCGAGGGCTACGTGGCGAAGCCGATGGGTGTCAAAGGCAAGACGCTCAAGCCCGCCGACATCGCACAGCTGCCGGCAACCGAGCGCGCCGCAGCGGAGCCGTTTCTCGGACTCTCGACCGCGAAGGGCATGAGTCTCGCCGAGCGGACCGAGCTTCTCCGGAAGGGCTACCGAATCGCCTCGCCCGGCGCGCAGGAAGTCGTCAGCGGCCCGGGCGCTGAGCGCGGCTACTACAGCGACACGGATCTGCACGGCGTCTATGACCTCGACGGCTCGCCGGGCTGGACGCCGGCGCTGCAGGGCGAGCTGCAATGCCGCTTCTTCGACCGCGGCATCCAGCACGGCCCGCACGACGTCTGGCCGGACCGGAACAACCGGGCCGTTGCCGGCCCGAACTATGGTCCCCAGGTCGGCGGTCCCGACCAGAAGGCGCTGACGGCCTATCGCCCCGACGGCTCGGCCGTGCACCTCGAGACGCTCGATCAGATGCGCGAGTTCTATCGCGCCATCGGCGTCGACTGGAACTCGATCTACCCGAATCACTGACAGAAACCGTGACGAGAACAGGAGACGAGCCATGCACGAGCGCACTGTCCCATCGGCCGCGGCTCCGCTCGCGCTGATCGCCGCCCTCTTGCTCGGGTCGCCGGGCGCACGCGCCGATCTCGACGCCGACTTCAATCGCTGCCGCGGCGACATCCTCCGGATCGGCGAAGATCCGCGCAGCGCCTACGAGGCGTACTGCCTCGGGCTCTCCTATCAGTTCGCGATCAACCGCCAACGCGACTCGGCGAAGGCACTGGAGTGGCTGCGCCGCGCGGCCAACCAGAATCATGCCGCCGCGCAGGCCGTGCTCGGTTACATGCTCGAAACGGGTATCGGCGGCGCCAAGGATCCGGCACAGGCGTTCCAGTGGTATCAGCGCGCCGCACAGGCGAACAACGACGACGGGCTCGTGAATCTCGGTCGCGCGTACGAGCGTGGTATCGGCACGACGCGCGATCTCGCGAAGGCGCGCAGCGCCTATGAGCGCGCCGCCGCGATGGGAAATCGACCCGCGCAACAGGCACTCGCAGATCTGGGTGGCGGTGGAGCGGGCGCGAATTCGGGCGGCGGCGACGGTCGCACGGCCGGCGGCGGCGGTGTCGGTGGTGGCGGCAGTCGCGGCGGCGCAGGCGGCTCGCCACCCGAATTCCAGCGTGGCGTCGCGCTCTACGAGGCGAAGGACTTCGCTGCGGCGTTCGGCGCGTTCCGTCCGCTCGCCGAGCGCGGTCATCCGCCGTCGCAGCTCCAGGTGGGCTACCAGTACGAGTACGGCGAAGGCGTCGGGCGTAGTCCGGCACTCGCGGCGCAGTGGTATCGCAAGGCGGCGGAGCAGAACTACGCGCCCGCGCAGAACAATCTCGCCAACCTCTACGAACTCGGCAGCGGCGTCGCGGACAATTGGGTCGAGTCCGCACGTTGGTATCGGCGCAGCGCCGACCAGGGCAACGCCCACGGGCTGTTCGGCATCGGCCGCGCGTATCAGTTCGGCATCGGCGTGCCGCAGAGCCGCGCAGAAGCGCTCCGCTGGCTCGAACGGGCGGCCGCGAAGGGCGACGACCAGGCCAACTACTGGTTCAACTGGTTGCGCGGCCGCGGCAATTTCATCGGCTTCCGGAACGACGATGAGCAGAACTACGTCGTGGGCGGCCGCTTGCCGAGCGATATGGCGCTCGTGTTCGCCGAACCGCGCGGCGTCACGTTCAAGAGCATCGCCGAGCGCAACGCGTATATGGTGCGACTCCGGAGGGACACGGTTTTTAATGAAGCCAAGTCGTCCTGGAACCGCGCGGCCGACAAATATTCCGCCTGCAAACGCGGTGAGACCGGAGAGTCGTACTGCTCGGACCCTGGCCCGTCACCCTGAATGGCAGTACGATTCCACCGTGTCTGAGATCCGCATCCACAGGCAGCAGATCGCCCCAGGCATGACGGGTTTGGTGCTCTCGTTCGCGCTGGCACTCGCCCCGACGGCGGGGGCGGACGTGGCGCCGATCGGCAAGCTCAGGGACCCGGCTGCCGAGGCCGCGCGCCGCTGCGCGGTTTCCTTGCGCAGGCCGGTCGATATCGCCGCAACGGCGCGCCGACAAACCCGCATCGCCTCGTACGACTCAGCGGGCAAGTTCATGTCCACCGTACCTGCGGACCAGATCAACAAGGGCGCCGTGGTCGAGGCCTGCAACCCTCAGCTCGATCTCGTCCGGATCAGGGTGGCAGGCGAGCCACACTGGGTCGCGCGGTCCGAGATCGCGTTGCGGGCTGCGGACCCGCGTTCACCCGACCCGCGTTCACCCGACAAGCCGCGCTGATCGAGCGGCCTGGAATCCGGAGGTCCGCCGATGCACCGCGCTCGCGCGTCCACTGCCGCCCTCGCCGCTGCTGCGTTCGCTCTGGCGGCGTGGGCCGACGTGCCCGCCCCACCGGACCCGGTACCTGCGTCGCGGCTCGGCGCATCGATTCTGGCGGGCCTGTCGCTGCTCGGAATCGGATTGTGGTGGGTGCGCCGTGTCAGTCGCAGGCGCCACCCGGACCGCTGAG
>JAYTNX010000136.1:0-3245 GCA_043748075.1 Pseudomonadota bacterium
CGGGTGTCCCAGACGCGGAAGCCGGTGTCACCGGGACTGAAGTAGGTCTTTTCCTGGTAACCCGGCCCGTTGGGGATATGCGACTTGCGGTAGCTGCCGAGCAGCGTGCCATCCGCATCGACGATCGCCACGGTATTGAAGTACGCGTTGTTCGCCTTCTCGAAGACACTGATCGGCAGCACGACGCCCAGCTCGCGCGCGACTGCCTGGAAGTGACGGATTGCGCGGTTCGCGTCGAGCGGCGAGGCGAGGTGCAGGTGGCGCACGTCCTGCTCGATGCAGAAGTACGGCGTCTCGAAGAGTTCCTGCAGCAATATCACCTGCGCACCGCGACCGGCCGCTTCGCGTACCAGGGCTTCGGCGCGGGCGATGTTGGCCTCGACATCCCACCGGCACGCGAACTGGGTCGCCGCGACAGTGACCGGGCGCGGCGTCGTCTGCAGGTGCGCGGGCTGCGACACGATGGGATTTCCTCGTCTGGGACGTCGGGGGACGATGAACGAGTCGAAGGATCGCACGCGTCGCGCGGCGATGCACCCGCGCCCTCAGTTCAGCAGGCGCGGGTTCCCCGCGGTGGGCGGCGTGCCGGGGAACATCGCCTGGTCGAGCGCCTGCACATAGGTGTCGACGTCGGCCGGCCCAGGCACCAGCACGCGTCCGTTGAGCAGCAGGTTGGGCACATTCTCGACACCGAGCGCGCGCAGGCGCTGCTCCTCGGTCGCCACCGCCGAACCCTCGGTGGCGGCATCGGCGAACGCCTCCAGCGCCAGCGCGGAGAGCCCCGCCTCGCGACCGACCCGCGTCAGTTCCTGCGGGTCGCCGATATCGCGACCGTGCTCGAAGTAGGCGCGGAAAATCGCATCGGCCACCAGCGCCTGGCGCCCTTCGCGCGCCGCCAGCACCATCAGGCGGTGCGCCTCACCCGTGTCGGGGACGCCGCGAATGCGCGCGAAATCGAAGTGAATGCCGAACTCCTCGCCCGCCTGGTCGAGGGTCTGCTCGGCGACCTCGAGCGACAGGCCCGGCGGCAGCCGACCCGCCAGATGCGCTCGCCAGGCAGCTTGCGCCTCTTCCGACGCGTCGCGGGGCAGGCGGTAGCCGTGCCAGCGAAGCAGCGGCGGCGATGCCAGGCCCTGCACATTCGCCAGGGCGCGGGAAATGCGCCGCAGGCCGAGGAACGACCACGGACAGGTGAAATCCGCGACCACGTCGAGGGTCAGCCGCGCGGTGTACGGGACAATCGGCAGTACGGAAGCGTTCATGGCCTGGGGATGGTGGCGACGCGGCGGCATTTCAAGCGTCGTTCCGCGCCAGCGGCGCGCATGGCCGCGTTCAGGCCGCGACCGGCGCCTGGCCTGCCGTCAGCTGCGCGGTAATGCGGATCGCCGTCTCGAGCGCCCGCAGACCATCCTCGCCGTCCACGACCGGACGCCGCCCCGCGCGGATGCAGGCCAGGAATGACTCGATCTCGGCCTTCAGGGCATCGCCCGGCTCGAAGCTCTGTTCTTCGATCGTGACCGGCAGTTCGCCCGCGGCACCCGGCGGCACCCGCTTGCGGATCACGGTGAGTATTTTCTGCTGCAGGTCGATCGACACGTAGGCATCGTCGCGGAACACCCGCAGCTTGCGCTCGGTCTTCAGGCTGACGCGGCTCGCCGTGACGTTGGCGACACAACCATTGGTGAAGCGCAGGCGCGCATTGGCGATATCGACGGCACCCGAGAACACCGGCGTGCCGACCGCGTCGATCGTGTCGAGCGGCGCACCGACGATCGTCTGCACGATGTCGATATCGTGGATCATCAGGTCGAGCACGACGTTGACGTCCGTGCCGCGCTCCTTGAACGGCGCGAGGCGCTGGCATTCAATGAACCGGGGCTCGGTCAGGTGGGCCTCGGCGGCGAGCACCGCCGCATTGAAGCGCTCGAGGTGCCCGACTTGCAGCAGACGACCTTGCAACCGTGCCAGGTCGACGAGTTCGCGGGCCTGGGCCACGGTCTCGGTGACGGGCTTCTCGACCAGCACGTGAGCGCCCGCGGCAAGGAAATCCCGGGCGATTCCGAAATGCGCCGGGGTGGGCGTGACGATGCTGACGGCGTCGACCGCACCGAGCAGTTCGCGGTAGTCGGCCACCGCCCGCGTTCCGAGCTCGGTCGCGACCGCCTTGCGCACCGGCTCGCGTGCATCGACGACTGCAACCAGATGGCTGCCCGGCAGTTGCGCATACTTTTGGGCGTGGAAGCGGCCGAGATAGCCGACACCGATCACTGCTGTCCGGAGATCCCCGTTCATGGTTTATTATGCCGACATGTCATGGCTTCCTGCGAAACTGCGCGATCGCCTGCCGACGTTGGGTCGCCCGCAGCGCGAGCTGGGCCTGCTGCTGGCCGGCCTGGTTCTCGGCCTGCTGGCGATGCCCCTGCTGCTGTGGGTGGCGGGCCTGCTCGCGCTCGGTCCCTATGCGAACGGCGGCTTCGGCGCGCTGCTCGGCGATTTCTTCGCCGGCCTCGCGCGCGGTTCGCTGGCCTGCTGGCTCGTGCTCGCGGGGCCCTATCTGCTGGTGTGCCTGTTCCGGCTGCTGCGCGTGACACTGAGGGAAATCTCGTCGCACGCCTGACTGCGCTGCCGCACGCGGTTCAACGCCGCGCGGCCTCACGCGCTTCCCGCAGGTTGCGCTCGCGAGTCGCCCGGAACTCACTGTCGGCGCTCCACTGCGGCCAACGCGCCCCCGTCGCCAGCGCATCGCCCACCGCGAACATCAACTGCAGGTCCTGGAGTCCTCCGCGCAGGTCGATTCCCGGCTCGTAGCGGTCGGCCGACTTGTGGTAGCGACGCGCGTAATACTCATCGCGCTGCGCCTGACCCCAGACCGCGCCATGCTCGCGATCGTCGATGCCCAGCTTGAAGTAGAGGCCCGGCACGCCGCCCTTGGCGAAGTTGAAATGATCCGAGCGGAAATACAGGCCGTCCTGCGGCGTCGGCTCAGGAACCAGTTCGCGACCCTGGCGGCGCGCCGCGCCAGCCAGCACGGACTGCAGATCTGAGGCGCCCCAGCCGATCACCGACACGTCGCGGCTCGGGCCGCCGAAATGCAGGGTGTCCATGTTCAGCGCCGCGACCGTCGCGGCGAGCGGCGCGACCGGATGATCCACGTAGTAGGCCGATCCGAGCAGGCCGGCCTCTTCCGCCGTAGGAGAGAGGAAGACGATGGTACGTTCCGGCCTTCGCGGTGCGCGCATGAACGC
>JAYTNX010000137.1:0-1599 GCA_043748075.1 Pseudomonadota bacterium
GCCGGTACCGATCGGCTTGGTGAGGATCAGCACGTTGCCGACACGCATGCCGCCCTTTCGCAGGACTGAGTGCAGGTTCTCATCGATGAGGCCGTTGACCGCGAAACCCAGCGCCAGTTCGCGGCCTTCGCCGGTGTGCCCGCCGATCAGCGCACAATTGGCCTCATTCATGACCTCCACCGCGCCCGACATCATCTGGAACAGGACGTCCTCGACCTTGGATTCAATTCCCGAGGGCACGGTGGCGATCGCGCTTGCGGACTGCGCCTCGGCGCCCATGGCGAAGATGTCGCCGAGCGCGTGGTTCGCGGCCACGCGGCCAAGCAGATACGGGTCGTCGATGAACGCTCTGAAAAAATCGACGCTGTGCACCAGCGCCTTCCCCGCAGGAACCCGGACGACCGCGGCATCGTCGGGCGCGTGCAGGCCGATCAGCACATCGGGGCGATCGACCGGGTGCAGCGCAGCCAGGGCACGTGACAGCACGCCCGCGCCCACTTTCGCGCCGCATCCGCCGCAGCGCATCGCAACCGCGGAGATCGCCTCCGCCGCTTCGGTCTCGTCGAGTCGGACCGCCGAAGCGACCGGCGCGGCCGCGAGTTGCTCACGCATGGGCGGAAACTCGCTGAACTTGCGCATGAAGCGGCGGTCGATCCAGTCCTTCCATGCCCACAGCCACGCGCCCTGGAGCTTGAGTGCGCCACGCGATGCGACCGCGTACCGGTCACCTGTGCTGATGAGCGCCAGCCAGCGGCGTTGCGGGCGATAGGGACGCAGCGTGTGTCCCATGACCGCGAGACGCAGGTTGCGCGCGAGCGGCGGGCCCTGGCGGACGGCAAACACCCCGGCTTTTTCGCGTGGATGGTTGACCATCGCGGCTACGTCACCGGCCGCGAAAATGCGCGGGTCGGTCACCGTTTGCAGGGTGTCGGTCACCTGGATGAAGCCGTCCGCGTCCAGGGCAAGGCCGGTGTCCCGCAGCCACGACGCGCCGCCGGCGCCGGTCACCCAGACGACCTCTTCGGCATCCAGTGATTCGCCTTGCGCCGTCCGAATACCATTGGCCTCCACTCGCTGCACCTCGGCGCGAAGGTGCACGACGACCCCCCTGGCCGTCAGAGCTCGAGCGAAGCTGCGGCGCACCGAGGCATTGTGCGTCGGCAGGATGTGCGCATCGCGCGTGAAAAGGTGCATCTGCAGTTCGTCCGGATCGCGCCCGAGCGCGCGCAGTTCATGGCACAATCGGTACTGCATCGCGAGAGCGAGCTCTACGCCGCCGGCTCCGCCGCCAACAACCGCGATGCGGGTCACACCGGCACGGCCGCGAATCCGGTCGATCAACGCCAACCAGCGCTGGTTGAACCCGTCGATCGGTTTGACCGGTACCGCATACCTGGCCGCGCCGGCGACGTCGTCCATTCGCGGCGTGGATCCGATGTTGATCGACAGCAGGTCGTAGGGCACCGGCGGCCGCGCACGGCAGAGGACCTTGGCCGCGCCGCGGTCCAGGCCCACGGCCTCGTCGCGAAAGAAGCGCGCTCCGGCGAATGCAGCCAGCGTCCGCAGGTCGATATGGACGTCGTCGTACCTGTAGTGCCC
>JAYTNX010000138.1:0-5413 GCA_043748075.1 Pseudomonadota bacterium
CTGCGCAGCATCGCCGTCGGCGTAGCGCCCGGCAGGATCGCGTTGACGCGGATGTGGTGCGGGGCGCCGCTGCGCGCCGCGAGCCGCGTCAGCATCGCCAGTGCCGCTTTCGACGCGGAATAGGCCGCGCCGTTGATGAAGCCGGTCAGTGCCGCGGTGGAGGCGACGTTCAGCACCACGCCGCCGCGACCCTTCATGCGCCGCAGCGCCTCGCGGCAGCCGAGGAACGGACCGTCGGCGTTGACCGCGAAGTGCCGTTGCCAGAGCGCGAGCTCCATCTCGTCGAGCGGCACGTTCGGTCGGTAGTAGCCGGCATTGTTGACCAGGATGTCGAGCGGGCCGCGTTCGGCCGCGATCGAATCCAGGGCCGCGAGCCAGTCCGCCTCGCAGGTGACGTCGAGGCGCAGGAAACCGGCACCCGGCAACGACGCTGCGAGGGCGCCGCCTGCGGTCTCGTCGAGATCGGCGATGACCACGCTCGCGCCGGCGCCGGCGAACCGTTCCGCCATGCGCGCGCCGAGGCCGTTTGCCGCGCCTGTGATCAGCGCGACGCGGCCGGCAAGTTCACCGGCGATGGCGGTCGTCACGTGCGGCTAGTGACGTCAGCGTCGGACCTTGCGACCGCAGCAGCGACCGTGGCCTCAGCAGGCGCGGCGGCCAGCGGCTTTCCGCCACGGATCAGGTCGGCCGCCCGCTCCGCGATCGCGATCACCAGCGCATGCGTCGGTGCGCTCGGGATCCGCGGGATCACCGAGGCGTCGACCACGCGCAGACCCTGCAACCCCTGCACGCGCAGTTCCGGATCGACCACCGACTCCGGCAGGTTGCCGAGCGCACAGGTGCCTACCGGATGAAAGAAGGTGTTCGCGGCCTGGCGTACGAACTCGTCGCGGCCGACGGCGGTGGCCCAGCGCGCGCCGGGGAGGATCTCGCGCGCGCGCCAGTCGTCCAGGGCCGCATTGCTGCTGATGGCGCGTGCAACGTCGAAACCGCGCATCATCGTGGTCACGTCCACCGCGTCGTCGAAGTAGTTCGGGTCGATGACCGGCGCGTCGACCGCTTCGCCCGAGCGCAGGCTGACCGTGCCGCGACTCTGCGGCTGCATGAGGCAGGGCAGGACTGTCCAGGCATTCGCCGGTGGCGGTGGCAGTGTGGGCGAGGCGAAGGGCACAGAGACGCACATCAGCAGCAAGTTCGGCCCGGGCAGCGAGGCCTCGGTGCGCAGGTACTGCATGGCCTCGCCGTGCTGGTAGTTCGACAACGGCAGCGGCCGCGACGATTCGTAGACGGTACCCGCGCCGAGCAGGTGGTCCTGCAGGTTCTTGCCGACTCCGGGCAACGCGGCGCGCACCCTGATGCCCGGCTTCGCGAGCTCCGCGGGCGCGCCGATACCCGACAGCATCAGCAGCTTGGGTGACTCGATCGTACCCGCGCACAGCAGCACTTCGCGCGCGGCAAGCGCCGTACGCCGCTGCCCGCCGTGGCGATACGCGACGCCGGTGCAGGTCGTGCCCTCGAACGTCAGGCGCGTCGCCCGCGCAGCCGTCACCACCGTCGGCGGGTTCTTCGACGCCAGCGCGGGCCTCAGATAGCAGAGCGCCGGCCCCTGTCGCTGCCGGCCCTGCAGCGCGACGGGGTTCCAGGCCGGGCCCTCCATGCGCGGGCCATTGAGGTCGTCGGTCGGCTCGTAACCGGTCGCCGCGGATGCCGCAATGAATTGTCGGGCGACGGGATGCTGCAGCTCGCCGCGGGGTACGTCGACGAAAATCGGTCCGTCGCCACCGTGATACGCGGAGGCGCCGCCGGCGAACGTCTCGAGCTTGCTGAAATACGGCAGCAGCTCGCGGAACGACCAACCCTCCGCGCCGAAGTCGCGCTCCCAGGCGTCGTAGACGCTCGGATGCCCGCGATGATGCGCCATCGCATTGATGCTGCCCGAGCCGCCGAGCACCTTGCCCCGCGCCCAGGCGTGCGTGCGGCCGAGCGTGTGCGGCTGCGGGATCGTCTGGTACTGCCAGTCGACCGCCGAGCCCTGCAGGCCCGGCCAGTCGCGCGGTTCCTGGATCTGCGGCAGCGCGTCGTCGCCGCCGGCCTCGAGCAGCAGGACCGAAGCGCCGGCTTCCGTGAGCCGTCGAGCCAGTACGCAGCCGGCGGAACCGGCGCCGATGATCACGTAGTCGGCGCCCGCGGGGGGCAGCGAAGGCGCAGTCGGCTTGCGCGGCGCACGAGTGCCACGCGACGCCGGCGACGCCGCGGGGACCGGCGCGGCACCGGCAGCGCCAGCGGCGCCAGCGGCGCCGGCAGCGCCGATGCCCGAAGCTGCGACGATCGCCGCACCCGACCCCAGTTCCAGAGCGCCTCGTCGGGTGATCTTCATGCCGCCCCCGGTTGCTGAACCCTTCGCGGCTAGCGTAACGGCGGCCGGGTTCCCGTGCCATGGCCGACGCCGCGCCGTGCCGAGACTAACGCTGGACGATCAGGCCCTCGAGCGAGTCCGGATCGGGCGGCGGGAAGCACAGGCTCGCGACATAGCCGACGACGATGGAGATCAGGATGGCGATGCCGAGATAGACGAACGGATGCACGAGGTCCACCGCCCAGGCCGCGAAGGTGAGCACGACACTGGCCAGCATGCCGATCAGCACGCCCTGCCAGTTCGCCCGGCGCGTGAACATGCCGAGCGTGTAGGCGCCGCCGAATCCGCCCCCCAGCAAGCCGTACATTTCCAACGCGACGTCGAGATAGGAGCGAACGTCGTAGCGACTGAGGACGAGCGCCAGGCCGATGCCGATCGCGCCTGCGAGCACCGTGACGATCTCCGCCAACCGGATGCTGGTGCGTTGGGTCGGGTTGCGAGCGAGCCGCTCGTAGAAATCCACTGACACCATCGTGGCGACGCTGTTCATGATGCTGGAACAGGTAGCCATGGATGCGGCGAAAATGCCCGCAATCATCAAGCCAGTGATGCCCGCCGGCAACTCGGCGGCGATGAACAGCGGGAAGGTCGCATCGACAGACAGCAGCGGATTCATGCGTTCTGGATTGTTCTGGTAGAACACCCAAAGCCCGGTGCCGATGAGGTAGAACAGCCACGCCCCGGGGATGATGATCAGCGCGAACAACCAGACAGATTGCCCGGCTTCCTTGTCGGACTTGGTGGTGAACACGCGCTGCATCAGCACCTGGTCCTTCGGAAACGTCAGCACCGTTTCCATCAGCACCACGAAGATGAAGCCCCAGACGGTTGCCTGGGTCAGGTCGAAACTCCAGTCGAGCATCTTCGTCTTGCCCTCGGCGTCGACCGCAGCGGCGATCTCGGCCGGGCTCGCCTCCAGCTGGAAGGCGATGAAGACCAGGGCGAACACCAAGCCACCCACCTTGACGATCAACTGCAGGAAATCCGTCCAGATGACGGCGCGCATGCCGCCCAGGGCGGTGTAGCCCATGGTCACCAGGCCCATGATGAGGATGCTCCACACCACGTCGAAGCCGGTGATCGTGGCGATCGCCAGCGCGGGCAGGAACAGGATGATGCTCATGCGGCCACCGAGGTGCAGCACGATGCACATCGCGCTCGCCATCATGCGCACCGCAGGATGGAAGCGCTGCTCGAGGTAGTCGAACACCGACACCAGCCGCAGGCGACGCAGCATGGGCACGATCCAGATCGCGACGAAGAACAGGCCAAGCACCCCGATCAGGTTGCCGACGAGGTATTGCCAGTTGGTGGCGAAGGCCTTGGCCGTGGTTGCGATATAACCGATGGAACTGGTGCTCGTGACGTACAGGCTCACGGCCGCGGCCCAGAACGGGATGGTGCGATTGCCGACGAAGAACTCCGACGTCGACTGCTTTTCCTCGCGCCAGTAGCAGTAGACGCCGATGCCGGCGATCGCGACCAAGTAGAGCACGATCATGATCCAGTCGAGCGGGCGCAGCAGCAGCTTGCTGCCGACGACTTCGGCAAGCGTGAACGCGGCCGCCGTCGCGCCCGGTTCCCGCTGTTCCCAGACGAGACCGTCGCCGAGACTGGCGCCGCGCCGGATCGGCGCACGCGTCACCGCGCCCTGGGTCGCAAACGCGTTCGTGATGGTGTGATAGGTGAGCAGCTGCGCGCGACCGGTCGACGACGCCGACGATTCGAGAGGCGCCGGATCGATGCGGATGAGAAACAGCAGGTGCGCCTGCCCGATCGCACGCGCGGCGCCTTCGATCACCCGCCCCGGCAATCGGCCGCGCTCGCTCCAGCCCGCCGCTGGCGTCCAACGCCAGAGTCGCTCGCCGGGGTCGACCCTCGGCGCTCTGCCCGGGCCGACGGTCGGCGCTTGGCCCGGGTCGTCGTCCAGACCATCCGCCTGGCGCGCCGTCACGAACAGCGCCGCATCCTGCGCCACCACGGCACTGGCGCCCAGCGGCAACGCCGGCGCGCCCAACCGTTGTCGCCACGACGGTTGCGGCGCCGCGAAATCGATCGACCACCATTGCGAGTCGCCCGCCGGCGTCGTGCCGAACAGATGCAGGACATCGCCCAGCACGGCGCCAGCGGCGCGCCGTAGCGGCGTGGGCAGCGCGGGCAGCGCGGGCGCGGCCGCATTCGCGTCGATGGAATAGCGTTCTACCCGGTCGATGCCCTCGCCCGCGCGGCTCTCGAGCAGCAGGTAGGGACGATCGTCGTGGGCGACCGTGCCGAGGATCCGGCCATGCGGTCGCCACGCCAGTAGACTCCACTGCTTGCGATCGCCCCGCAACTGCCAGAGGCGATCGCCGACGACGACGAGCGGTTGCCCCGCAGCACTGAACAGCTGCTCCGGCGAGCCGGCGAATGACGGCAACGCGACCTGCCGGACGGAGACGAGGTTGTCCGCCCGCGCCTGGCCGGCAATAACGCTCGCAAGCACACCAACGAAACCGAACGCGAGGCGACGGAGGCGGAGTCCGAAACGCGGTGCGCGGCCGCTCGTCACGCATCGTCCCGGGCGCGCAGCTCGGCCTGGATAGTCTCCGTATGTTCACCTAGACCCGGCGCCGCATACGGATCTGGACCGGGCGTCCGGCCGAACTTGATCGGACGGGCCACGCCGCGATAGCTGCCGAGGGTGGCATGCGGAACGCGGGTGACGATCCGTTCGGCCAGCACCTGCGGATGATCGAACATGTCCTCGACCCGCCGCACCCGGGCACAGGGCACCTGATTGCCGAAGCTCGCTTCCCACTCGGCGGCAGTGCGCGAGAGCAGCGCAGCGCGCAGGCGCGGCACGATCTCGGAGGCGTGTGCCGCACGCTTGCGCACCGAGGCATAGCGCGGATCGCGCGCCAGCTCGCCGAGACCGGTGCGTTCGCACAGCGCTGCCCAGAAGCGCGGCGTATTGGCCGACAGGTACAAATAGCCCTCGCGGGTCAGGTAGAGCCCAGT
>JAYTNX010000139.1:0-1949 GCA_043748075.1 Pseudomonadota bacterium
CTGCCAGTCTGGCACCCGGCCCGGCGCCGACCCTGCGTTGGCTCGGCAGTTCGATCCTGCGCGGCTGCAACATCCACCACGACCGAACGGTGCTGCGCATCGCCGTTGACTTCGGCGTCCTGCACGGCCGCAGCAGTGCATCGGCGGGGCCGGATTTCGCCGACCGTTTCATCGCGAGCTTCTGCAATGCGGCGCAGACGCCGCCGACGGCCGCCGATGACCGGCCTTTCCACGCCGCGCTGCGCTCGGCGCGCGGCGTGCCGTTCGAGGAGGTGCTGCTCCAGGCGATCCTCGCTGTCGAGCGCCGCCTCGCGTTCGCGCGCAACGCCTACGTGCCACTGGGAATGGCGAGTGTCGAGCCGATCGACGCGCAGCGGCTGCCGAGCCAGGCCCGGCTGGTGTGGGAAACCTCCCACCCCGCGCAGTCGCGCGCCGCGGCCAGGCTGGCGCTGGCGGGTGTCCTCGCGCTGTTGCCCGCGCCGCTGCGCGCCGGCCTGGACGGCGCGCCCTCGGACTTTGAGACGGCTCTGGCGGCGCTCTTGCAGCGCGCGCGCCGCCGTCGCACGTCGTCCAGCACGTCGGTGATCGCGCTCGCGGCGCATGCGCGCGACATTCCCTGCCAGTCCATCGGTGGGCCGCACCTGCAGTTGGGACACGGCGCTGCGCAGCACATGGTCTACTCGTCGGTGCCCGCGGAAGCGCCGCTGGTGGCGACCCTGCTCAGCCGCAACAAGCGCAAGGCCACGCAGCGACTGGCGCAGCTCGGCCTGCCGGTGACGCGCCAGATCGCCGCGGCGTCGGCCGAACAGGCGCTCGCCGCCGCCGCGAAACTCGGCTACCCTGTCGTCGTCAAGCCGCAAAGCGGCAAGCAGGGATTGGGTGTCAGCGTCGGCCTCTCGCGAGACGACGAAGTCGGCGCCGCCTTCGAGCGCGCGAGCCACGCCGGCTCGCGTGTGCTGGTCGAAAACTTCGTGCCAGGCACCACCTGCCGGTTGCTCGTCATCGGGGGGCGTTTCGTCGCGGCGGTCGAGATCACCGTGCCCACCGTGGTCGGTGACGGCACGCACCGAATCGACGAGTTGATCGAAGCCATGAACCGCGATCCGCTGCGCAATGGCGTTCGTCTGTACGAAGTCGTGGTCGATGCCGACCTGCGCGCCTGCCTGGCGCGCAGCGGCCGCACGCTGGCTGACGTGCCGGAGGCAGGCCACGAGGTCGCACTGCGCACTGCCGCCAACGCCTCGCTCGGCGGCGTGACGACCGACGTCACCGACCGGGTGCACGCCAGCCATCGCGAACTGGCCGAACGTGCCGCGCAGGCCATCGGCCTGAGCGTCGCCGGAATCGACGTCGTCTCACCCGACATCGGCCGAACTTGCGCTACCGTCGGCACCCGGATCATCGAGGTCAACGCGCGTCCGGGCCTGGACTTGCATGTCTTCCCCAGCCGGGGTGGCACGCGCGACGTCGGCGGCGCGATGATCGAACTGATGTTCCCGCCTGGCTCTACCGGAAGCCTTCCAACTGCCCTGGTGCTGGGCCGACGCGGCGCCCGTGCGGTCGCGCGCGAGCTTGATGCGTATCTGCGTGAGCGCGGTCGCACGACCGGCCTGGTGACGCGCAAGGCGGCGGTCGCCGGCAGCGAAGCGCCGGCCCCGAAGCAGCCGCTGCATGAGTCCGTGGCCATGCTGCAGCGCGACCCCCGAATGCAGGCGCTCATCGTGGCAACGACACCACGCCACGCCGTGGCGCGCGGCCTGGCGCTGGAAAGCGCTGACGTGGTGGCATTGCTGGCCGGCGATGGACAAGGTGACGCAGCGGACGATGCCCAGGCGGTGGCCCTGGCGCTGCGCGTCGCGCGTCGCGCCATCGTTGTCGAGGCCGACGACAAAGCCGCGCTGCGACTGCTGCACAAAATGATCGAGACGGGAACGCTCGAGCGCTCGCGC
>JAYTNX010000140.1:0-4680 GCA_043748075.1 Pseudomonadota bacterium
GCGAGATTCGGCAACACCGCAGCAAACAGCAATGCGGCGGCAAACCACCATCCCATCCTCTTGCGAGCGGATAGGTGTCGGGACGCCTCGGAGCGCGACGAGGACACGGCTATGCGGACCACGGACCACACGGATCGGTTCATGTGTTTCTCCCTCTGCGGCGTCGAACGACGGCGTACAACGACACGCCGCATGCCGCGGCTGCATTAGACCAGATGCGCCTCAACCGAGGTCTGCCAGGTAGCACGGCCTGACCACAGTACGGGACGCGAAGCATGAGCGAGCTGCTATGACAGCATATATGCTATCATTCTCAGGTATGGTGACGGTCGTCGTCGACACCAACGTGCTTGTCGCCGCGCTGCTTGGAGGCGGGGGCAGTGCCCGCGCGATCGTTCGGGCCTGCTTGCATGGCTATTACGAGCCTGTGCTGGGTCCCGCATTGCTGGCGGAGTATGAAGATGTCATCGGGCGCCCTGAACTTTTCACAAAGTGCGCGTTGTCGGCCAGGGAGCGGGACGAGTTCCTCGACGCTTTGCTCAACCGCTGTCGCTGGGTCGAAGTGTTCTACGCGTGGCGTCCCAACCTGCCCGATGAGGCAGACAACCATCTCATCGAACTCGGTGTGGCAGCACAGGCCGACGCAATCATTACCCGGAATCTGCGCGATCTATCGCGCGGAGCGTTGAAGTTTCCTTCGCTGAGGGTGCTCACACCCGAGCAGTGCCTGGAGGATTTTCCATGTCCACGCTGACGATCCGTCTGCCCGACGACAAGCACGAGCGCCTCAAGGCGTTAGCCAAAGCCAACTCGATCAGTGTCAACAAGCTGATGGACGAACTTGCCACCGTCGCGCTGGCCAACTACGACGCGCGGGTACGTTTCGAAACCCGTGCGGCCCGCGGGAACCCCAGGCGCGGGTTGAGCCTGCTGGACAAGCTCGAGCGCGCGGGCTGATTCAGCGCTTCGTCTCCGGCAGAGCGAACGCGATCAGGTAGTCACCGATCTTCGTGCCGACCTGGGCATTGCCGCCGGCGGCGATCACGACGTACTGGCGGCCGTTGACGGCGTAGGTCATCGGCACGGCCATGCCGGGCACGGGCAGGTCGGTGGACCAGAGCTCCTTGCCGGTCGCGGTCTCGATCGCGCGCAGTTTCGAGTCCATGGTCGCGCCGATGAAGGTGAGGCCGCCGGCGGTGGTGATCGGCCCACCGACATTGGGCGAGCCCCAGCCGGCGCCGTCGGGCACCGTAACGCCGGCGCGGCGCACCTGGCCGAGCGGGATCTGCCACTTGAGTTTGCCACTGTCGAGGTCGATCGCCGACAGCGTGCCCCAGGGCGGCGGCGTGCAGGGGATGCCGAGCGGCGACTGGAAGATCTCGCCTTCGACCTTGTACGGCGTGCCCACCAGCGATCGGGTCAGGTAGTCCTGCGGGGGCAGTTTGTCCTCGACCTTCGGATCCGCTTTCGGCACGACCTTGATCAGCGTCGCGAGATTCTCGGCCTTGATGATCAGCAGGTTCGACTTCGGGTCGTAAGATGCGCCGCCCCAGTTGCCGCCGCCGAGCGCCGACGGGAACAGGATCGAGCCCCTGACCGACGGTGGGGTGTACATGCCGTCGTAGCGCGCCTTGTCGAAGGTGCGCTGGCAGGCGAGCCGGTCCAGGGGCGTGAGACCGAACAGTTCGTCGCGCTTCATCACCTGGCGCGCAAACGGCGCGATGCCCGTGGGCACGGGCTGGGTCGGCGCGGCGCGATCGCCCGGCACGTCGGTGGCGGGCACCGCCTTCTCGACGATCGGCCAGATCGGCGCGCCGGTGCCGCGATCGAAGCCGAACAGCCAGCCCATCTTGGTCTGCAGCAGCGCGGCAGGAATGGTCTTGCCGCCGCGACGGATGTCGACCAGCAGCGGATGGCCGACGAGGTCGTAGTCGAACAGGTCGTGGCGGATGGTCTGGAAATGCCAGGCGGGCTTGCCGGTGGCACCGTCGAGCGCGACGATCGAGTTGGACATCGGGATGTCGAACTGGCGGCCGCCGCCGTAGTAGTCGGTGGACGGGCTCGTGGTGGGCACGAACACGAGATTGCGCGCCGGGTCGACGCTGATGGTCGACCAGACGTTCGCCGCGCCGGTCTGGGCGCTGCGCTCGGCGGGGATCGGGCTCCATTCCCAGCGCAGCACGCCGCTGCGCACGTCGAAGGCGCGGATGAAGCCATCGCGCGCATTCGACAGACCGTCGTTGGTGGAATTGCCGATGATCACCAGGTCGCCGAGGATCGCGGGCGGTGAACTCGGGGAGCCGCTGAAGCCTTCGCCGCGGTTGTCGTAATCCTCGTGCCAGACCCAGCCGGGATGGCCCTTCGCGGCGCCGAAGTCGGCGCAGAGCGCGCCGCTGTCGGCGTCGAGGGCGTAGAGGCGGCCGCCCTCGCCGTTCTTGAAGATGCGCTTCGCGCAGGCACCTGCAGACGACGCGGTGGGTGCGGCCGTACCGGTTGCGGTGGAAGTCACCGCGGCGGGCTGCCAGTACGCGACGCCGCGGCACCGGCCCGCCATCTGCAGCGGCGGGCTCAGCGCCTTGCCACTCTGCGGGTCGACGCGATGCGGATCGAACACCCAGCGCTGCCGGCCCGTGACCGGATCGATCGCGAACACCTTGTTCCAGGGCGTGCAGAAATACAGCGTGCCGTTGGCGTGCAGCGGCGTGGTCTGCAGCACCGTGCCGCCCTGCGGCAGCGGCGCGTCCTTGAAGTCGCCGCTGCGGTGAACCCAGGCCTGCTGCAACTGGCCGACGTTCCTCACGGTGATCGTGGCGAGCGGCGAATACTGGCTGCCGCCGGGGTCGCGTCCGAACGCGGTCCAGTCGCCGCCGGAGGCCGTGGGCAGCGTCGCGGCGCCGGCGGCGGCTTGCGCCTGCGCGCGGGATGTCGTGACGACCAGGACGACGATGAGACTGATGACCGCGCCGACGGCGACAGCGGCCCGCGGCGCGAAGCGCGCCGGCATCAGGATGGTGAGTGGGTGCATCGTGTCCTCCCTTTGGCAGGCACGATACGCGAGCGCCGTGGCCCGCGGCGACCGGGCACCGGTCGCGTCTGTACGATCGACCGCGTACGGCTGACCTAGTCCGCCGGCATCCGTTCGAGCTGATTGCGCCAGTCGCTGCCCGCGCGCGGCTCGAGACCCTGCGTGACGACGAAGGCACGGTTGCGGGCACGCGTCTCGACCGCACTGACGATCGCCACCTCCGCGAGGTCGGCGCGCGCGATCGTGCCGACGGGCGGTGGCGCATCGGGCGGCGGCAGCGATCCGGGCGCGCGCATGGTCTGCTCTTCGCGTGTCGGCTTGTACTCAGGTGACGCGGCGAGCGTGATCTTCCACGCGCCGGCGGGTCGCGCGAGGATGCCGGTCGGACGTAGCGTCACGTACTCGAGCCCCGAGGCGGCGAGGATCTTTTCCGCCTCGCGCTTGTCGCCGAAGGCCTTGAGCATCGGCGGCGGCATCTGCGGCGACGGTGAGTAGACGCTCATGCCGGTGATGAAGACGATGCGGCGCACCTTGGCGCGCTTTGCAGCCGCGACGAGATTGCGCGTGCCTTCCCGATCGACCGCGCTGGTGTCGTTCTCGCCCTGCAGTTGCGTGGTCGCCGCGGCATTGATCACGACGTCCACGCCCTCGAGCGCCGCATCGAGGGATGCGGGATCGCGCAGGTCGGCGACGACCCAGTCGCGCTGGACGCCGGGCCCGGCCTTTTCCCGAGCCTTGGCGAGATCGCGCACCATCGCACGCGGCCTCGCGCCGGCGGCCTCCAGCGCCTCGACGATCGCGCCGCCATTGCGGCCGGTGGCGCCGATCACCAGGATCCGTTGCTTCTTCAATGCGCGCGCCACCTTGGGGTCGGCGATGGCGAGGCTGGGTGAGGCGGCGGCGATGGCCTGTGCCTGGGTGGGCGCGGCCGTGACGGCAACCGCGGCAGCGAGTGCGCCGACTGCCAGGGCCATGAACAGGGCGGGGCCTTGGGCGGTGGCCCTGGAAGTGGCCTTGGCGGTGGCAAGACGACGGGGCTGAACGGTATTCGGCATCGAGATACTCCCTCGGGCAGCGCGCCCGCCGACGCATACTAGGACAGCGGTGCCTTCCCGGCCACGCGAGTCTCGCTGAGGTTTTGCCATGCGCCGCTATCTGGTCCTCGCCGCCACGTTGGTCGTGATCGCGACCAATGCCGCCGCCACGCTGTTGCCGATCAACGGCCTCGCCACCGGCGAGCTCAGCGCGCTGTACCCGACCGGCTTCACGCCGGCGGGCTGGGTGTTCTCGATCTGGAGCCTGATCTACCTCGGTCTCGTCGCCTATGGCGTGCACGCGGCACAACTCAGCGGACGTGCGGCCCGCGGCGCCAACACGCGGATGCTGATGCGGCTGCGCGCGATCGAGCTGCCGTATCTCGTCAGCGGTGTCGCCAACACCTCGTGGATCTTTCTCTGGCACTACCGGTTCGTCGGCGCGAGCGTGCTCGCCATGCTGGCGCTGCTCGCGAGCCTCGTCGTGATCTATGTGCAGCTGCGTCGGCAGCCGGCGGTCTCCGGCCTGCAGCGCGTGATCGTCGACGGCACCTTCAGTCTCTACCTCGGCTGGATCACCACCGCGACCTTCGCCAACCTCGGCGCATGGTTCTTCTCGAT
>JAYTNX010000141.1:0-5876 GCA_043748075.1 Pseudomonadota bacterium
GGAAGTGGGGGTCGCGAGTATGCTGAGGCACGATGTCATCGAAGCCGTTCACCATAATCGCGACCCTCGCGGCTTCGTTCGCCATGCTGGCGCCGCGCCCGGCTGCGGCACAGACCTCCGCAGCGCCGTCGACGCCCGAAGCCGCGGCCGCGGCCAGCGCGCCGGCAAACGATGGCCCGACCCGCGCCGGCCAGACCATGTATCGGTGGGTCGACAAGGACAAGTCGGTCCACTACTCCGATCGACCACAGCCGGGGGCCGAATCGGTGCCGGTGCAGTCGACGCAGACCTATTCCGCACCGAAGCCGCCCGCCAGCACGGTGCCTCGCGCTGCGGCTGCAGCGTCGGGCCCGCCTGCGGCGTCCTGCATCATCACGGCGCCGACTTCCGAGCAGGTGTTCCCGAATGCGCAGTCGGTGATGGTCACTTACACCGGTCCGAAAGGCGGCATGGCAGAGTTGCTGTTGAACGGGGCCACGTCGATGAAGCAGCCGGCGGGACAGGCGTTCACGATTGCGCCAATTCCACGCGGCACCTATTCCGCGACCGTGGCGATCACCGGCGATACGGGCGTGGCGCTGTGCCGCACTCCGGCGATCACCTTCTACGTCACTCAGCCCTCGTTGCTGAGCCCCGTGCGCCAGCAGATGAACCGCTCGAAGCCCCGGTAGCCGCGCCGCGCGCTCCGGGCTGGAGCGCACGCGATGGCTGTTGAGCAATACCTGCCACCGTCCCCGCTGGCACACTACGACCCGGCGGACCTGCTCGATGCGCTCTCCACCGGCATCGTGGTGCTCGATGCGCAGTTGTGCGTGGTCTACGCCAACGTCGCCGCTCAGGGCCTGCTCGCCATGAGCTTCAATCAGGCGCGTGGCCGGCCGTATGCCGACCTGTTCGCCGACTCCGACGGCCTGATCGCGACGCTGAAACGCGCGCGTGACACGGGCGACGTCTACTCCGAGCGCGAAGTGACCGTGCGACCGGCGGCGACGCCACGCGAGACACGCGTGCTCGACATCACCATCACGCCCCTCGACAGCCTGACCGGCACCAAGCTGCTGCTGGAGCTCTCGGACGAGACGCAGCGCACGCGCCTGACGCGCGAGAGCGAGCTGCGCGCGCGCCTCGAGGGCAGCCGCATGATGACGCGGCAGCTGGCGCATGAAATCCGCAATCCGCTCGGCGGCCTGCGCGGCGCCGCGCAGCTGCTCGAGCGCGAGCTCGCCAGCCCCGCGTTGCGCGAGTACACCGGCGTGATCATCAGCGAGGCCGACCGGCTCACCGCGCTGGTCGACTCGATGGCCGGCCCGATGCGCCACCCGCAGAAGACGCGGATGAACGTTCATGAAATCTGCGAACACGTCCATCACCTGCTGCGCGGCGAGGCGCGTGCGACGGTGCTGGTCGAGCGCGACTACGACCCGAGCGTTCCGGACGGGGACTTCGACCGCAACCAGCTGGTGCAGGCGCTGCTGAACCTGGCGCGCAATGCGCTGCAGGCAATCGGCGATCGCGGCCGCATCACGCTGCGCACGCGCATCGTCGGCAACGCCCATATCGGGCTCGAACGGCACCGCCTCGCGGTGCGTATCGAGGTCGAGGACAACGGGCCCGGGGTGCCGGAGTCGCTGCGGGGCAGTCTCTTCTATCCGCTGGTCACGGGCCGCGCGAATGGCACGGGCCTCGGCCTGGCGGTCGCGCAGGAGATCGTCACGCGCAATGCCGGCGCGATCGAGTTCCAGAGTGAGCCGGGCCGCACCGTGTTCTGCATGCTGCTGCCGCTCGAGACCAAGCCCGAGTCCAAGCCTGAGATGAAGCCAGAGTCATAACTGAGGAGCTGTCAATGAATGCCCAACCTCTACGCGTCTGGCTGGTCGACGACGACGCCTCCATCCGCTGGGTGCTCGAACGTGCGCTGAAGAACGGCGGCATGCTGCCCAAGACTTTCGATTCGGCCGAGCCCGCGCTCGATGCGCTGCGCAGCGACGTGCCCGACGTGCTGGTCACCGACATCCGTATGCCGGGGCAATCGGGCCTCGAGCTGCTGCGCAAGATCCACGTGACGCGGCCGCAGCTGCCGGTGATCGTGATGACGGCGCATTCTGATCTCGGCAATGCCGTGTCGGCTTACGAAAGCGGCGCGTTCGAATACCTGCCGAAGCCGTTCGACATCGACCAGATCGTCGACCTCGTGCGGCGCGCGGCACAGACCAGCTTGAAGGCTGCAAACGATGCGGCGGTGCCGGCACGCATCCCAGAGCTGCTCGGCCATGCGCCGGCGATGCAGCAGGTGTTCCGCGCCATCGGCCGGCTGTCGCGCTCGAGCGTGACGGTGCTGATCACCGGCGAGTCGGGCACCGGCAAGGAACTGGTCGCACGTGCGCTCCACGAGCACAGCCCGCGGGCTTCGAAGCCGTTCATCGCGCTGAACACCTCGGCGATCCCGTCGGAACTGCTCGAGTCGGAGCTGTTCGGCCACGAAAAGGGCTCGTTCACCGGTGCCGACACGCTGCGACGCGGCCGCTTCGAGCAGGCCGACGGCGGCACGCTGTTCCTCGACGAAATCGGCGACATGTCGACGCCGCTGCAGACGCGACTGCTGCGCGTACTGGCCGAGGGCGAGTTCTATCGGGTCGGCGGGCAGACGCCGATCAAGGTGGATGTGCGCGTGATCGCCGCGACGCACCAGCATCTCGAGGATCGGGTTTCGCGCGGGCTGTTCCGCGAGGATCTCTTCCACCGCCTCAACGTAATCCGCATCGAGTTGCCGCCGCTGCGGATGCGGCGCGAGGACATCGGCGACCTGCTGGACCACTACCTCGCGGTCGCGGCCGCCGAGCTCGGCGTCGAATCCAAGGCCCTCGCCCCCGATGCGCGCGGCGCACTCGAGGCCTACGGCTGGCCCGGCAACGTGCGCGAGCTCGTCAATCTCTGCCGTCGTCTTTCGGTGCTCGCGCCCGGCAGTGAGGTGCACGCCGAGGATCTGCCGGCCGAAGTGGTCGGCGCTTCCTCGGCGACCGCTGCAGACGCCTGGACGGCCTCGCTCGCGCAATGGGCCGAAGGCGAGGCGGTGCGCGCGGGCGCGAAGCCGCTGCTCGATACCGCACTGCCGGAGTTCGAGCGCGCCCTGATCCGCGTCGCGATGAAGCGCACCCAGGGTCATCGTCAGGAAGCGGCAAAGCTGCTCGGCTGGGGGCGCAATACGCTCACGCGCAAGCTCAAGGAACTCGGCATGTCCGACGGCCAGGGTGATGACGACGCCGAGTGACGCGGATGGGGCGGCGCCCCGCGGCGCCGGCAGTCCGCGGGTTTCGGTCGAAGACCCGCGCTCGACCGAGGCGCGAGCGCTGATTGCGGCGCTCGACGACTACCTCGCTGCGCTCTATCCGCCCGACAACAACTACCTGCTCGACGTCGAAGCACTATGCGCGCCCGAGGTCACGTTTTTCGTCGCGCGCGTCGGCGGCATGGCGCTCGGCTGCGGCGCCCTGCGGGTAGTGGATCCGCGTTGCGGAGAACTGAAGCGCATGTACGTGGCGCCTGAGGCGCGCGGGCTCGGTCTCGGACGGGCGCTCCTCGAGGCGATCGAGCAGCGCGCCGCGACGCTGGGGCTGGTGGAGCTGAAGCTCGAGACCGGTTCAGCGCAACCTGAGGCGCAGGGCCTGTATCACGCAGCCGGCTTCCGGCCCTGCGACGCCTTTGCCGACTACCGGCCGCATCCGCTGAACCTGTTCATGTCGAAGCGCCTCGCCGCGACACCGCGACGGCAATGAGCCGTACCCGACGCGCGTCGCCCATTTCGCGGGAGCGCGGGCGGTTCACTTCGGGCGCAGCGCTCGATCGAAGGCCTCGGGGTCCCGCCGGTAGGCGTCGTGCATGCGCTGCGACTTGAAATCCGGGAACAGCTCTTCCTGCCCGTCCTCGAGCGCGGCGAGGCAGTTGTGCGCGTGGGTCAGCGCGGAGATCTTCGGGCCGGGCGTGTTCTTCGACATGTCCGACTCGATCCCGGCGGAGAACACGCTCATCACCTGGGTCTTCTGTGGCGCGAGTTCGGCGCGCAGCCCCTTGCACATCGCGTTCGCGGCGAACTTGCTCGCGCAGTACGTGCCGACGCTCGGGAACACCGTCATCGAACCGATGGAGAGGATCTGCAGGATCGCGCCGCCGCCGTTGCTCGCCAGCACCGGCGCAAAGGCGCGCACCATCGCGAGCTGGCCCCAGAAGTTCACCTCCATTTCGGCGCGTGCGCCGTCGAGGGTCGGTGCGCCGGTGAAGGAGGTCATCGCCGCAGTGCCGCCGTTGTTGACCAGCAACGTGAGGTCGCGACAGCGGGCCGCGACAGCGGCGACTTCGGCTGCGTCGGTGACGTCGAGCTCGAGCGCGACGACGCGACCCTGGCCGCTCGCCACGGCCGCCGAGACTGACCCTGGGTCACGGGCCGTCGCATAGACGCGAGCCGCCCCGCGTTCGAGCAGCGCGGATACGAAGCCGGCACCGATGCCACGATTGGCGCCCGTCACGAGCGCCACGGAATTGCGAATCTCCATCACAGGTCTCCGGCAGGCCACGGCCGCCGGGGTGGCGGGTGGACGTGCCATGATTCGCGGCGACGGCGCGCAGCGCAAGCCTTTCGAATCCGCAGGCCGCCACGGCGCACGCCCCGGGTTGCAAGCGTGCCTCACGGGGTCGTCGCGGCCGCCCGGGCCCGTATAATCCCGGGCCTCGTTTCCCGCGTGAGCGACATGCCCGAACTCCTCGACCAGGTCTGGCTCGGCAACACTGCGCGTGCCTGGCTGATGGCCGCTGCGGCCTTCCTGATCATCTTCACGGTGTTGCCGCTGGCGCGCAGTTTCGTGCTGTCGCGGCAGTCCCGCCGGGTTGCGGCCGGCGGCGGTCACTCGGGAGTCGAGCTCGCGCTGCTGTTGATCGGGCGCACCGGCCGCGTGTTCCTGTGGATCGTCGCGCTGTTCTTCGCGGGCCGCTTCCTCGAGTCGCCGCATCGAGTCGAGCAGGCTTCGAAAGTCGTGATCGTCATCGTCGCCTGGTTCCAGGTCGCGCGCTGGGGCATCACCGCGGTGCGCTTCGCGCTCGACCGCCAGCAGGCGAAGCACGAGGCGGCGGGCGACCCGGGCTTCCGCGGCTCGATCGGCGTCGTGATGTTCGTCGCGCAGCTGGTGATCTTTGCGGTCGCGATCCTGCTGGCACTCGACAACCTCGGCATCAACATCACGGCGCTGGTCGCCGGTCTGGGCATCGGCGGCATCGCGATCGCGCTGGCGGTGCAGACCATTCTCGGCGATCTGCTCGCCTCGCTGTCGATCACGCTCGACAAGCCGTTCACGGTCGGTGATTTCCTGAAGCTGGACGACATCGAGGGCCGCGTCGAGCGCATTGGCGTCAAGAGCACCCGGCT
This sequence comes from Pseudomonadota bacterium, assembly GCA_043748075.1. Taxonomy (GTDB): domain Bacteria; phylum Pseudomonadota; class Gammaproteobacteria; order Steroidobacterales; family Steroidobacteraceae; genus UBA964. Next base: position 5,414 of record JAYTNX010000141.1, read on the forward strand.
GCGCAGCGTCTCGGGCGAGCAGGTGATCCTGGCGAACGCCGACCTTCTGAAGAGCCGGATCCGCAACCTCGGCCGCATGCCGGAGCAGCGCGCGCTGTTCAGTATCTCGATTTCCTACGATACCCCGCCGGAGAGAGTCGACGACGTGACCGCGCTCATCGAGGCCGCGATCGCCGGCGTACCCGAGGCGCGTTTCGAATACTGCGTCCTGAAAGCGCTGGCCGAGACGGCGCTGGTGTTCGAGATCTGCTACTTCGTGCCGGATCCGGCCGGCGGCCGCTACCTGCGCACCACCGACCGAATCAACCGTCGCATCCACGCAGCGCTGGCCGACGCGGGCGTTGCGTTTGCGAACAACGCCCGCACGGTGCTGCTGCGCGCGCCTTTGCCGCCGTCTGCGCAGTTGCCGGCATCGACGTCCGCGCCTGCGGGGTGATCAGCGGATGGTCGCGCCCCCATCGAC
>JAYTNX010000142.1:0-10522 GCA_043748075.1 Pseudomonadota bacterium
GTCGGGTCGTTCCCCGGCACCAGCGAGCTGGAGGCCACGACGGTGTGGCCGCGTTCGCGGAAAAACTCGAGGAAGGCGCGGCGGACATCCGTCGCACTCCGGTAGGTCGATTTGGGGGGGGTCATTCTTCCGGGTCGAAATCAGGGCCGAAGGCGGAACGGATATGATCCGATGAAAAGCCCCGATACTGCAAAAAACGCGATTGCCGCGCCTTCTCGCTCCACGCGACGGGCAGCTCGGTGCCAAAACGCCGTGTGCGAACCTCGCGACAGAGCGCTGCGAAGTCGGGGCCGGACTCCAGTGCCTCGGCGATCAGTTCAGGCGGCAGGCCCGCGGCGGAGAGCTCCTGGCGGATCCGGGCGGGCCCCTGGCCGCGCCCGGCATGCCAGGTGACGAAGTTCGTGACGAACCGCGGGTCGTCGAGCAGCCGTTCCTCGCGGAGTTCGAGGACCACGTCGGCGACCGGATCAGCCCCGTAGCCTTGCGCGCGCAGCCGGGACGCCAGCTGCGTCGAGGGATGGTCGCGCCGCGACAGCAGCGCCAGGGCCGCGCGACGGATCGCCCCGACGTCCGCGGCCTTGTCGGGGTCGACCTTCGCGCGTGACCTAGGAGGCCGACGCATCGCGCGACGCCGCGCTGGGCATCATCCGGTCGCCTTCTCTCCAACGATACCGCCAACGATTCCGAGAGGAACGATGGCAAGCGGGACGATGCCGAGCGTCTCGCCGGTGCGCTGCGACTTCACCGGCAGCAGCTTGATACGGATCTGCTCTTCGATGTCGCGCGCGGTCTGCGGGTTGTTCTTGAGGAACTCGCGGACGTTTTCCTTGCCCTGGCCGATGCGCTCGCCCTTGTAGCTGTACCAGGAGCCGGCCTTCTCGATGATGTTCTGCGCGGAGCCCAGCTCGATGATCTCGCCTTCGCGCGAGATGCCGGCGCCGTACATGATCTCGAACTCGGCCTCGCGGAACGGTGGCGCGACCTTGTTCTTGACGACCTTGACGCGCGTCTGGTTGCCGATCACCTCGTCGCCGTTCTTGATGGCACCGATGCGGCGGATGTCGAGGCGGACCGAGGCGTAGAACTTCAGCGCATTGCCGCCGGTGGTGGTTTCGGGACTGCCGAACATCACACCGATCTTCAGGCGGATCTGGTTGATGAAGATGACGATGGTGTTCGAGCGCTTGATGTTGCCGGTGAGCTTGCGCAGCGCCTGCGACATCAGCCGCGCATGCAGGCCGACCTGCATCTCGCCCATCTCGCCCTCGATCTCGGCCTTCGGCGTCAGCGCCGCGACCGAGTCGACGACCACCACGTCGACGGCGCCGGAACGCACCAGCATGTCGGTGATCTCGAGTGCCTGCTCGCCGGTGTCGGGCTGCGACACGAGCAGGTCGTTGACGTTCACGCCGAGCTTCGCGGCGTAGGCGGGATCGAGCGCGTGCTCGGCGTCGACGAAGGCGGCGGTGCCGCCCTGGCGCTGGATCTCGGAAATCACCTCGAGCGTCAGCGTGGTCTTGCCGGAGGACTCGGGGCCGTAGATCTCGACGACGCGGCCGCGCGGCAGGCCGCCGATGCCGAGCGCGATGTCGAGCCCGAGCGAACCGGTGGACACGGCTTCGACATCGTACGTGGCCGAGGCATCGCCGAGGCGCATGACCGAGCCCTTGCCGAACTGCTTTTCGATCTGGCCGAGTGCGGCGGCCAGGGCCTTCTTGCGGTTGTCATCCATCGGAACTTCCCCTGTTCGGTGAGGCGAGAATTATCCCATACGAACTCCGCATCGGGGACGCGCAAAACCACCGTAGATCGAGAATTTTTGCGGGTGTTCACTTGCCATACAGGAGTCGCAGAAGCGCACTACTGTATGAACGTCTCGGCAGATGCGGCAGCGCAAATCCGGTGTCGATCAAGGCGCTGCGGCGGGTAGTTCGAGCGCGAGGACGAGTTGCAGCGCGAACTGCACCGACTTGCGCCGTACGGCGTCGCGGTCGCCCTTGAAGAACTTCACGCGCGCGACGATCTCGACCGCCTGACCGCGGCGGTGCGCCAAGGCGAACCAGACGGTGCCGACCGGTTTGCCCGCCACTGCGCCGGTCGGGCCCGCGATGCCGCTGACCGACAACGCAAGATCTGCGCCGGTACGCTCGAGCGCGCCGGTGGCCATTTCGCGGACCGTGGGTTCACTGACGGCACCCTGAGTGCGCAGCGTTTCCGCGGCAACGCCGAGGTCGCGCTTCTTGGCGTCATCGGAATAGCAGACGTAGCCGGAATCGAACCAGTCCGAGCTGCCGGGCACGTCGGTCAGCACCTTGGCGATCCAGCCCGCCGTGCACGACTCCGCGGTAGCGAGGCGCGCACCGGCGCCGAGCAGATGGCGGCCCGTGCGCACGGACAGTCGCAGCAAGTCGTCGTCAGTAACCATGAACCAAGCTTAACCGATGAGAGCGGCATCTCCGACGGAACACGCGCTGATCTACTCGGCAGACACCCACAGTTCGGAAAACTCGCGGATCGGCCGCATGGCATCGTCGAAGCTCGGAATGGCGCCGTAGACCATCGTCATAGTGAAATGTCGGTACCACGCCCTGGCTTGACTATCCCGACTCAGATTGTCCAGCGCTTCAAGTGCGCGCGCGATCGGCGCTGCCTCGAACCCCGGGTCCTGGGCGCTGAACTCCTCCGCATCCTGGAGCAGGACCTCCCTGGCCAATCGACCCGCGCTCCTGTCGGTGAGCGCATGCGGAAGCTGACTGAAGATGCATCCGAGGTCGTAAACATGCCTCACGATGTCTTCGTCGCGAGCGTTGCCCAGCTCGAACACGCGACCCACGCCTCGGAGCCGCGCCGACCACCGACGCAACAGGGCTGCATTCTTGCCCGCTGTGGTCTCGCGGATATCCAGGCAGGCGATCGTTCCGACTCGCATAGCTCGCCCGAGCATTTCGTTGATGATGGTGTCGTAGCCGCATACGACCGGCGCCAGAATCGGCGCACGTGCGCTGATCTCGATCAGCAGTTCGGGGCGCAGTGACTGGTCGAGCGGATACAGGGATTCGTAGATCAGCGGCATCGCGACATAGCGATTCCCATTGCCGGCTTTGACGGCCGCATCGGCAATCTCGAATCCCTGCCGGCGCAATCGCTCCAGCACCTCGGTCTTGACACGACTCAACAGCCGCCTCCGGGCGGAGCCACTCAAGCCCTGCGGAAGCACAACCCGCAGGTCGACGTCCTCCGAGATCCGCGAGGTGAACCGATGCGCCTTGGACACGGCCGTACCGCCGCAAAGCACGAAACTCGCCACGTGCCCACCGTACGCGACGGGCTCGGCAAACGCCGAGAACGCTTCAGAGATCAGGAAGTCCTTCTCGAGCTGCGCCGTGGACACGCGGGACGCGTGTTCGGCGAGAAAGGCATCGATCAGTTCCGACTGCGCCTTCGTCAGCCGCTTCATGCGTATTCGATGACGCGCGGCCCAAAGGCAATCCTGCGCTTTACGCGCGCGCCGGGAACTTCTATTCGATCGCCGGCCGGCACCTGCATCGTTCGTCCTTCGATGTAGTCCCGCGCGGCCGGGCTGGGCTGCGGGAGATGACCTAGCCGACGCAGCGCCTGGTAGCCGATACCGATGAGCGGTGCGGCTGGAATGGGTTTTCCGGAAAGCACCGAAGGCTTCGCGCGCGCGTAGAGGCCGTAGCCCACCTGGACGAGAACACCTCCCTTCACGAGTTTGCGCAACTCGCGGCCCACGACATCGTAAGAGGCGAAACCGGCAAAATCGTCACGCAGGAACACATCCGTCTTCCGCGTGCGACGGATACGGTCGGCGATGCGATCCCGGACTGTGGCGGGCTTCCTCATGGCAACACAAACATACGACTCGTGAATGCTTATAATGCTAACAGAAATATAGTGTTAGCATGTAACCTGAATCCGGATGGCCGGACCGATCCTCTGTTTCAGCACCCAACACTCGCGAGCTTTGTAAGCGATTGATTCCAGTGGACAAGAACGACTCCCCAGCGCAGACACCCATGATGCAGCAATACCTGCGCATCAAGGCCCAGCACCCGGACGTGCTGCTGTTCTACCGGATGGGCGATTTCTACGAACTCTTCCTCGACGACGCGCGGCGCGCCGCACGGCTGCTCGATATCACGCTGACGGCGCGCGGCCAGTCGGCCGGTGCGCCGATCCCGATGGCAGGCGTGCCGGTGCATTCCCTCGAGACCTATCTCGGCCGGCTGGTGCGCAAGGGCGAATCGGTGGCGATCTGCGAGCAGATCGGCGACCCGGCGAAATCCAAGGGCCCGGTGGAACGGCAGGTGGTGCGGGTCGTCACGCCTGGCACGGTCACCGACGCGGCGCTGCTGGATGAGCGGCGCGAGACGCTGCTGGCGGCGGTGGTGCGCGATGGCCGGCGCTTCGGTCTCGCCTGGCTCGACCTCGCGGCCGGTCGCTTCAGCGTGTTGGAGGGCGGGGACGACGGGGCGCTGGCGGCGGAACTCGAACGGCTGCGGCCGGCGGAATTGCTGGTACCGGAGGACCAGCCAGGCGGCGCCGGCAGCGGCGGCGCGACTGGCAGCAGTCCCGGTGGCGGCGCGGCTGGCGGCAGCGCCGCCAGCATCGGCGGGCCCTGCCCGGTGCGACTGCGGCCGCCCTGGCACTTCGAGTTCGCCAGTGCCGCACGTCTGCTGACCGACCAGCTCGGCACGCTGGACCTGCGCGGCTACGGCGCCGACGTGCTGCCGCTCGGCGTACGCGCCGCGGGCGGTCTGCTGCAGTACGTGCGCGACACGCAGAAGGCGGCGCTGCCGCACCTGCGTGCGCTGCGGGTCGAGGAGCGCGACGAGGCGCTGCAGATCGACGCGGCGACGCGGCGCAACCTCGAAATCGACGTCGCAACGGGTGGCCGCGAGGACGCCAGCCTGCGCGCGCTGCTCGACACGACCATGACGGCCATGGGCTCGCGGGCGCTGCGGCGCCTGCTGAACCGGCCGATCACCGACGCGCTGACGCTGCGCCGCCGCTACCACGCGATCGGGGCGCTCGCCGAGGGCCGGCGCTACGAGCCGCTGCGCGAGGTGCTGCGCGGCATCGGTGACATCGAGCGCATCCTCGCCCGAGTCGCGCTGCGCTCGGCGCGGCCGCGCGACCTGGCGGGGCTGCGCCTGTCGCTCGCGCGACTGCCGGAGGTGCGCGCCGCGCTCGGCGCGTTCGACTCGCCGCTGCTGCAGGAGCTGCGCGCGGGGATCGGCGAGCATGCGGATGCGCGCACGCTGCTCGACCAGGCGATCGCCGCGGAGCCGGCGGCGTTCCTGCGCGACGGCGGCGTGATTGCCGCCGGCTACGATGCGGACCTCGATGAACTGCGGCACATCGCCTCGAACACCGACGCCTTCCTGCTCGAGCTCGAAGCGCGCGAACGCGAGCGCACGGGCATCGCGCAGCTGAAGCTAGGCTACAACCGCGTGCAGGGCTTCTTCATCGAAATCGGCCGCAGCCAGGCTGACCGGGTGCCGCCGGACTACCTGCGGCGACAGACCGTCAAGAACGCCGAGCGCTTCATCACACCGGAGCTGAAGGGCTTCGAGGACAAGGTGCTCGGCGCGCGCGAGAAGTCGCTGGCGAGAGAGAAGCAGATCTACGACGCGGTACTGCAGCAGCTGATCGACCGACTCGGGAGCCTGCAGGACACCGCCGGCGCGCTGTCGACGATCGACGCCACCGCGGCGCTTGCGGAACGTGCGACCACCCTGCGCTGGAACGAACCGACGCTGGTCGACGAGCCGGTGCTGCGGATCGTGGCGGGCCGGCATCCGGTGGTGGAACGCTTCAGCGAAGCGCCGTTCGTGCCGAACGACCTGTCGCTCGACGCACGCACGCGGATGCTGGTGATCACGGGGCCGAACATGGGCGGCAAGTCCACCTATATGCGCCAGGCGGCGCTGATCGCGATCCTCGCGCACGTCGGCAGCTTCGTGCCGGCGGCGCAGGCGACGATCGGGCCGCTGGACCGGATCTTCACGCGCATCGGCGCGGGCGACGATCTCGCGGGCGGACGCTCCACGTTCATGGTGGAGATGAGCGAGACCGCCAACATCCTGCACAACGCCAGCGAACGCAGCCTGATCCTGATGGACGAGATCGGGCGCGGCACGAGCACCTTCGACGGGCTGTCACTCGCCTGGTCGACGGCGCGCCACATCGCCACCCAGTTGCGGGCGTTCACGCTGTTCGCGACGCATTACTTCGAGCTGACCTCGCTCGCGGACGAAGTCGAGGGCATCGCCAACGTGCACCTCGACGCCGCCGAGCATCGCGACGGCATCGTCTTCCTGCACGCGGTGCAACCCGGGCCGGCGAGCCGCAGCTACGGGCTGGCGGTGGCGCAGCTCGCCGGCGTGCCGCGCGAGGTGATCGCCGACGCGCGCCGCTACCTCACGGCGCTCGAGGCCCAGGCCGCACGTCACGCCGCCGCCGCCGCGGGACCCCAGGGTGAGCTCGCGTTCGATCCGCCGGTGGTGCCCGGTGAGGACGTCGTGGACGAGCGCGCGGCGCGGGTGCAGGCGCGCCTGCTCGGTCTGGATCCGGATGGCCTCACGCCGCGCGACGCGCTCGCCCTGCTGTACGAATTGAGGCAGCTTTACCGGGACTGAGCGGCGCACTCAGTCGCCCAGGCTGAATCGACCGTCGCGCAGGAAGCGGCCGCACTCGTCGGCGACCCGGGTGGACAACATCATCCCGAGGTGGCTGACCGGCAGCACGAGGTGGTCGGCCGCGCCTTCGATACGCGTCTCGCGCACGGCGACGGTTCCGTCGTTCGGCTCGCTGAACCCGGCAAACAATCGTCCGAGTCCCACGGGGCGCGTGCCGGCGATGACGCCGAGCGGCCGGTCGACCTTCCAGCGCCGCTGTTGTTCACCGAGCAGCTCCTGCATCGCGAGGCGTCCGATCAGCCGCTGCCCGATCGAGAACCGTTCGAGCCCGCGGGCCGCCTGGCTGCCGCAGAGCGGCGACCCGAGGAACACCACCCTCCCGGGGGGCGCGTCTCGAAAGCGCTCGAAATAGCGGAAGCCGATGATGCCGCCGAGACTGTGGCCGATCACGTGCACGCGGTCGGCGCGCGCGCGGGAGACGGTTTCCTGCAGGCGCTCTAGGACGTTCGACAGGGGCTCGCTGACCGTGCGGTATCCGAACGTCGACGATTCGAATCCGAAGCGGGTCTCGAGGTGGCGCCGCAGCCAGCGCGACTCGGCGCCGGACATCCAGAGTCCGTGGATGAAGATCAATGTCTCTTTGGCGGCCATCGGGGCCCTGGCATTCGATGCCGCCGACTCAGCTCGAGCCCGGCACCGTCGCGGGCTGGCGGAGGCGGATGTGAAGCTCGCGCAGCTGCTTCTCGCTGACCTCCGTCGGCGCGTCGGTCAGCGGGCAGGCCGCCGTCTGCGTCTTCGGAAACGCGATCACGTCGCGGATACTGTCGGCGCCCGAGATCAGCATCGCCAGACGATCGAGCCCGAACGCGATGCCGCCGTGGGGCGGCGCGCCGAATTTCAGCGCATCGAGCAGGAAGCCGAACTTGCGCCGCGCCTCCTCCGGTTCGATGCCGAGCAGGTCGAATACCGTCGACTGCAGTTCCTGCTGGAAGATTCGCACCGAGCCGCCGCCGATTTCCGAGCCGTTGAGCACGCAGTCGTAGGCCTTGGCCAGCGCCCCGCCCGGATCACGTCGCAGAGCCTCGGGGTCGAGGTCCTGCGGCGATGTGAACGGGTGGTGCATGGCGGCCCAGCGTTTCTCCTCGGAGTCGAACTCGAACATCGGGAAGTCGATCACCCAGAGCGGGCGCCAGCCGGCTTGCGAGAGGCCCAGGTCGTTGCCGACCTTCAGCCGCAGCGCGCCCAGCGCATCGTTCACGACCCGCGCGCTGTCGGCGCCGAAGAACACGAGGTCGCCGTCCGCCGCCTCCGTGCGCTGCAGGATTCCGGCCACCGCCGCATCCGACAGGAACTTGATGATCGGCGACTGCAGGCCGTCGCGGCCGCGCGCCACCTCGTTGACCTTCACGTACGCCAGGCCACGCGCGCCGTAGCGAGCCACGAAGGCTGTGTAGTCGTCGATCTCCTTGCGCGTCAGGCGGCCACCGCCGGGCACGCGCAGCGCCGCGACGCGACCTGCAGAATCCTTCGCGGGCCCCGCGAACACCTTGAAGTCGCAATCCGCGACCAGGTCCGCGACGTCGACCAGCTCGAGCGGCACGCGCAAGTCCGGCTTGTCGCTCGCAAAGCGGCGCATCGCTTCCGCGTAGGTCATCCGCGGGAACGGCTCCGGCAGTGCCACATCGAGGACCACCTTGAAGATATGCCGGATCAGCCCCTCCATCGCGACGATGATCTGCTCCTGCGACAGGAACGAGGTCTCGATGTCGAGCTGGGTGAAGTCGGGCTGGCGGTCGGCGCGCAGGTCCTCGTCGCGGAAGCAGCGCACGATCTGGTAGTAGCGATCGAAGCCCGCGACCATCAGCAGCTGCTTGAAGATCTGCGGTGACTGCGGCAATGCGAAGAACTTGCCGGCATGGGTGCGCGAGGGCACGAGATAGTCGCGCGCGCCCTCCGGCGTCGCCTTGGTCAGCATCGGCGTCTCGATGTCGACGTAGCCGGCGTCGTCGAGGTACTGGCGCATCGCGCGCGTGATCTGGTGCCGCTGGCGCAGGCGCTGGCTCATCACGTCGCGGCGCAGGTCGAGATAGCGGTAGCGCAGCCGCACTTCCTCCGAGGCCTGCTCGTCGAGCTGGAACGGCAGCGGCTCGGAGCGGTTCAGCAACTCGAGTTCGCTGGCAAGCAGTTCCACCTTGCCCGAGCCGAGGTGGGTGTTCTGCGTGCCGGCCGGGCGTTCGCGCACGCGGCCGGTGATGCGCACGACGAACTCGTTCCGCAGTTTCTCGGCCTCCGCGAACACGGCCTGCACGTCCGGATCGAAGACGACCTGCAGCAGGCCTTCGCGGTCGCGCAGGTCGACGAAAATGACGCCGCCATGGTCGCGACGCCGGTGAACCCAGCCCGCGACCGCGACGGTCTCGCCCGCCAGCCGCTCGTCGATCTGCCCGCAGTAGTGAGTACGCATCAGGGGCGGGGATGTTACGGACGTGTCCTACCGCACGCAACAAGCCCTTGAAAGTCCGGGAGTTTGCCCTGGACGCAACACTCGGCACGCGGTTCCGGTATTGACAGCAAAGCCGGGAGCAGCGATATGGGTTTCCTATGGTGATGCGTTCGAAGTTCCTGGGTCGCAAGCCCGAGGTCGACACCTCGACCTCGCAGCGCATCCGGATCACGAACCCGTGGCATGCCGTGTCGGTGGAGAGCGGCCGCCAGGGTTGCCCGCCCGCCCAGCATCTGGGCAACCAGCGTTTCCTGTCGGGCCAGGCGCCGAAGCTGCCGCTCGTGTCCTGCACCAATCCGATGGGTTGCCGCTGCGTCTACAAGCACCACGACGACCGACGGGCCAGCCCGCGTCGGATGCTCGACAACGGCGCCTCGCTGCGCAGCAGCGCGCCGTTCATCGGCGAGGAACGGCGCAACGCCCGCGGTCGCCGCACGACTGACGGCTGAATTCGCGTCGCCGGTTCGCGTCGCCGGTTAGCGCCGGCCGATGCTGCTCGCGCGCTCAGGCGATCGACACCGCAGGGTCGTCCGAGCGTCGCAGCAGGTAGAGCCCACCCAGGCTCCCCACATTGATGCGCAGCCTGTCGTCCAGGTAGACCACATCGGACGAGAGTTTCGGCGGCTTCATGTCGATCGCAAGCGGCAGGTCGGCGGGCAGACCGAGTGCCGTACGCAGCGCCGGCTCCGTGGTCGTACCGCGCGGCCGGATCTCCAGGCGCACGAAGTCCACCACGAAGCGCTGGGCATTGCCCATCTCGCCGCGGAACACGCCGCGGACAATCAGGGTGCCGTCGGCCGCGTCGTCAGGCGTCGTGAAGTCGATGACGTTGTTGTAGGCGTTGCCCTGCCGCGAGATTTCCTGACAGATGCGCAGCACGCGGATGGGTGCGGCCGGGAAGCGGTTCCAGCTCTGCATCGCCAGCGTCGAGTCGTGGATGCGCGTCTTGGCGGCACTGTGCTTGACGCCGAAGTGCGCGAAGGTGGCCTCCCAGCGCCCCTCGACCTTGTCGAGCGTGAGCATCGGCTCGGGATACGGCGACTCGGCGCGGATCGCCTCGACCAGCTCGCCGAGCCGTCGGAAACCGTCGTCGGAGAATCCGCCGCTCGCATCCTGCGAATCGAGCAGGGCCAGCAGATCGTCCTTGATCGTGTGACTCACTTCGGCCGGGCGGCCTTCTTCGACCGTGCCGGCGCTGACCTGGCGCGCGCAACCGGCGTCGCACGACGTGACCGACTCGCCGATTTCCCGGCGCTGGCGGATCGGTCCGCCGAGGGTTTCGCCGGCTCCGCCTTGGCGGACTCGGACTTCTTTCCCGCGTCCTTCGCGTCGCCCGTGGCCTTGTCACCCCTGGCCT
>JAYTNX010000143.1:0-8646 GCA_043748075.1 Pseudomonadota bacterium
GGCCGGGCGGCCTTCTTCGACCGTGCCGGCGCTGACCTGGCGCGCGCAACCGGCGTCGCACGACGTGACCGACTCGCCGATTTCCCGGCGCTGGCGGACCGGTCCGCCGAGGGTTTCGCCGGCTCCGCCTTGGCGGACTCGGACTTCTTTCCCGCGTCCTTCGCGTCGCCCGTGGCCTTGTCACCCCTGGCCTCGTCAACCGGGGCCTTGTCGCCGGAGCCCTTGTCCTCAGAGCCCTTGTCGCCGGAGGTCTTGTCGCCAGAGGCCTGGTCGGCGGCCGCCTTGTCGCCGGAGGATTTCTCGCCCGAGGCTTTGTCGTCGGACGGCCGCGAGTCGTCCCCCGCGAGGTTGCGCTTGTTGTCCTTGTCGCCCTTGAAGTCGGTTTCGTACCAGCCCGAGCCCTTCAGCCGGAACACCGGCGCGGACACCAGCTTCTTGAAGGTGTTCTTGCCGCAGGAGGGACACTTTCGCAGCGGCGCATCGCTGAGCTTCTGCAACACCTCGGTGTAGTACTTGCAGTTCGAGCACTCGTATTCGTAGAACGGCATCGCGATCCTCCCGGGCCCGCAGTATAGCGGCGTTGCGGGCGTCGCTACGCGCCGGCCGCCGCCTCAGGCAGCCAGCTTGGTGAACACCAGCCGGCCGTCCGCCACACCGACGCCGATCCGGTCGCCGGACCCCATCGTCCCGGACAGCAGCTTCTGCGCCAGCGGGTTCTCGATCTGCTGCTGGATCGCACGCTTCAACGGGCGGGCACCGTAGACCGGGTCGAAGCCCGACTCGCCGATCAGGTCGCGCGCGGCGTCGTCGAGCACGAGGTCCATGTTCCGCTCGACCAGTCGCCGCCGCAGCAGCGCGAGCTGGATGTCGACGATCGCGCGGATCTGCGCCGTGCCGAGCGGATGGAACACGACGATGTCGTCGATGCGGTTGATGAACTCCGGCCGGAAGTGCTGCTGGACGATCTCCATGACGGCGCTCTTCATGCGCGTGTAGTTCTTCTCGCCCGCGTACTCCTGGATCACGTTCGAGCCGAGGTTCGAGGTCATGATGATCACGGCATTGCGGAAGTCGACCGTGCGGCCCTGGCCATCGGTCAGGCGGCCGTCATCGAGTACCTGCAGCAGCACGTTGAACACGTCCGGATGGGCCTTCTCGACCTCATCGAGCAGGATCACCGCATACGGCCGCCGACGTACCGACTCGGTGAGGTAGCCGCCCTCCTCATAGCCGACATAGCCGGGCGGCGCGCCGATCAGGCGCGCCACGGAGTGCTTTTCCAAGAACTCGGACATGTCGATGCGCACCATGGCCTCCTCGGTGTCGAAGAGGAACTCCGCCAACGCCTTGCAGAGCTCGGTCTTGCCGCCGCCGGTCGGGCCGAGGAACAGGAACGAGCCGTTGGGGCGGCGCGGATCGGAGAGACCCGCGCGCGAACGACGGATCGCATCCGAGACGATGCGCACCGCTTCTTCCTGGCCGACGACGCGCCGCGCCAGCGCCTCCTCCATGCGCAGCAGCTTGTCCTTCTCGCCCTCGAGCATCTTGGCGACCGGGATACCGGTCCACTTGGAGACGACCTCGGCGATCTCTTCCTCGGTCACGGTGTTGCGCACGAGGTGGGTGGTGTTCGTCGCCTCGGCGGCGTGCGCTTCCGCGAGCCGCTTCTCGAGCTCCGGGATCCGGCCGTACTGCAGCTCGGCCATCTTGGCGAGGTCGCTGCGACGGCGCGCCCCCTCCAGCTCGAGCTTGAGCCTCTCCAGCTCTTCCTTGATCGTCGAGGCGCCCTGCAGCGAGGCCTTCTCGCTCTTCCAGACTTCCTCGAGGTCGGCGTACTCCTTCTCGAGCTGGCCAAGCGTCTCCTCGAGCGTGGCCAGGCGCTTCCTCGTGGCCTCGTCCTTTTCCTTCTTCAGCGCCACCTGCTCGATCTTCAGCTGGATGATGCGGCGCTCGAGCTTGTCGAGCTCCTCCGGCTTCGAGTCCATCTCCATGCGGATGCGCGCGGCGGCCTCGTCGATCAGGTCGATCGCCTTGTCGGGCAGCTGCCGGTCGGCGATGTAGCGGTGCGACAGCGTCGCCGCGGCAACGATCGCCGGGTCCGTGATCTCGACCTTGTGATGGTTCTCGTAGCGTTCCTGCAGTCCGCGCAGGATCGCAATCGTGGCCTCGACCGACGGCTCCTCCACCAGCACCTTCTGGAAGCGACGTTCGAGCGCGGCGTCCTTTTCGAGATACTTGCGATACTCGTCGAGCGTGGTCGCGCCGACGCAGTGCAGCTCGCCGCGCGCCAGCGCGGGCTTGAGCATGTTGCCTGCATCCATCGAACCTTCGGCCTTGCCGGCGCCGACCATCGTGTGCAGCTCGTCGATGAACAGGATCACCTGGCCTTCCTGCTTGGCGAGGTCGCTGAGCACGCCCTTGAGGCGCTCCTCGAACTCGCCCCGGAACTTGGCGCCGGCGATCAGCGCGCCCATGTCGAGCGCGAGGATCCGCTTGTTCTTCAGACTCTCGGGCACCTCGCCGTTGACGATGCGCAACGCGAGGCCTTCGACGATGGCGGTCTTGCCGACGCCGGGTTCGCCGATCAGCACCGGGTTGTTCTTGGTGCGACGCTGCAGCACCTGGATGGTGCGGCGGATCTCGTCGTCGCGGCCGATCACCGGATCGAGCTTGCCGTCGGTGGCGCGCTGCGTGAGGTCGATGGTGTACTTCTCCAGTGCCTGCCGGCCCTCTTCCGCGTTCGCGTCCTGCACCTTCTCGCCGCCACGGATCTCCTCGATGGCCTTTTCCAGGGCGGCCTTGGCGAGGCCGGCGTCCTTCAGCAGCCGCGCCAGCAGCGCGCGATCCTCGAACGCGGCGAGCACGAACAGCTCGCTGGAGATGAATTGATCGCCGCGCTGCTGCGCCAGCTTGTCGGTGACGTTCAGCAGCCGCGTGAGGTCGTTGGAGACGTGGATGTCGCCGGGCGCGCCCTCGACCTTGGGAAGGCGATCGAGCGCCTGGCCGAGCTCGGTGCGCAGCTTGGTGGGGTTGCCCCCCGCCTTCGTCACCAGCGGCCGGACCGTGCCGCCCTGCTGGTCGAGCAGGGCCAGCAGCAGGTGCGCCGGCTCGAGGATCTGGTTGTCGCGGCCGACCGCGAGGGACTGGGCGTCGCCCAGGGCCTGCTGGAAGCGGGCGGTCAGTTTGTCCTGTCTCATGCCCGCGGAGGTAGGGCCGGCCGCGCGTCTTTACAAGTGCGGGGTGGCCGAACGGTGGTAGCGCGGCGCGGTTGCCGCTAGTGCGCCTGGCTTTCGGCCAGGGACACGACCAGGGCACCGAGGGTGATCAGGCCGACCTGGGCCAGGCTGGCGCGGGTATCGGAGCGCCGGTGCAGCCCCGGGATCAAGTCGGCGACCGCGACGTACAACAGGCTCGCCGCGGCGATCGCCAGCGCATAGGGCAGCAGTCCCAGCGCCTCGCGCAGGCCGTAGTAGGCCAGCACGCCGCCGATCACCGCGGTGAAGCTGGTCGCGATGTTCCAGGCGAAGGCACGACCGCGACTCATTCCCGCGTGCAGCAGCACCGCGAAATTGCCGACTTCCTGCGGGATTTCGTGCGCCATGATCGCCAGCGCGGTCACCACCCCGAGGTGGAAATCGGTGAGGAAGGCCGCGGCGATCAGCACGCCATCGAGGGTGTTGTGCAGCGCGTCGCCGGCCAGCACCAGCACGCCCGAGGCCTGGCGGCGGTGGTGCTCGTGCGCCGCCTCGGTCTCGTAGTCCTCGCTGTGGCAGTGGCGCCAGAGCAGGAATTTCTCGAGCACGAAAAACACGCCGATGCCGACGAGCAGGGCGACACCGATCGAATGGACCTTGAACAGCCCCGCGCCCATGACCGCGTGTGGCACCAGCGCCAGCAGCGCGGCGCCGAGCAAGGCCCCGGTCGCGAAACTGACCATGTGCGGCAGCGACTGCACCCGCTGGCGCTCGGGCAGCAGCAGGAACAGCCCGGCTATCGCCGCACTGAGGACCCCGCCGAGCAGGGTGAAGACGACGATGGCCGCGAGGGTAGACAAGCGTTACAGTCTAACATCGATCGACGCTCGAGGCGGTGACCGGAATTCGGCTGCGGCGTGTTCCATCCAGATCACGGCCGCCATGCGCCCGGTCCGGGATGCATCGCGTCGATGCGAGAAGAAGCGGGCGGGGTCGGAGGCCGTGCACCATTCCGCGCCGGTGATTTCGCCGATGCCGAGCGCTTGCAGCCGCTGGCGCGCCAGACCGCCGAGGTCGCACATCCAGCGATCGCCTGGGCCGCGGCGGAAATTCACTTCGATCGCCCGCCCGGCAGCGGGCGCCTTCGAGTCCGCGGACGCAGCCAGGAAGGCATGGCGGACCTCGGGGCCGACCTCGAACCACGACGGCCCGATCGCGGGACCCATCCACGCCAGCAAGTGAGCCGGCGGCACGCCCATGGCGGCCACCGTTTGTTCGAGTACCCCGGCGACCAACCCTCGCCAGCCGGCGTGCGCCGCGGCGACCACGGATCCGGCGCGGTCACAGAACAGCACCGGAAGGCAGTCCGCGACCATGATTGCGGCGACGGCACGGGGACGCTCGACGACGATCGCGTCGGCGCGGGGCGGCGGCGCGGCCGCTGTCGATTCGGTCACCAGCGAGGTCGGCGCAACGAGCCGCCAGACCGTGGTGCCGTGGACCTGCTCGAGCCAGACCGGCTCGCTGGGCAGACGCAGGGCGGAGGCGAGCCTGCTGCGATTCTCCTGCACGGCGTTGGCCTCATCGCCGACATGCCTGCCGAGATTCAAGCTGGCCCAGGGGGCCAGGCTGACGCCGCCGCTGCGCAGCGAGAACGCGGCCCGGATGTGCGGCGGCGCCGACCAGGAAGGACGCAGCAGTCCGATCGGTTCCGCAGTGCTCATGTCCGTAGTGCTCATGGTTGGCCGGCGAGCTCGAGTGCGGCCAGCAGGTCGCGGAAGTCCTCCGGCAGTGGTGCTTCGAACTGCAGCGGCTCGCCACTGACCGGGTGGTCGAGTTCGAGCCGCGCCGCATGCAGCGCCTGGCGCCGGAAGCCGGCGAGCGCGGCCAGCAGTCCCGGGCCCGCGCCCGGCGGAACCCGCCGTCGACCGCCATAGACGGGGTCGCCGACCAGCGGATAGCCGAGATGCGCCAGGTGCACGCGGATTTGGTGGGTACGGCCCGTCTCGAGCTGAACGCGAAGCAGCGTATGTGCAGCAAAGCGCCGTTCGAGGCGGTAGTGCGTAATCGCTTCGCGGCCGTCGGCGCGGATCGCCATCTTGATACGCTGGGTGCGGTGGCGGCCGATCGGCTCGTCGACCGTGCCGCCGCCGGTCAGCGTGCCGATGCAAAGGGCCAGGTATTCACGGCCGATCTCGCGCAAGGCGAGCGCTGCCGACAGGGCCGCCTGCGCCTCGGGCGTGCGCGCCACGACCAGCAGGCCGGTGGTGTCCTTGTCGAGCCGGTGGACGATGCCGGCACGCGGCACGCGGGCGAGCCCCGGGTCGAGTGCCAGCAGCGCATTCTGCAGCGTGCCGCTGCGATTGCCGGCACCCGGGTGAACCACCAGCCCGGCCGGCTTGTCTATGACGAACAGGCTGGCGTCGCGATGCACGATGCGCAGCGGCACCGCCGGTGTCGCGCCTTCGACGCGCGAGTCTTCCTCGTAGGTGGGCGCGACCACGACCCGCTCGCCGCCGAGCAGGCGGTCGCGGCGCTGCAGGTGGCGCTCGCCCACCTGCACGCGGCCCGCTTCGATCCAGCGCTGCAGGCGGGAGCGCGAGAACTGCGGCAGCAGGCGTGCGAGCGCGACGTCGAGCCGCAGCCCCGCCAGCTCGGCGGGCACGTCGACCGCCAGCGTCGCAGCACCCTCCGCGGCTGCGGCTAAGGCGTCCGCCACTGATGTCCGGGTATTCATCGAGTCCGCTATAATGCCGTGCATGACGCCGTCGCTCGACCTTCTTCCGCCGGCCCGGCGTTCCCGTGCCCCGCGCATCCCGCTGGTTCTCGCCGCCGGCCTGCTGCTGGCCGCGCTGCTGCTCGTCGGCTGCCGCACCAACCGTGAAGACGACCTCAAGAGCGGCCCCGAGATCATCTACGAGCGCGCGTCCAAGAGCCTGGAGCAGCAGGACTACGACAACGCGATCCGCCTCTACGAGGCGCTGAATGCCCGCTACCCGTTCGCCAATGAGGCTCGCCAGGCGCGCCTCGACTTGATCTACGCGTACTACAAGGGCCGCGAGACCGAGTCCGCGCTCGACGCCGCCGACACCTTCATCCGCGAGAACCCGACGCACCCGCGGGTCGACTACGCCTGGTACATCAAGGGCCTGGTCGACTTCGAACGCACCCCGAACGTGCTCGAGCGCTTCTTCAAGGTGGATCTCGACGAACGCCCGCCGCAGACCGCGCGCAAGGCCTTCGCGGCGTTTCGCAAGGTGGTCGAGGACTATCCGAAGAGCGAATACGCGCACGATGCGCGGCGCCGGATGATCCACCTGCGCAACCGCCTCGCCGACTACCAGCTCTACGTCGCGCGCTACTACATGAAGCGCGGCGCCTGGGTCGCGTCCGCGCAGCGCGCCAAGGAATGCATCGAACAGTACGACGGCGCCCCGGCCGTGCGCGACGCACTCGAGATGCTGGTCGAGTCATACGAACGGCTCGGCATGAAGGAGCTCGCCGACCAGACCCGCCAGGTGTATGCCGCCAACTACGGCGGCACCGAACAGAACGTCGTGCCCTACCGGAAGCCCTGGTGGAAACTCTGGGGCTGAGCCAGCCCTGCCGAGTCAGCCCTGCTGAATCGACCGATCCGGATCAGCGGCTCCAGGGCGATCCGGCTTCCCTGTCGATACCGTACTGGGCGATCGCCCGCTCGACGACCTCCGCGCCGACCAGGCCCTGCGTCTGCAGCGCCCGCAGCGCCGCCACCACCACCTGGTGCCGGTCCACCTCGAAGAACCGCCGCAGCGCGGCGCGCGTGTCGCTGCGGCCGAAGCCGTCGGTGCCGAGCGCGATGAACGGCGCCTCGACATGCGCCGCGATCAACTGCGGATAGGCCACCACGTAGTCCGTGGCCGCGATGACCGGGGCCTTGCCGGCGAGGCAGTCCTGGACATGGCTGCCGCGCGCCGGCTGCGCCGGATGCAGGCGATTCCAGCGTTCCACCTCGCGCGCCTCGCGGGCGAGCTCGCTGAAGCTCGTCACGCTCCAGACCTCGTTCGACAGGTTCCAGTCGGCGGCGAGCAACTCGCCCGCGGCGATCACCTCACGCAGGATCGTGCCCGAGCCGAGCAGGCGCACGCGTGGCGCGGTGCCGCGCTCGTGCTGGGCATAGCGGTACATGCCGCGGAGCACGCCGCTCGCGGCGCCTGCCGGCAGTGAGGGCTGCGCGTAGTTCTCGTTCATCACGGTGACGTAGTAGAAGACGTCCTCGCCGCGCTCGAGCATCTGCCGCGCGCCGTGGTCGAGGATCACTGCCAGCTCGCCGGCGAACGCCGGATCGTAGGCGCGGCAATTCGGAACCGTGGCCGCGATCACGTGGCTCGAGCCGTCCTGGTGCTGCAGGCCTTCGCCGCTGAGCGTGGTGCGGCCGGCGGTGGCGCCGAGGAGGAAGCCGCGGGCGCGCTGGTCGGCGGCGGCCCAGATCAGGTCGCCGACGCGCTGGAAGCCGAACATCGAGTAGTAGATATACAGCGGCAGCATCGGCAGTCCGTGCACGCTGTAGGAGGTGGCGGCCGCGACCCACGACGACAGTGCACCCGCTTCGGTGATGCCTTCCTCGAGCAGCTGGCCGTCGCGCGACTCGCGGTAGGCGAGCATGGAGCTGGCGTCCTCGGGCTCGTAGAGCTGGCCGACCGGCGAATAGATGCCAATCTGTCGGAACAGGCTCGCCATGCCGAAGGTGCGGGCCTCGTCGGCGACGATCGGCACGATGCGCGGGCCGAGCGTGCGGTCGCGCAGCAGCGTAGTGAGCATCCGCACCAGCGCCATCGTGGTGGACATCTCCTTGCCGTCCGCACCGAGCGCGAACGCCGCATAGGACTCGAGCGCCGGCACCGCGAGTGGCGGCGCCGCCGCCACGCGCGCGGGCAGGCTGCCGCCGAGCGCCACGCGCCGCGCGCGCAGGTAGGCCATCTCGCGGCTGTCGTCGGCGGGCCGGTAGAAGCGCAGCGCGGCGAGGTCGGCATCGGCCAGCGGCAGGTCGAAACGGTTGCGGAACTCGCGTAGCGCCTCCTCGTCCACCTTCTTCTGCTGGTGCGACACCATCCGCGACTCGCCCGCGCCGCCCATGCCGTAACCCTTCTTGGTCTTGGCGAGGATCACCGTCGGCTGGCCGCGGTGGGCGCGCGCGGCGGCGAACGCCGCGTAGAGCTTGCGGAAATCGTGGCCGCCACGGCGCAACGCGTCGATCTCCTTCGCCGACATGTGCGCGACCAGCGCCTGCAACTCGGGCGCGAGCTTGAAGAAGTGCTCCTGGTTGTAGGCACCGTCGTTCGCGCCCAGGGTCTGGTACTGCCCATCGACGGTCGCCGCGAGCTGGCGCAGCAGCGCGTGCGACACGTCGCGCGCGAACAGCGGGTCCCAGTCCGAGCCCCACAGCACCTTGATCACGTTCCAGCCGGCGCCG
>JAYTNX010000144.1:0-56728 GCA_043748075.1 Pseudomonadota bacterium
CAGTCGCCCGGGCCGCCCTTGCCGTGCAGCTAATGGTTCCCCGTGTCAGGTCCATAGAGGACTTTCACCTCCAAGAAGGTGCGCCCTGCCGGGCGCACACGAAAAAGGGCCGGGACATTTCTGCCCGGCCCTTTTCGGTCGTCCAGTGAACGTTCGGCGCGAACGCTAGTTGCTTCCTCCGAAGGAGTAGGAACCGCGGATGCCGAATGACTGCGGAATTGGTGGCGAGATGCGGATCGAGTTCTTGGTCGGCGCAACCAGGAACGTGAAGACGTCGATGCCGCCCAGCGCCGATATCATCGTCTTGTCGTCCGTCAGGTTGGTGCCGAATACCTCGGCCGTCCAATTGCCCCCACGCAGACCGACACGCGCGTTGAGATTCTTGCGCGCACCGACCTGGGCAACCTCCGAAAAGTCGGTGTACTTCTCACCCTGGGACATGTAGTCCGCACGCGCGTACCAACTGAGGTCGTCCCGCAAGGGCGCCTCGAACTCGGCGTTCACCGTCCACGTCGTTTTCGGCACCACCGGCAGCGGACGACCGATCACGCCAGCGAAGCTGCCGTAAATGTTGTTGCAGTCGGCGCAGCTTCCGGCGACACCGCCCGGCGAATTCCCGTACGACTTGATCTCGGACTTGTTCAACGCGTAGGTCGCACCGACCGAGAACGATCGCGAGACGGCGAACTTGCCCTCGAACTCGATGCCGTCCAGGTCCACGACACCCTGGTTGGTCGTGACGGTGACCAGGTTGTTGATGACCGCCAGCGGCACGGTGGTACCGACCTGACCATTCTTCCACTTGTCCTTGTAGAGCGTGAGCGCCGTTCGCGCACGGCCCTCAAGCCAGGTGGACTTGACGCCGATCTCGTAGTTCTCGAGTTCTTCTTCTTCGTAGGCGAGCTGGCCGTCGGGCACCTTGGCAACGAGCTCGGCAATGGCCGCCGCCGGCAAGGTCTGGTAGCCCGCATTGAATCCGCCCGGACGCGTGCCGCGCGAGAACAACGCATACAGGATCGAGTCCGGTGCGTACTTCCAATCGATCGACACGCGAGGCGAGAAGCTCGTGAACTTGGCATCGAGCGGCAATGCGGCCACGCCGGTCGGCGGCAAACCTGCCGCGGGGACCGCCAGCGGCTGGAGGTGAATCTTGTCCTCCTGGGAGCGGGCTTCGGCGCTGATCGTGACGTTCTCGAGGATGTCGAAATAGACCGCGCCGAAGATGGCGGGAGTCTTGCTGGTCTGTTCAGTCACCTGTGCCGTGAATGATGCCCCCGTGGGCAGGATTCCCACCACCGTGCCGCCACGACTGTAGCCGTCGAAATAGTTGACGCCCAGCGTGCCGCGCAGACGCTTTTCCTGCGGCGAAGTTATCCGCAGTTCCTGGCTCCAGTCGTGCAGCAGGCTCTGAGAGAGCAGGATGGCCTGCAGCCACGGCACCCGCGTTGCCGCGGTCGCGGCGGAGTAGAACGGGTTCGCCCGGTCGCGTCCGCTGCGGTAGTTGAGGTCGAGGATCGTCTGATACTGGTCGCGGTGATAGGCGCTGAGGGACGTCAGCGTGTAGCCGCCGAGGAAATCCCAGTCGACGCGAACCGTACCCTGGCCCGCCTCACGTCGCAGGCCACCCTGCTTCCTGAAGCCCGGGTCGAACGTGTACCAGCTCGCCGGACCATTGAAGAGCGCGTTGAAGGTCGCCGGTGCGCTGAGGTCGTAGTCGGCCGAAAATACGTTGCCGGGCAATTGGTCAACGGTGGGAATCGTGCCACAGTAGTAGCCGAACAGCGGACGCGCGACTTGCGGTGTGCCCGCCATCGGCACGAGCACGCCATTCGGGTTTCCCGCGCTCAGCGTACCCGCCGGCAGCTGCGCGAACGACGGGCAGCTGCCGTCGGCCTGCGGTCGCCCGTTGAAGTTGTCCTGCAGCAGCGCGCCCTGCGCCGGCGCGCCGTCGCTGTCGACGTACCAGGCCCCGAACGTCTTCACCTTGAGGCTATCGGTCGGCTTCCAAACCAGCGTTCCGGATACCGAGTTGGTGGTCTGCTCACCGAGCCGCTGTCCGGCGAGGGCCGCGTTGCGGTAGTAGCCACCGCGCTCAAAACTGTGCAGGGACAGCCGGCCGGTGAGGGTCTCCGCGATCGACCCCTCGATCGAGGCACTGGCGTCGTGCGAATCATAGGTCGACACTTCCAGCGCCAACTTGGCGCGGAACTCCTCTGAAGGGTCGCGGGTCGTAAAGCTGATGGCACCGGCGAACGCCGACCGGCCGAAGTACGCGCTCTGCGGGCCCTTGAGGATCTCGACTCGCTCGACATCCGACAGCGGCGGTGGCATCGCGCCGAGCACCGGCGCACCGTCGACGAACATCTGGCCGCCCGCGGTCAGACCGAAATTCCGGTCGAGAAACAGGCCGCGGAAAATCAGCGAATTGACGGTGCGGTCATTGCGGCCGGACGCGCCCTGCTGGTTGGAGAAGTAGAAGCTCGGCGTCACCATCATGATGTCGGTGAGCTGCTTGGCGCCGGTCGCTTCGAGGTCGGCGGCGGTGATGGCGGTAATGGCCATCGGCACCGTCATCAGGTTTTCTTCTACCTTGCGGGCGGTGACGGTGACCTCTTCGAGCTTCAGCCCGTCGCCCTCGTCCTGAGCGAATAGCGGACCCGCTGCGGGCAACGCAGCGACCAGGGCGACCACGCGGGCCACCGTTCGGACATATTGTCGATCGAGTCGCATCTCTGTACTCCCCCGGACGTTGCTTTTGCGCTACTGAAATCGAGGCTTCTTTGAGCCGATATTCCCGAAGTCCTTTCGATACTACAACAGATGCGGCGGACGTCCCTTGCCGCGCCGGGTCAATCGCCCCCCGTATCGCTGCGCGAACACCACGTGGACAGCACAGGCAACGCAGCCGATGTGAGCCCCGTGCATCGAATCAGCGTCCGAGCGCGCGGGCAGCCTGCGCGTCGCGGTGCTCGAACGCAGGCTCGAACGTTTCCAGTTCACGCTCGCCGAGCCCCACTTCTTGTGACGTTGCCACCTCGCGCCAGGCCGCCACGGCGCGGGCCTGGCGCGCAGCGATCTCCTGCGCATCGGCAACATCCAGTCCAAAGTACGCGGCACCGTCGAGCAGCTGCTGGAGCGAGGTGATCGGTCCGCTTTCCTCGGAAAGCCAGGTCTTCGACTCGCGAAGTCGATCGGGAAACGGGTTCAGGTCGAAGGCGGGCGCGAGTCGCCACTGCCCGCCTCCGGCGTACAGCGCACCCAGGTTCCAGAGATGGTCGTCCACATTGCTGATGAGCAGGTTGAAAACCAGCCGGCACCACAGTTCGCGCACGTCCTCGAGCGGGCTCGCGCTGACGCGCCGCAGCGCGTCGGCCACCTCCGTATAAGCGCGATCTTCGTCGCGCCGCGCCTGCAGCAGCGAGCCGGCCGAAAGGTAGGCAATACGCGCGTCGCCCTCCGCGCGGTCGAAGCGGCGGATGACCGCAATGGGCGTGCCATCGATCACTGCAATTCTGGCCGGCGCCACGTCGAGACCTGCACGCCTCGCGAGCTGCAGAGCCAGCACCTCGCCGCGCGTGACGGACCGCGCGTCGCCGACACTTGGAAACTTTGCCAGTGCGAGCGACCCGTCTTCGTCTCGCAGCGTGCACTTTGGGCGCAGGCCACCCAGCGATGTCGCCTTGCCCAGTAGGTATCGCAGGTCGTCAGCCGTGTCCGTCCCCTGTTCCACCGCGCGCGCGGCGACGTACATCTTGCCGAGATCGACGATGCGCGTTGCACGCGCAACATCTGCCGGGCGCAGGAATTGGCCAGCGGCATCGCGCAACCGCAGCGCGCCCACACGACTCACATCGTCGACTGCCGCAAGGTAGTCGAAACGGGACAACGGCGGCAGCTGCGGCGACTGCTGGCGACGCCTCGCGTGAGCCCGATCGACGATTCGCCTGCCCCAGGCGTCCGGCTCGGTGTCGGCCAATGCAAACGGAAACGGAGAGTCGTCGGCCGATGGCGCGCGGCGGGTCACGTGACCTTCGCGCAGCGGCAGATCCGGCGAGACTTCGAAGCGATCCGGGTGCGCCAGCCACTGACGGTCATAGGCGAACACGGAGTATTCGCGTCGGCCGTCGCGGACGAACGCCATTTCTCCGGCGAGCAGGGCAGCGCTACCGATGCAGACCTGCGCGTTTTGCCTCGCTGCGCGAGCGTTCATAGCGCCCTCGCGCTTCCTTTTCGTCGAACCCGTTGTGGCAGCCTTTCATCCATCAACACGAGCCCGACGGCATCGGCGCCGGTGTCCAGGAGTCGCTCGAGCCGATCGATCTCACCGAGCAAATGCAATACCCGGGCGAGATGTTCGATCCCGACACGCGGATCGCCCTTCTCGAGCCTCTTCAAGGTCGCCACGGACACGCCGCTGCGCTCTGCCGCGGAGGCCTGCGACAATGACCGACGCCGGCGCGCGCGGGACAGATCTTTCCCCAGGCGGGACAGTGCACGCACGACTGGAGACGGCAAAGGAAGTCTCATAGTGAGTCCCATATGATCCCTTAATATATTTAAGGGATCTTATAAGAGCTTTTATAGCAGACTGCGCCGATGCGGTCCATGGCCGCTGCCAAACCCTCACCCGGACGGCCGTGCGGTGGCGGCGCTAGCGAAACTCGCCCTTGTCGGGCAGCGCCACGTGCAGAGCCTGGCAGGGCTCGAGCCCCACGAACCGCGTGACGTGCCCCTGGCCCCGGGTATCCCACATCGTCAGCATGTCGCCGCGGGTGAAATGGCGGGTGTCGCCGTTGCTGACCGTAATCTCCATCTGGCCGGAGAACACCGCGACGAAGCGCAGGTCGGGTACGGTGCTGAAGTCGACGAAGTGGCCGGGGCGAGACAGCGTCATCTGCCAATACAGCACGTTCTGGTTCTTCGAGGAGATGCGCTGCACCGTGCCGTACTGCGGCAGGTCCAGGTCGCGGAAAAAGGAATGGCCGTGCTCGTCGACGTCGATGTTCACGAACTTCATGGCCGGCTCCTACTTCTTGATCTCGTAGAACACGGTGCCGGGGAAGGTGAGGCTGAGCGTGATCACGGGCTCCCGGCTGCGCGCGAACGATGAGTGATGCAGCGCGCGTCCGTGCACATACACACCCTCGCCCATGCCGGAGCGCCGCACCTCGCCGCTCTGCAGCGTGTTGTCCAGGTGCCCGGACATCGCCCAGACCATGCGCGGCTGGTTCGTCAGGTGCATTTCCTCGGGGCCGCCGCCGATCGGCTCGCCGGGTTGGTTGATCGAGATGCCCCAGTAGGCGCCCTCCTGCTTCGCCGTCTCGGCGTGTAACGGCGTCACCTCGGTGAACGGAATGTCGACCTCGGTCCAGGCCGAACGGGCGTTCGCATCCATGCCGAAGGCTTTCATCTTCATTGTCGTCGTCCCCCTCGGGAAGATCGGGCAGGCGGCGGAAGGCCGCCGGAATCTCACTCAGCGAGCCGGCGGCGCGTTCAGTGGCGGTCCGTTGGTGGCGATGAACGCCCCCTTTTTCGGCACGTCCCACCAGGTCGGCTTGCCGAGTTCTTCGCGCAGCGCGTCGCCGGCGGTCACGGTCTTGACCTCGTCGCCGATCGTGATCTGCATCGGCCCTTCGAGCAGGTAGATCAGCGCATCGACGGGCGGCGTCACTGGCGAGGTGCGACCGGCACCGCTGAGCCGCGCCACGCGGATCGAATTGCCATTGAACGGATAGCGCTGCACGCTGACCTTCGTCCCGCCGAGGCCCGCCTTGTCGTTGCCCGCGGCGATCGTCGCGGCCCGGGCGTCCCGGCCGCGCAGGACCATGGCACGCGGATTCGCCGCGCCGTCACGCATCGTGAACGCGACGACGGTCGTGTCCTCCGGCTTGCCGGGCCGGCTGCGCAGCAGGCCACCGGGCAGGCTGACCACGTCGCCCGCCGCAATGTCGGTCGCGACCCCAGCGACGTCGACGACGGCCGAACCCTGGACGACGTAGATCGATTTCTCCGTTGTCACCTGGTGCAGCACGCCGCCGCTGGCCTTGCGAAAGCGCAGCACGCGGATGTCGCCCGTCGGAAAACGAAAGGTTTGCGAGTCGTAGCGCGACGCCTCGGGCGGGGCGCGGCCGAGCTCTGCCGGACCTGCCGCGATCAGCACCCGCGCACCGGTCTGTTCGCCGACGCCCTTCTGCTCGATCAGCCACTCGGCCATCGGCACCACCGGCACGTCCCTGGCGAACAGCACGTTCGTGTCGAGCCGGGGCGGCTGCGCGACCACGGGAACGGGCGGCGCATTGGCGCCGGCCACGGGCGCGGTCTGCGCCGACACCGCAGGCACAGCGCCGGCAGCGATCGCCGCGGCGACGATCAAGGATCGGATCATCGGGACTTCCCCTGTGTGCGACGGCCGCCCGCGGGGGCGATCCGGTAGATCGAATTGTCGCCGGCGCAGGCGACGAACACCGTGCCATCGCCATCGACGACCACGCCGGCGTTGGTATTGCGCGGCAGGTCCAGTCCGTCGAGAGACAGTCTCAGCCCCGTCGCGAGGATCGTCCGTGCCTGCGACTGCGGATCGATCGCGAGGACCTGGCCGAGGTCGGGCTCGACGACGACCAGTCTGCCATCCGGCAGCCGCGCAAGCCCGGTCGGGCGGCGCAGGCCTTCCACGAGCGTGGTGCGCCGGCCGTCGGCAAGATCCACCCGAGAAATGCGGCCCGCGCGCGCCTCGGCGACCAGCGCGACGCCATCGCTTTCGAGCAGCACCGCGACGGGCTCGTCGAGCCCGGTCGCGAGCGCGGTGATGGCTTGCGCGGTGACGCGGACGAGTCGGCCCTCGCGCGCGTCGGCAACCACCATCTCACCGCGGGACGTCAGCGCGATTCCCCGCGGCGCGCCGACAGCGGCAGTGTCGACCACGATGGTGTCGGTGGCCCGATCGATCTGGCGAACACGGCCCGCCCCGCCCGCCCAGCTGAAAGCAATGGAACGCTCGTCCGCGACCACGGCCGACGACGCGCCGCGATTCGCGGCCCACGGCGGTCGCGTGACCGTGCCGCGCTTCGGGTCGACGAAACGATAGCCGAACGGGTCGGCGACGATCAGTCGCGGTACGCCATCGAGGGACGCCAGGCCCATGCCGAGCGGGATGCTGAACACGCCATGCACGACGGTGCGGCTGCGGCCGCGCACCGGGTCGATGGCGACCACGCTGCTGTCGGCGACGTTGCTGACATAGATCGTGCCGTCGGGCGCGATCGCCAGGCTGTCGATGGGTTCGCGCACTTGCGCCACAACCCGCGACCCGCCACCGGTCCCTGGCGTGAGCCACAAGTCGCCACGCAGGTAGTCGACGCTGTAGACGTCGCCGTTCGGCGCAACCTTGACCGCGGCCGGCGAGCCCACGCCCTGGGCGATGGTGGTGAACTCACCGCGGTCGACGTCGATCGCAACCAGGCGGTCGGTGCCGAACTGCGGGGTATAGAGGCGGCCGTCCGGCCCGAAGCCGAAGCCGTTGAGGCGGCCGCGCCCGCTGGCGACGCGCCGCGGCGGCTGGCCGCTGACGAGGTCGAGTTCCCAGAGGCTGTCCTCGCCGGCGCCGACCTGGGCCGTGAACAGCCGTCCATCCGCGCGGAAGGCGATCGGGTTGACGCGCGGCACGTTCGGCATCGCGACTTCGGGCACGCCGCCCGGCCGCTGGATGCGGATCTCGCCCGTGACCTGCGCCGTCCAGGCGAGGATGCCGGCCACCGGCGTGCCGGCGGGACCGACGGCGACATCGTCGGCCTCGCCGTGCGGCGGCCCGACGGCCACCGAGACACGGCCGGTGCGGACGTCGATCCGGTAGACCGACTGGCCGTGGATGCTGGCTCCGAGCAGGTGGCCGTCGAGATCGAAGTTGATGCCCTCGATCCCGTGCATGACGGTCGGCGGTACCAGCAGTTCGAGTGTGGCGCCCGGGCCCGCCGCGGCGGTGTCGGCGGCCGCCGGCCCCGCGGCGAGCGCCGCGGGAACCAGCGCAGCGACCGCGAGCGCCCGCCACGTCCACGCAACGCAACGTCGCGAACGAGCGCTTCGCCGTTGCAGAGGCGTTCTCAGACCCACGGGGGAACGCCGCCTGCCGGACTCACGCGGGCTTGGCCGCCCAGCTGTCGCAGTGACCGCCGGGGTTGGCCGGACCGCCGCTGTAGATCTCGCAGCGGCCGCAGGCCGCGCCGCCCTCGCCTGCGGTGAAGAACGAACAGCCGGCGCAGCTCTTGGCGGGGTCCGGGGCCTTTTCAACGTAGTTCATCGACTGCCGCAGACTCTGCTCGGAGGCGGGCAGGCTGGCGAGGTCGGCGCAGGCTGTGCTCGCTGCGGGCTTGCTGCCGCAGCCGCTGAGCGCGGCGACGGCAACACCCGCCGCCGACAGCCTCAAGCCAGAAACCAGGAACGATCGACGTGAACCGATGGCCATCGAGGTTTACTCCGTTACACGCTTGCCGCATTCCACGCGTGGAGGCTACATGATCCGCGGCGCGTCGTGCTTCGGCTGCATCGCACGCGCCGCGGCAATTTCTGGCGGCTGGGCCGGGTCCCAGTCCTTGCCGACGATGCGACGCCCGTTGAACGCGGCCGAGTCGTCGGCACAGAGCCAGAGTGTCGGCGGCACGATCACGGTTGCGGGCAGGATACCGCCAACCCGTCCCTCGTCACCGACCGGATCCCGGCCCGGAACGAAGTCCGCTTTGGCTCGCGTACCAATCACGCCGCCGGGAATCAGCGCGGTGTCGGCGGGCCCGCCCGGCAGCAGCACGTTGGCCGTCACGCCGGTACCCTCGAGATCCTTCGCCCACAACACGGTGCTCGCCTCGAGGCCGGCCTTGGTGGCGCCGTAGGCCGCGAGACCCTGCATCACCATCGTCGGATGCGAGGTCGAAATGTTGACGATGCGACCCAGGCCGCGCGCGACCATCCCGGGCGCCACCGCCCGAGTCATCAGGAACACGCCGATCAGGTTGGTCTCGACCATCGTGCGATAGGCGGTCGCGGGCGTGTCCCAGAACTTCGGCTTGTCGAGGAAATAGTTGGCGTTCGCCTCGAGGGGCCCGCGCGCGGCATTGTTCACCAGCGCATCGATGCGGCCGAACGTGCGCAGCGCGAGCGCCGCGGTGGCCTCGCAGTCCGCGTCGCGCGAGACGTCGGCGAGCGTGCCGACGAAGCGGCCGCCGCGCCCCGCCGCACGCGCCGCGACCTCGACTTCGGCGCCGGTCGCGTCGAGTTCGGCCCGATTGCGGCCGGAGGTGCCCAGCACGAACGCGCCCTGTTCAGCCAGCGCGAGGCACATCAGCCGGCCGAAGCCGCGGCCCGCGCCGGTGACGAGGACGACGCGGCCGCGGAGCGAGGGATACACGTGCATGCGCCGATTAAATGCGCATGCCTCCGTCCACGTCAACGCAACGGCCGGTGAAGAAGTCGTTCTCGACGATGAAGATCGCGGCGTGGGCAATCTCGGCCACGGACCCGAGGCGCCGCAGCGGCACCGTGGAGGTCAGCTTCTCGATCATCTCGGGTCGCATGGCCGCGAGGATGTCGGTGGCGGTGTAACCCGGCGCGATCGAACCGGTGCGGATGCCATAGCGGGCCAGTTCCTTGGCCCAGACCTCGGCCATGGCCGCGACGCCGGCCTTGGTGGCGGAGTAGTTCGTCTGGCCCGGGTTGCCGTGACGCGAGACGCTCGAGATGTTGATGATCACGCCACCCTGGCCGCTCTCGACCATCCGTTCGGCCGCCTCGCGGCCGCAGAGGAAGACGCCCGTCAGGTTGATGTCGATGACCGGTTGCCACTGGTCGAGGCCCATCTTGCCCGTCACCTGGCCGTCCTTGACCTTGATCAGCAGCCCGTCCTTGACGATGCCGGCGTTGTTGACGATCACGTCGAGGCGGCCGAAGTCGCGCACGATGGCATCCATCGCGGCGATCACCTCGCCTTCCTTCGTCACGTTCGCGAGATAGCCGCGCGCCGTCACGCCGAGCGCCGCGCACTGCTTCGCGGTCTCGTCGAGATCGACCTGGTGGAGATCGAGCGCCGCGATATCGGCACCGCGCGCCGCGAAACTCCTGGCGAGCTCGCGCCCGATGCCGCGCCCACCGCCGGTGACCACGACCGTACTGCCCTTGATCTGCATGAATCTCGACTCCTCGGAATGACGTTCAACAACCGTTTGAGTTTCGCTTCTTGCACTGCAAAATGAAAGCCGTCCAGCGGTGTTGACTCAATCTCGCGACGATGGAATCGGCGTTCCGCAGTGGCGATCAGGCAAGATCGACGCCGGGGCGATCGTCACGCCGCTGCAGGGTCAAACCGTGCGCCAACTGCTCCGTCTTGCTCCAGCCCGCGCGCTGTGTGTCGCACTGTTGCTCACACCGGCGGCCTGTTTGCCTGCCGCTCCGGGCGGCGCGGCGCCCGCGGCGTCCGCAGCGCGCCTGACCCTGCGTGCCGATGGACTGCCGGACGGGCTCGAGGCACTCGACGCGGCGGCGCGCGCACTCGCGCGGCGCGAAGACGCTGGCGCGATCCTCCACGAGGTCGCGGTCTGGCCCCGCATTGCCAACAGCGGCAATGACGACTACCGCCGAGGCAACGAGGAGATCGCACGGCTGCGGGACGCATTGCGACGCCAGGGCGCGGGAAGCCCCGCCGGCGGCTCATCCTGCCTCGACTATTGCCGCGAAAGCGGCAATCAGTGCCGCGCGGGTGCCTATCGAAGCACCGATGCGGCCACCAGCAACGCCGCCGCCTCAGCGTGTGTCGACTCCGAGACACGCTGCGCATCGAGCTGCCCGTGATGCTGGAAATCCGCGCCGCCGTGCCCAGCGACGCGCCCGACGTGATGGCACTGATCCGCGACCTCGCGCGCTACGAGAAGTTGCTCGACGAGGTCGATGCCGACGAGGCGATGCTCCGGCAAGCGCTGTTCGGCACGCAGCCGCGGGTGTTCTGCGAAATCGCGCGATGGAGTGCCGCGGGTGTCGAACCGGTGACCGCGGGCTTCGCGCTCTGGTTCTACAACTTCTCGACCTTCCGCGGTCGGCACGGCCTGTATCTCGAAGACCTGTTCGTGCGCCCCGAGCATCGCGGCCGCGGCATCGGCCGCGCCCTGCTCGTACGGCTCGCGCAGCGCTGCATTCGCGAAGACCTCGCGCGCTTCGAATGGGCCGTGCTCGACTGGAACCAACCCGCGCTGCGCTTCTATCGCAGCCTCGGCGCGCTCGGGCTGGGAGACTGGATCCCGCATCGCGTGACCGGCGATGCGCTGCACGCGCTCGCGAACTCAGACGCCGACGGCGGTGCGCTCGAGGAACTCGCGCATTGACAGCGCCGCCTCGACGGTGAACTCGCGGCGCTCCAGCGACAGCTCGACCTCGTCGCGCGTCAGGCACCGGAAATGCTCGACCTCGCCATCGCGGCCCAGCGGCACGAAACCCGCCGGCAGCAGCACGTCGGCGACAATCACCAGCTCGTCGTGCAGGCCAAAACGCGTCTCACGCACCGAGCGAATGCTCATGCCGGGGAAGTCCACCCGGGTCGCGAGCTCGCGCGGCACCCCGGCTTCCTCCCAGAGTTCGCGCATCGCGCAGGCACGCAGGGTCTCGCCCGCGCTGACGCCGCCGGCGGCGACGTTGTCGAGCATGCCGGGATCGGCGCGCTTGAGCTGACTGCGGCGTGCGACCCAGATCCGCCCATCGGCGCGGTAGCCGTTGACATGCACGGCGCGGTTCTGGATCCCCAGCGTGCGAAACGCGCCGCGCTCGCAGCGGGCGAGTTCGACGCCGCTGCTGCCCAGCACCGAGCACAGTTCGTTGCGCCAGTCGGCGATCAGGCCCGCGTTGCGCAGCTGCACCGCCAGGCCCTGCAGCAGGCGGCTGCGGCGCGGCCCGGAGAACCCGTCGTCGCGCAGCCGCAGGCCCACTTCGGCCTCTTCCACGGCACCCGCCTCGAGCAGCGCTGGACCGAGGTCGCGACGCACCCGGCCCAGGATCTCGCCGCCGATCCAGAACGGCAGGTAAGGCGCCGCCTCGACGGCCTCCGGCGCGATGGGTTCCACCGACATGATCGGCGCGTCAGTCCCGCAGGAAGTCGACGAGCGCAACACCGAACTCCTCCGGCTGCTCGACGTTCGACAGGTGGGAGGCGTCGAGCACCAGCAGGTCCGACCCCGGGATGCTGGCGATCATCGCCGTCGCGTGCTCGACCGGCGTTGCCACGTCCTGCGCGCCGGCGATCACCAACGTCGGCGCCTGGATCGCGGCGATCGAGTCGCGCAGGTCCGCGTCGCGCAGCGCACCGCAGGCCTCGGCATAGCCGCGCGCGGAAGTGCTGCGGAACAGGTCCATGATCCTGCCGACGACCTCGGGTTCCCGCTCGCGGAAACCCGCCGTGAACCAGCGGGCCGGCATCGCTGCGGCGATCGGCCCCATGCCCTGGGCCAGCGCCGCGGCGATGCGATCGTCCCAGCCGGACGCCGGCAGCAGCTGCGCGGCCGTGTTGGCGAGAACCAGCCGGCGCAGGCGCCCAGCGTGGCGGGTGGCGGCCCACATGGCCGTGAGGCCGCCGAGGGATAGGCCGACCCAGTGCGCCCGCGGCGCGCGCGCGGCATCGAGCACGGCCAGCGCGTCCTCGGCATAGTCGGCGAGGGTCCTGGGCGACGGTGTGCCCTCAGGCAGCTCCGACTTGCCATGGCCGCGCACGTCATAGCGGATGACCCGGAAGTAGGGGTCGAGCTGCGGCAACTGGGGCGCCCAGACTTCCATCGAGGCGCCCAGGGGATGCAGCAGCAGCAACGGCGGGGCGTGGTTGCGCCCCGACATTGCGTAGTGCAGGCGGAAGCCCTCGCGGTCGACGAATCCCGTCTGCACGTGTCGTCAGTCGGCCTTGTACTTGTCGTGGCAGGCCTTGCAGGCCTGGGCGGCAGCGCCGAAGGCGGGCTTGATGGTGTCGAGATTGTTGGACTTCGCGGCCACGGCCAGGGCGGCCGTCTTGTCGGTGAGGTCCTTCATCAGTTTGTTGAACTCGGGCTGGTTGTCCCAGATCTCCGGCTTCGCCTTGGTCGGCGCACCCGACTTGGACACCGCCGGGAACACGTCGGGGGTGATCGTGGTCATGAACGCCACGCGGTCGGCACGCAGCTGGAAGGCCTTGGCGTCGTACGGCATCTTGCCGCTGGCCATGGCGCCGAGGGGGCCGAAGTTGTTGTAGAGCACCGTGTAGGCGGCCTGGCGGTACTTGATCGCCTGTTCGGCTTCCTTGCTGCCCTGCGCCTGGCTCGCGGCGGCGGCGGCGAGGGAGAGGGTCGCGAGGGCCAGGGTGCCGGCAAGGGCCGGAACCCGCGTCATCCGTAGTGAAAACGACATCGATGGGATCTCCTGATCGGGTGAAGAATGCTGGTAGGAGTGGGTTGGGGTTGATCGACCACAGTCGAGTGCGAGCGGATTGTAAGCGCAACGCGGTTGCCGGTCGCAACCCCGGGTGGCCTCTGTTACGCTTCGCGGCCTTTTTTGCCCGCCGCGATGCCCCGTATGTCCACCGCCCGCCCCATCCGCAACATCGCGATCATCGCGCACGTCGACCATGGCAAGACCACCCTGGTCGACTGCCTGCTGAAGCAGTCCGGCACCTTCGCCGCGCATGAGCGCATCGCCGAGCGCGTCATGGATTCCAACGACATCGAACGCGAGCGTGGCATCACGATCCTCGCCAAGAACTGCGCGATCGAATACCAGGGCACGCGCATCAACATCGTCGACACCCCGGGCCATGCCGACTTCGGCGGCGAGGTCGAGCGCGTGCTGTCGATGGTGGACGGCGTGCTGCTGCTGGTCGACGCGGTCGAGGGACCGATGCCGCAGACGCGCTTCGTCACCCGCAAGGCGCTGGCGCTCGGCCTCAAGGCGATTGTCGTCGTGAACAAGGTCGACCGCCCGGGCTCGCGGCCCAACTGGGTCGTCGACCGCACGTTCGAGCTGTTCGACAAGCTCGGCGCCACCGACGCGCAGCTCGATTTCCCGATCATCTACGCCTCGGCGTTGCAGGGCTGGGCGAGCCGCGACATCGGCACGCCAGCGACCGACATGGCGGCGCTGTTCGACACCGTGCTGTCGAGCCTGCCCGCGCCGGCGCTCGACATCGACGCGCCGCTGCAGCTGCAGATCTCGACGCTGGACTACAACAGCTACGTCGGCCGCATCGGCATCGGCCGCATCCGCCGCGGCACGCTGAAGCCGGGCCGCAACGTCACGCTGTGGTGGGGCGACCAGAGCCGCGGCACCGGCAAGGTGCAGCAGGTGCTGACGTTCCGCGGCCTGGAGCGCAAGCCAGTAGAAGAGGCCCAGGCGGGAGATATCGTCGCGATCACGGGGCTCGAGGACGTCAACATCGGCATCACCGTCTGCGACCCGGAGAGCCCGGCGCCGCTGCCGCCGATCGAGGTCGACGAACCGACGCTCGCGATGACCTTCCAGGTGAACACCTCACCACTCGCGGGCCGCGAAGGCAAATTCGTCACCAGCCGCCAGATCCGCGAGCGACTGATGCGCGAGCTGCAGAGCAACGTCGCGCTGCGCGTCGAGGAAACGGGCGACGCCGACATCTTTCGCGTCTCCGGGCGCGGCGAGCTGCACCTGACGATCCTGGTCGAGAACATGCGCCGCGAGGGCTACGAGGTTGCGGTCGGCAAGCCGCAGGTGCTCAAGCGGGTCGTCGACGGCGTGGTCACCGAGCCGTTCGAAGCCGTCACGATCGACATCGACGAGGGCCACCAGGGCAGCGTGATGTCGGAGATGGGCATCCGGCGCGGCGAACTCGTCGACATGGT
Source organism: Pseudomonadota bacterium (assembly GCA_043748075.1). Taxonomy (GTDB): domain Bacteria; phylum Pseudomonadota; class Gammaproteobacteria; order Steroidobacterales; family Steroidobacteraceae; genus UBA964. Next base: position 14,856 of record JAYTNX010000144.1, read on the forward strand.
CATCGAGGGCGATCCCACCGGCCGCGGCCAGGGCCGTGTGCGGCTCGAGTACCGCATCCCGGCGCGCGGCCTGATCGGCTTCCAGGGCGACTTCATGACCATGACCCGCGGCACCGGGCTCATCAGCCACATCTTCGACGGCTACGACGTCGTCAAGGGCGAAATCCCGGAGCGCCACAACGGCGTGCTGATCAGCAACGAGAACGGCGAGGCGGTCGCCTATTCGCTGTTCACGCTGCAGGAGCGCGGGCGGCTGTTCGTCGAGCACGGCAGCAAGGTCTACGAAGGCATGGTCATCGGCATCCACAGCCGCGACAACGACCTCGTCGTCAATCCGATCCGCGAGAAGAAGCTGACCAACGTGCGCGCCGCCGGCAAGGACGACGCGCTGCTGCTGGTGCCGCCGATCAAGGTGACGCTCGAATACGCAGTGGAGTTCATCAACGAGGACGAACTCGTCGAGGTGACGCCGGAGTCGATTCGCCTGCGCAAGCGTTACCTCAAGGAACACGACCGCAAGCGCGCGTCGCGCTCGGCGGAGTCAGCCGAGAGCTAGCGCCTGCTCACGATGCCGCTTACCCGACGCGGGTCGTGGCTAATAGCGATACGGACTGGAGCTGAACGGCGGCGCAGCCGGGGAGCGCTTGCTCGAGAGGATCTCGCGCGCGGACGGCCACAAGTACAACGTTCCAGGCTCACAGCCGCGGCGTTCCGCGGCGCGCGGTTGGCCTCATCGCCCACTCTGTGTAGTGGGCGCGCCGGGCCTCGGAGCGCGCCATCCATGGCGCGCTACGCCGCGCGCGAGATCCTCTCGAGCAAGCGCTCCCCTGATTCATCAGTCGTAGCGCTCGAGTCGCTTCGCTGCCAGCGTTGGCCAAGATGAAGAGAAGCATCGTGCACAGCCTGCTCGTCGAGAGTTCAAGAGTCCGCGCAATGACTGCAACGCACGGGCTGAGCGTTCTTCCACTCCTACGCGGCCGTTCAAGTTGCCGCCTTCTCGCGCAAACGACCGCTGACACCGGTGGGGCGGTGCGGGATTGCGGAGTGTGGGCCTTCGGGCGGGGCGTGGCCCGCCATGGATGGCGGGCCCCGAGGCCTACAGGGATGTACTTGCGGCCGTCCCCGCCCGGAGGCCCACATCCCGCGAGCCCGCGCCGCCTGGTGCCAGTGTCTTCGCTCGATCGGTCAGGATGACAGCGTCAGCGTGGATGCAACGCGGCGGGCTCAGGCTTTGCGCGGCCCCGGGAAGAACGCGTTGGTGCGCCGCACGTACTCCTCATAGCCCGGGCGGCGCTTGCCGATGCTCTTCTCGAGCAGCGCTACGCCCGACACCTTCATCAGCAGTACCGACATCAGCAGCGGCCCGGGGAAGCTCCACCAGGTGCCCGCGGACACGGCAATCAGGTAGAACCCCCACCAGACACAGAAGTCGCCGAAGTAGTTGGGGTGGCGGGTATAGCGCCAGAAGCCTCGGTCCATGACCTTGCCGCGGTTCGCCGGGTCCTTCTTGAACTGCGCGAGCTGCCAGTCGCCTCCCGCCTCGAACACCAGCCCGACCAGCCATAACGCGACGCCGGCGAGGTCGAGCAGGCCGAGGGGCCGGATCCCGAGAATCGCTCCGAGCAGCGGCAACGAAATGACCCAGGCCAGCAGGGCCTGCAGGCCGAACACCAGGTACAGACTCTTGAAGGTGAAGCCGGGGTCGTTGCGTCGACGGATCGCCTGGTAGCGGAAGTCCTCGGCGTGGCCCCAGTTGCGCGCCGTGATGTAGACCGCGAGTCGCAGCGCCCAGACGGCGACCAGCACCACCACGAGTTCGCGCCGCTCCACCGTGCCCGGCGCCGCGACCTGCGCGCCCCCGACAAGGCCCCCGACCGGAGCGTCCCAGGACGGCGCGACCCAGGCATAGGCCAGGGCAGCCAGCAGGAACATCAACGACCAGAGACTGTCGACGATCGCGACGTTGCGTTGGGCGACCGACAGCAGCCAGGTCAGGAAGGCCGCGCCGAGCAGCGCCACCAGGCCCGACAACCACACGGACAGATCGAACACGGCGCCTCTCCCTGGACACTTCCAAACCCCGGACGTCCACACCCCGGACGTCCACACCCCGGACGGCCCGGGTGGGGCGGCGCGACCGTGACGGCCGGACCGCAGGGCGATTGTGGTCCGCGGGCCTCGTGGCGGCAATGCCTTGCCGCCCGGCGGGCGCGTCGGGCCGGCGGCCTGGCCCACTCAAGGCAGTTCCGCGGCAGCCGATAGCTAAGCGAACCGGAACCACTCTTTCCCGAGGTCGCGCGCGCCCCATGTTTGCCTTGATCGGCTCCGTCGTCGTCCTGGTTTGCGTGCTGGGTGGCTTCATGATGGAAGGCGGCAGCCTGCTGCTGCTCTGGCACCCCTCGGAAATCATCGTGATCATCGGCGCGGCGCTCGGCGCGTTCATGACCAGCAACCCGTTGAAGGTCGTCAAGAGTTCGTTCGCCAATGCGATCGGCCTGTTCAAGAAGCCGCGCTACGAACGCAATGATTATGTCGACCTGCTCAAGCTGGTCTACGACCTGCTGGTGAAGTCGCGCAAGGAAGGCCTGCTCGCCATCGAGGCGGACATCGAGGACCCCGCGAAGAGCGCGGTGTTCTCGAAGTACCCGAGCATCCTCGCCGACCACCACATGATCGAGTTCATCACCGACTGCCTGCGCCTGATGGTCGGCGGCAACCTGGATCCGAACGAACTCGAGAGCCTGCTCGAGTACGAGCTCGAGACGCATCACAAGGAAGCGGCGGAGCCCGCACACGCGGTGCAGAAGGTCGCGGACGCCTTGCCTGGCTTCGGCATCGTCGCAGCGGTGCTGGGCATCGTGAACACGATGGCGGCGATCGAGGGCGCCGACACGGCGACGATCGGCGCGAAGGTCGGCGCGGCCCTGGTCGGCACGTTTCTCGGCATCCTCGTCGCCTACGGTTTCGTCGGCCCGATCGCGGCCGCGATGGAAGGTCGCGCGCATGAGGAGGGCAAGGCCTTCGAAGTCGTCAAGATGGCGCTGGTCGCGAGCGTGCGTGGCTATCCACCGCAGGTCGCGGTCGAGTTCGCCCGCAAACTGCTGTTCAGCGACATCCGTCCGACGTTTGGCGACCTGGAGAATCATCTCAAGGGCAAGCCGCCGGCCGCCGGCAAGTAAGGATCGCGGCGCAGGCTTCGCATGGCGACCCCCCCCGCAGCGGCCGGAGATCGGCGGCCCATCATCATCAAGCGCAAGAAGATCGTCGCCGGCGGACACCACGGGGGCGCCTGGAAGGTCGCGTACGCCGACTTCGTTACCGCGATGATGGCCTTCTTCATGGTGATGTGGCTGGTCTCGACCGTGTCGAAGGAGCAGCGCGCGGCCCTGTTCGACTATTTCCAGAACCCGAGCATGGAACCGGGCAAGGCGCCGAAGCCGGCGCCGGGCCAGGCCGGCCCGGGCGGCGCCAGCACCAGCCCGATCAACCTGCGCGGCGGACTCGATGCACCGCGCACCTATTCGCAGACCCCAGACATCGGCGGGCCGGTGGCGCAGATCGGCGCGACCGGGCAGGCACAGGTGAACGCGACCGAGGCGCAGAAGATCGCCGAGGCAGCGGAGCGCCAGCAGCTCGACTCGCTGATGGCGGACCTGAAGGAGGCGATCGACAAGAGCCAGGCGCTCGCGCCTTTCAAGGACCAACTGCTGCTCGACATCACGCCCGAGGGCCTGCGGATCCAGATCGTCGACGCACAGAACCGCGCGATGTTCGATCTCGGCAGCTCGTCGCTCAAGAACTACACCGACCAGATCCTGCGCGAACTCTCGCCCTATCTGTCGTCGGTGCCGAACCGCATCAGTCTCACGGGCCACACCGACACCACGCCGTACTCGGCGCGCAACGGCTATACGAACTGGGAACTCTCGGCGGACCGCGCCAACGCGGCGCGGCGGGCGCTCGAGGCCGGCGGCCTCGGCGCGGACAAGGTGGCGCGCGTCGTCGGGCTGTCCTCGGCCGTGCTGTTCGACAAGGCGCAGCCGCGCGCGGCGATCAACCGCCGCATCAGCATCATCGTGATGACGAAGCGCGCGGAGGAAGCGGCGCTGAAGACCGACGTTCCGGTCACCATTCCGGGCACTGGCAGCACACCCGCTGGCTCCGCAGGCGGCGCGGCTGGAAACGCAGCGGTCGGCGCGCCGGCCGCCGCAACCGCGGCAACGCCAACGACGGTCGTTGCGGCGACCCCCACCGCCAGCGCATCGAAGCCAGGCGCGGGTGCGACGTCGGGCGTCGACCCGATGGCCACGACGCCGCTGCCACCCCCGACCACCGGCACACCGAACTGGGTCAAGCCGGTGCCGAGCGTCGCGCCGCCGGTGCCAACGGTGGCGTCGGCACAGGAAACCGCCGCGGCCGCACGTGCGCTGTTGGAGAAGGCCCGGTGAAACGGTGCTGCGCGGCGAGCCGCCTCGCAGCGCCGGCGGGGTTCAACGCCGGTCGGGTTCCGCGGCAGCGGCGGGCGGCTCCGCAGCCGTCGCCTCGGCGAGATGCCGGGCGAGCGCCATCAGCCGCCGGTCGCGCCAGGCCATTCGTCCAGCGCGCTGCGGCTCCGGCAGCATCGCGCGGCGCGCCGCATGCAGCACGGCGATACGTTCGGGTTCGAGGCGGAACGGCCCGCCTGCGGCCGGCGCATTGATCGTTTCGATCGTCGGCGCAAAGCGGTCGAGATAGTCGGCGAGACCGCCGGGGGCGTTCAGATCACCGACCTCGAAGGGCCCGAGGAAAGCCCAGCGCCGCCCGAGGCCATCGCGGATCGCGGCGTCCACGTCGTCGACGCTCGCGATGCCGTCGGCGACCAGCCGGCAGGCTTCCGCGAGCAGGGTCCACTGCAGGCGGTTCAGAACGAATCCGTGGATCTCGCGACGCACGTGGATCGGCGCCTGACCGACCGTGCGCATCAGTGTGAGCGTGCGCTCGACCGTCTCCGGCGCGGTGAATGGTGCACCGGACACCTCGACCAGCGGCACCAGGTACGGCGGATTCACCGGATGCGCGACGATGCAGCGCGCGCGGCCCGCGAGACCGTCGGCAATGGCCGAGGTCGGGAACGCCGACGTCGAACTGGCGAGGATCGTCGCGGGTTCGGCCACGGCATCCATGTCGGCGTACAGCCGCTGCTTGACGTCCAGCCGCTCGACGATGCTCTCCTGGACGAACTCGGCGCCGGCCAGCGCCTGCGGCAGCGATGATTCCGGGTGGATCCGCGCGGCGATCGCCGCGGGCGGCTCGCCGATCAGCGCCTGGGTCTGAAGGTCGGCGAGCTGCCGATCGACCCACGCGATGGCGCGCTGCCGCTGGTCAGGCTCGGCGTCGTACAGCGCGACTTCGCAACCGGCACGCGCAAAGACAATGGCCCAGCCCGAGCCGACCAGGCCCGCACCGACCAGCGCCACGCGCGGCCGCGATCGCGGGTCTCGGGGTTCACCCTGGATCGACGTGGACACCGCGCGGTCGTGCGGAGACCGTCGCCGCTAGCGACGGTCGCCCGGCGCCTCGAGCGCAGCGACGACGGCCGCGGCGAAGCGCTTGCGCGCCGCATCGATGAGCGCGGCGTCCGCCGCAGTGGGCTGGTAGCGATCGACGAGATCGCGCACCGCAATACCCTGCTGCGTCAGCACCGACTCGAGCACCAGCTGGCGATCCTTGAGCACCCACAGCTCCTTCGCCAGCAGCAGTGCGAGTTGCGCCGCCGGGTCGCGACGGACCGCGGTGTCGTTCGGGGTCAGGTCCAAGCTCATTGCCCGATCATCCGGGTTTGTGGCCGTAGGTGACCCAGGGATACTTCGCACCGCGGAACCCTTCCGAGCGCGCATCCACGAATCCGGCCTCGCGCGCCGCCGCGGCGAGATCCAGCGTCGCCGCCTCGCGCCAGAACGGCTCACCTCCGTGCACGGCGCCGTACTCGGCCCAGCGCTGCGCGGCCTTGTCGAGCGCCGAATATTGCGTGACGTCGGTGAACAGCAGGTCGCCGCCGGGGCGCAGCAACCGGAACGCCTCGCGCATCTGCGCCCGCGCGATCTCCGCGGGAATCTCATGCATCACGATGTACGAGGTCACCAGGTCGAACGACGCAGCCTCGAAGCCGGTGTCCTCGGCGGCCACCTGGAACAGCTTCCAGGCCCAGCCGTGCTCGTTCGCCACGCGCTGCGCCTGCTCGAGCATCCGCACGCTCAGGTCGCAGCCCCAGATCTCGGCCTGCGGGAACACCTTCGCGAGCTGCATCGTGTAATGGCCGCTGCTGGTGCCGAACTCCATGATTCGCCGATAGTCCTGGCGTGGCAGCAGGCTGAGCACCTCGCGGCGCTGCGCGAAGATGTCGCCCGGGTAGTTCTTGGCGACGTACTCGCGATGCACGAGCTCGCCGTGCACAAACCCTTGGTACAGATGCCCGTCCCAGCCGCCGGTGGTGCGGTGGATCCAGCAGCGCGTCTGGTACTCGGGCAGACGCTCGCCGAGGCGCGCCTCGAGGGTGGCCGGACCGCGCGTCTGCAGGTCACGCAGCGTCGGTTCGAGTTCGGGCAGGATCTCGTCGAAAGCCGCCTGGCCGACGCGACCGTGGTTGACGCCGCTGAATTCGCTGAGGATGGCCAGCGCACGCGCGGTGGGCGAGCCGGCCAGTGCGGCATCGACCTGGCGCAGGCGCTGATCGAGGTCGTCGGCCAGCGTGGCCTGATCGAGGCCGCGGGCGATCAGCTCGGCATCGATCTTCGGTCGCAGGCGCGAGGACGCCACGGCGAGGTCGGCGAGGAACGCGATGCCGGCACGGCCGGACTGGCGAAGCTGGAATTCCATGGGTTGACCTCGCTGATGGGCAAAGAGTGTAGCGCGCGCCGACGCGCGGCATCCCCGGCCGCACGATGCGCCTGGCCGGCGGGGTCACCGGATGAAACCGCGGCGGAGCAGTGCGGCGACACCTTCGACTACACTTCGAGGAGTGCCCCGAGGTCCCGCCTCTCCCATGCGCCAGCCCCGCCTCCTCCTTGCCCCCACCCTGTACGCCGGCCTGCTGGCGGCCGCGGGGCTCGCCGCCGCGCCGGGGGCGGGGGCGGACCCGGTGCGCACCGCCAGCGTCGAGCTCAGCAAGGCCACCGTGTTCTACCGCGAGGCCGGCCAGGGACCGCCAGTGGTGTTCGTGCATGCCCTGCTGACGGACTCGCGTACCTGGCTGGACCAGCTCGACGGCCTGGCCGGTCGCCGCCGGCTGCTGGCCCCGGACCTCTCCGGCCAGGGGTTCTCGTCGCCGATGCGGCTCGAGAAAGTCAGTTCCGACTATTACGCCGACGAACTGCTGGAGTTCCTCGACGCGCTGCAACTGCGTGAGGCGATCGACGTGGTCGGCCTCAGCGGTGGCGGCATGATCGCGGCAATCGCCTGCGCCCGGCGCCCCGCGCGCTGCCGTTCGCTGGTGTTGATCAGCACCGCGTTCAACGACGGCGCCACCGACGCGGCAGGGATCCGCTACCGCGCCGAGAACGCGCGTACGGTCGTCATCGAGGGCAAGGACACCTTGTTTCGCCGATTCAACGAGTACATCGTCGCACCGGGCGCCTCGCTCAGCGCCCGCGCGCGCTATCGCACGATGCTCGAGCAGACGCCCTACGAACAGTTCGTCGCCTTCCTGACCACCGCCGAGCGCATCCCGCGCAGCCAGCTGCCGGCGCAGCTCGCGCTGCCGGTGATGATCCCGGTGGGCCAGGGCGACACGGTGCTGACGCCGGCGATGGCGGCGCAGACCGCAAAGCAATTCCCCGACGCGCGCGTCGTCGTGCTTCCCGGTGCCGGTCGGCTGCTGCCGATCGAGGCGCCGGCGGAGTTCAACGAGGCGTTGCGCCGATTCTGGGACGAACTCGATGCCAAAGGAGGCAAGCGATGATCACTCTCCAGCAACGCGGGCGTTCGGGCCTGCAGTTCCTCGGCTCCCTGCAGCAGTTCTCGAGCTCCGCGCTGCGCGACCAGGCCGAGGCCGACTTCGCCGCGCAACCCGAGGCCGGCGCCCTGACCGAGGAATTCAAGACGGACGTGCGCCCGCATGTCTGGCGCGAGCGGCTCGATCGCGCCCGCGACGTCGTCGAGCGCTCCAAGGCCTATCGCTTCAACCGCTTCTACCAGCGTTTCGTCGCCGAGGAGAATTTCCTGCGCGCGATCCCGGCCGTCGAGGCCCGACGCAAGGAATGGGAGTCCGCGGTCGAAACGCGCAAACCGAAGGACGAGACACGCCTGAAGCTGGACCCGAACCTGCCGATGCCGCGCTGGTACGACGGCGTCGAGTGGCATCTCGAACCGGGCGGCTGGGATGGCTATGACCTCGCCATGCCGATGTTCATGGCTGGCATCGGCCCCTATGTGTTCGCGCACGGTGGCTTTGCCGCGGTCGACGTCAACTGTGACATCCGCTCACAGCGCAAGAACGTGCTCTCCGAGTTCCGGCGCCGCGATTTCAAGCGCATCTATGAAGCCGGCTGCGGGGGCGCGACCACGCTGGGCGTTGCCCGGCAGTTGTTCCCGCAGGCCGAGCTGATCGGCGGCGACCTGTCGGCGTCGCAGCTGAAGAACGGCCACTTCGTGAGCGAGATGATGGGGCTCGGCATCACCTTCCGCCAGGAAGACGCCACGCGGGTCGCCGAAGCCGATGGCAGCATCGATGCCGTGATCAGCTACGCGGTGCACCACGAGATGCCGCCGGCGGTCAGCGCGGCGATGATGAAGGAGATGTTCCGCATCCTCGGCCCGAACGGCGAGATGATCATCAGCGACCCGCCGCCGTTCCGCGGGGTCAGCCCGATGCAGGCGGTCGTGCTCGACTGGGACACCGACAACCGCGCCGAGCCGTTCTTCTCGGCTGCCGCCATGGCGAGCCTGCCGCAGATGATGCGCGAGGCCGGCTTCGTCGACGTAGAGGAGTATGCCCTCGAGGCGCGTGGCTATCCCTGGATCACACGCGGCCGCAAGCCCGCCTGAGGCCCCTGCCCGCATCCGACCCAGGGAGACCCGCCACCATGTCACGCACCGTAGACCGTCCCGAGCGCCCGTATCTCGGGCAGGTGGAACTGGACGACGTCGTTCGCATGAACACCGAGCTGCTCGCGGAGCTGTGGATCCTGCGCGATCGCGTCACCGTGCTCGAGCACCTGCTCGAGCAGAAGCAGCTGATCGATCGCAAGGCCCTGTCGGACCTGGTGCCGGACGGCGAACTCGCCCGCGAACTCGAGCGCGAGCGCAATGCGCTCGTGGCACGGGTGGCCGGCGCACCGCACGCCCGGCACTACGATTTCGCCACGCTCGCGAAACAAGCCGACGTCGGCTGACCGGGAGAACCGCCCATGAATGACCGGCGAACGCGCAGTTCACCCCACGACCCGTCGCGACGGCAGCCACCTCGCGCGCTCGTTCCAGTCACGCTTCCACATGTACGCGGCGTCTGACCCAGCCCACGCTGCTGCTGACCAACACCGGCGACCAGATCTACGAACACGCCCAGCGCGCGCGCAAGATGCGGCCGGATTTCGAGTACGCCGAATTGGCCGGCGGTGGCGTCGATATCGTCGACCAGCAGCCCGAGGCCTGGGCCAACCTGGTCGCGAAGTTCCTCGGCGCAACGGCGCCACGGGTCTGAGCCGGCGGACCCGCGGGTGCGCGGGTTTTGAGTTCGGCGGACCGGGAGCTCAGTCGGCGGCGGGATGGAAGTTCAGCAGTTCGTCGCCTTCGCCGACCTGGTCACCTGCAGCAACTCGAAAGGCCTCGACCCGGCCCGCCGACGGCGCGACAATCGTGTGTTCCATTTTCATCGCCTCGAGCACCAGCAGCGCTGCACCGCGCGCGACCTCGCGACCGGGCGCGGCCAGCAGGCTGACCACGCGGCCCGGCATCGGCGCGCGCAGCGACCCCTCGACGGCCAAACCTGCACCCGGCCTGTCGCCCGACAACCGATAGGGGTCGAGCATCGAGATGGCATGACGTGCGCCGCCGCGGAACACCTGCAGCGTCGCGCCGTCTGTCACGACGGTGGCAAGGCTGCGCGCCCCGTCCAGGTCGATTTCCAGGGTCGTCGGATCGAGGAAGCGTGCCCGGCCGTGGACGAGCACCTCATCCAGCAGCAGATCCCAGCCGGCGGCGCCCCAACGGACCTCCACGATGGCGGCGTACTCGCCGCAGTGCAGTGACAGTCGACGCGTCGCCGCACCGCTGAGGCGCCAGCCGTCCCGGCGGCCCCACGGCGAATCCGAGGAGCCCGGGTACGCGCTCGCGGCGGGCACTTGATCGAAGCGACCCTGCGCCGCATGGACGAGCCAGGCCAGCGTCGCCGTCAACCACGCGTCCCGTGGCGGCGCTGCGTCCGGCGCGAACAGGGTCGCCTGCTCGCGCTCGATCAGCGCGGTGTCGAGCGCGGCGGAGACGAAGGACGGCGACGCCACCAGTCGCTGCAGGAAGGCGACGTTGGTCGCCACTCCGACGATCCGGCATTCACCCAGCGCGAGTTCGAGTCGCGCACGCGCCGCCTCGCGCGTGCGATCGTGAACGATCAGCTTGGCGAGCATCGCGTCGTAGTACGGCGTCACCACGCTGCCCGAGGCCACCCCGGCGTCGACACGCACGCGGGCGGAGGCCTGCGGGAACGCCACGTGCGCAAGGCGGCCGGTCGACGGCAGGAAGCCGTGCTGCGGGTCCTCGGCATAGATCCGCGCCTCGATCGCGTGTCCGTCGATGGCCAGCGCTTCCTGCGCGAGCGGCAGCGGTTCGCCGCCGGCCACGCGCAGCTGCCACTCGACCAGGTCCTGCCCGGTGATCATCTCGGTCACCGGATGCTCGACCTGCAGGCGCGTGTTCATTTCCATGAAGAAGAACTCGCCGCCCGGCGCGACGATGAACTCTACCGTGCCGGCGCCGACGTAGCCGACCGCCCGGGCGGCGTCGACCGCCGCGCGGCCCATCGCGGCACGACGCGACTCGGTCATCCCCGGTGCGGGCGACTCCTCCAGCACCTTCTGATGCCGCCGCTGCACCGAGCAGTCGCGCTCGAACAGGTGCAGGCAGTGGCCGTGTGCGTCGGCAAACACCTGCACCTCGATGTGCCGCGGCTGGAGCACGTAGCGCTCGAGCAGAACCCGCGAGTCGCCGAACGCGGCGCCGGCCTCGCGCTGGCAGGACGCGAGCGCCGCGGCGAAAGCGTCGCGCCGCTCGACGCGGCGCATGCCCTTGCCGCCGCCGCCCGCACTGGCCTTGATCAGCAGCGGATAGCCGATCCGGTCGGCTTCCTCCTGCAGCAGATCCGGCTCCTGTCGCTCGCCGTGGTAACCCGGCGTCAGTGGCACACCGGCGTGCGCCATCAGGGCTTTCGCCGCGGATTTCGATCCCATCGCGCGGATCGCCGCCGCGGGCGGACCGATGAATACCCGTCCGGCGTCGCCACAGGCCTCGGCGAACGCCGCATTCTCCGAAAGAAAGCCGTAGCCGGGATGGACCGCGTCGGCGTCGCTGTCGCGCGCCGCCGCCACCAATGCGTCGATCTTCAGGTAGCTGTCGGCGGGCGCTGCCCCGCCGATCCGCAGCGCGCGGTCGCAAGTCGCAACGTGCAGCGCGCCCGCGTCGGCGTCCGAGTACACGGCGACCGTCTCGATGCCGAGCCGGCGCGCGGTGCGCGCGATGCGACAGGCGATCTCGCCGCGGTTCGCGATCAACAGCCGCCGCGGCAGCGTCACGACGATGACTCGCCGTCGCCGCGCCGGCGCGGCGACCACGCCGGCGCGCGCTGCTCGCGTCTGGCGCGCAGGCCTTCGCGGCCCTCGTCCGAGGCGCGTGCCTCGGCGATCCTGCGCGCGCTGTCGCTCACGACTGAGGTGTCGATTGCCCGCCCCGCCAGATCGCGCAGCAGACGCTTCACCGCGGCCTGTGCCAGGGGACCGCCCTCGAGCAGCGAGGCCACCAGCCCATCGACCGTCGCATCCAGTACCTCGGTCGCCACGGCCCGATTGACGAGCCCGAGCTGCGCCGCAACGACACCGTCGAAGGTCTCGGCGGTCAGCATGTAGCGACTCGCGGCGCGATGGCCGATCGCGCGCAGCGCGTACGGCCCGATCGTCGCCGGCAGCAGTCCGAGGCGCACTTCGGCGAAACTGAACTTCGCGTCGCTCGTTGCGACAGCGAGATCGCAGGCGGCCACCAGGCCGATGCCGCCGCCGAAGCAGGCGCCGTGCACCCGGGCGATCGTCGGCCGCGGACAGGCATCGAGCGCGGCGAACATCTGCGCGAGCTGCGTGGCCTCGGCGAGATTGGCGGCCGGCGGCAGCTGCGCGGCACGCGACATCCCGTCGAGGTCGGCCCCCGCGCAGAACGCGCTGCCACGGCCGCCGATGACGACGACCCGGACGGCCGGATCGCGACCGAGCGCTTCGATCACCTGCGTGACCTCCCGGATCAGCCGCTCGTCGAACGCGTTGCGGACCTCGGGCCGATCGAGCCACAGCCGCGCCACCCCGGCCTGGACGTCGACGACCGTCGGCGCGGTGGCGCTCACATGCGGAACACGCCGAAGCGTGTCTCCGGCACAGGCGCATTCGCCGCCGCGGCGAGGCCGAGGGCGAGCACGCGGCGGGTATCCGCGGGGTCGATGATGCCGTCGTCCCAGAGCCGCGCGGTCGCGTAGTACGGGTGCCCCTGGGTTTCATACTGGGCGCGGATCGGTGCGGTGAAGACCGCCTCGTCGTCGGCGCTCCAGCCCTCGCCGCGCGCCTCGATGGCGTCGCGGCGCACGCGCGCCAGCACGCTCGCCGCCTGCTCGCCGCCCATCACGCCGATGCGCGCATTCGGCCACATCCACAGGAAGCGCGGTGAGTAGGCGCGGCCACACATGCCGTAGTTGCCGGCACCGAAGCTGCCGCCGACGATCACGGTGAACTTCGGCACCTGCGCGCAGGCGACCGCGGTCACCATCTTCGCGCCGTGCTTCGCGATGCCCTCGTTCTCGTAGCGGCGGCCCACCATGAAGCCGGTGATGTTCTGCAGGAACAAGAGTGGAACGCGCCGCTGGCAGCAGAGCTCGATGAAATGCGCCCCCTTGAGCGCCGATTCCGAGAACAGGATGCCGTTGTTGGCGAGGATGCCGACCGGCATGCCCTCGATACGCGCGAAGCCGGTCACCAGCGTGGTGCCGAAACGCGCCTTGAATTCGTCGAAGTCGCTGGTATCGACGATGCGCGCGATGATCTCGCGTGCGTCGAACGCCTGGCGTGCGTCGGCCGGCACGACGCCGTGCAGGCTCTCGGGCGGATAGCCGGGCGGCGCCGCAGTGCCCGGCGGCGGTGGCGCCGCGGGCACCGGAGCAGGACCGAGCCGCGCGACGATCTCGCGCGCACGGCCGAGCGCCTCCGCCTCGCTGTCGGCGAGATGGTCGACCACGCCGGAGAGCCGGGTGTGCACGTCGCCCCCGCCCAGATCTTCCGCCGTCACCTCCTCGCCGGTCGCGGCTTTCACCAGTGGCGGCCCGCCGAGGAAGATCGTGCCCTGGCCGCGGACGATGATCGATTCGTCACTCATTGCCGGCACGTAGGCGCCGCCGGCCGTACAGCTGCCGAGCACGACGGCGATTTGCGGAATGCCCGCCGCCGACATCGTCGCCTGGTTGAAGAAGATGCGACCGAAATGCTCGCGATCGGGGAACACCTCGTCCTGGCTGGGCAGGTGCGCGCCGCCCGAATCGACCAGGTAGAGGCAGGGCAAGCGGTTCTCGCGCGCGATCTCCTGCGCGCGCAGGTGCTTCTTGACCGTGAGCGGGTAGTAGGTGCCGCCCTTGACCGTGGCGTCGTTGCAGACGATCACGCACTCGCGCCCCGCCACGCGGCCGATGCCGGTGATCAGCCCCGCTGCCGGCGCCTCATCGCCGTACAGCCCGAGTGCCGCCAGCGGCGAGAATTCGAGGAACGGCGTTCCCGGATCCAGCAGCAGTTCGACGCGCTCGCGCGGCAGCAGCTTGCCGCGCGCGCGGTGGCGTGCGCGCGCGGCCTCGCCTCCCCCGACCGCGACGCGCTCGAGCTTCGCGCGCAGCTCGGCCACCAACGCGGCCATCGCGGTCGAGTTGGCGCGGAAAGTCGCGCTGCGCATGTCCAGTGTCGATTCGATGACGGCCATCGCATCACGTCCCGGCGGGGCCTCTCGGGCGCCCACCTTGCAAGCATTGCCCTATTGTCCGACAATAGCACCCCTGAGGTACTGGAGCAACCGAGCCATGTCCGGACTGGACGCCTGCGATTTCGACTTTGGTCTGGGCGAGACGCTCGACGAGGTCCGTGCCTCGGTGCGGCGCTTCGCGCGCGCCGAGATCGCGCCGCTCGCCGACGCGACCGACCGCTCCAACAGCTTCCCGCACGCCTTGTGGCGCAAGCTGGGCGATCAGGGCCTGCTCGGGCTCACCGTGCCCGCGCGCTGGGGCGGCGCCGACCTCGGCTATCTCGCCCACATCCTCGCCATGGAGGAGATCTCCCGCGCCTCCGCCTCGATCGGTCTCTCCTACGGGGCGCACTCCAACCTGTGCGTGAACCAGCTGCAGCTCAACGGCAGCGATGCGCAGTGCGACCGCTATCTGCCCGGCCTCGTCAGCGGCGAGCAGGTGGGAGCGCTGGCCATGTCCGAGCCCGGCGCCGGTTCCGACGTCGTCTCGATGCAGCTGCGCGCCGAACGCCGCGGCGACGACTACGCCCTCACCGGCCGCAAGATGTGGATCACCAACGGCCCGGACGCCGACCTCCTGGTCGTCTACGCGAAGACCACGCCGCAGGCCGGCGCCAGGGGAATCACCGCGTTCCTCGTGGAGAAGGGCTATCCCGGATTTTCCACCGCGCCGAAGCTCGACAAGCTCGGCATGCGCGGCTCCAACACCTGCGAGCTGGTCTTCGAGGAGTGCCGCGTTCCAGGCGCGAACGTGCTGGGCAAGGTCGACGGCGGCGCCCGCGTGCTGATGAAGGGCCTCGACTACGAACGCGCGGTGCTCGCCGCCGGCCCGCTCGGCATCATGGCCGCGGCTCTGGACCTCGTCCTGCCCTACGTGCACGAGCGGCGCCAGTTCGGCGCGCCGATCGGTACGTTCCAGCTGATGCAGGCCAAGGTGGCCGACATGTATGCGAACTTCAATGCCGCGCGCGCGCTGGTCTATGCCGTCGGTCGCGCCTGCGATGCCGGCCGCAGCACCCGCCACGACGCGGCGGCCGCGATCCTGTTCGCGGCAGATAAGGCCACGCAGGTCGCGCTCGAGGCGATCCAGGCGCTCGGCGGCAACGGCTACGTCAACGACTACCCCGCGGGACGTCTGCTGCGCGACGCCAAGCTCTACGAGATCGGCGCCGGCACGCAGGAGATCCGCCGCATGCTGATCGGGCGCGAACTGTTCGCGCGCAGCGCATGAGCGAAACGCGCGCTGACGCCGGGCGGGTCAACGAGCCGCGGCCGGCCGTCGCCTTCGATCCGCTACGCCTCGAACCCGCCTACCGCAAGGTGGCGGCCGCAGTGCTCGAGCGCATCACCCGTCGTGAACTCAGCGCTGGAGACCGCCTGCCCGCAGAATTCGAGCTGGCTCGCCAATTCGGCGTAAATCGATCGACCGTACGTGAAGCACTCCGGGAGCTGGAGTCGAACGGACTGGTTCGCCGCGAACGCGGGTCGAAACTGATGATGGTCAGCCGCCCCGATCGTGATGTCGTGGCCGGTGGCGTGAGCCGTGCAATGGCGCTGCACGAGGTGACAGTACGAGACGTGTGGGAAGGGCTGACAATTCTCGAGCCCTCGATTGCGGAGATCGCAGCAAAGCGCAGATTGTCCAATGATCTGGCAGCAATCGAAGCCGTCGTGGCAAACGCCAACGCGAAGGATACGCTCGAAGCAGTTTGCCAGGCCGCCGAGTTCTTCCAGAGAGTCGGAGACGCCACGCACAACCGGGTATTGACGCTCAGTCACGAACCGATGATCCAGCTGCTCGCACCCTCGCTTCGGGCGATGATCGACGCCGTCCCGCAGGCAAGGCGCCGCATCGCCAGCGCCCAGGAGAGGATTCTTGACGCGCTCAGAACGGGGGACGCCGTAGCCGCCCGGACCTGGATGGAGAAGCATGTACGCGACTACCGTCGCGGCTACGAACTCGCTGCGATTGACCTCGGCCGCGAGGTGCCGCTGCCTGGACTGGTTCGCCCGCATGTTTCAATGATATTGGCGAAGGCTGGTCGCCGGCGGTAGAGCACTTGGAATTGCGCAGGAGCCGTGCCTGTTTTACGCTCTCGCCATATGAGTCAGACAGTCACGATCCGTCTTACAAAAGAACTCGCCCTCTGGCTCGAGCAGGCTTCCAGTCGCTCCGGCATTCCGCGAGGCCGGATTATTCGTGATCACCTCGAAAGAGCACGCGAGGGTGGTAGCGAGCGATATCACTGAGCCCCTGCTGACCTGCGAGGCCGCGCTTACGGAGACCGCCTTCCATCTCGAAAGTGCGGCCGTCGTGCTGGCAATGGTAAACGAGGGACTCGTCGTCCCGGCGTTCGACTGCCGCGACCACCTGGTGCAGCTCACACGTCTCGCAGACCGGTACGCCGATCGCAAGCCCGACTTCGCCGATCTGTGCCTGGTGCGAATGAGCGAACTTTTTCCAAAACATGTAGTGATTGCGATCGACCGCGCTGACTTCGGCGTGTTCAGGCGCAACAAACGCGAGGCAATCCCGCTCTTGTGCCCGCCGCAGCGATGACAGGGGCTCCGAGCGCAGGGCGAAATCGGTCCGCACTTCAGGCTCCGGCGCCTTCCAGAGCCTTCATCACGGCCGGATGAACGAGCTTCCCGGCACTGACGTTCAGCCCGGCCGCGAGGCCGGGGTCGTCGGCACAGGCGCGCTCCCAGCCCTTGTCGGCGAGGGCGTGCACATACGGCAAGGTCGCGTTGTTCAACGCGAACGTCGAAGTGCGGGGCACGGCACCGGGCATGTTGGTCACGCAGTAGTGCACGACGTCGTGCAACACGTAGGTGGGCGCCGCATGGGTAGTCGGGCGGCTGGTCTCGAAGCAGCCACCCTGGTCGATCGCGATGTCGACCAGCACCGACCCCGGACGCATGCGGCGCACCATGGCCTCGGTCACCAGCTTGGGCGCCGCGGCGCCCGGCACCAGCACCGCGCCGATCACCAGATCGGCCTCCAGCACCTCGCGTTCGATGGTGGCGGTGGTTGAATACAGGGTCTCGACGGCGCCCAGGAACTGCACGTCGAGTTCGCGCAGGCGGCGAATCGAGCGGTCGACCACCGTGACCGCGGCCCGCATGCCGTGGGCCATTTCCACCGCGTGCGTGCCGGAGACGCCGCCGCCGATCACCACGACTTTCGCCGGCGCAACCCCGGGGACGCCACCGAGCAGCACACCGCGGCCACCGCTCGCCTTCTGCAGGCAGGTGGCACCGACCTGCACCGACATCCGCCCCGCCACTTCGCTCATCGGCGTCAGCAGCGGCAGCGAACCGTCGCGTGCGGTGACGGTCTCGTAGGCAATCGCATGCGCGCCGGAGCGCATCAACGCCTCGGCCTGCGGGCGGTCGGCCGCGAGGTGCAGGTAGGTGAAGAGCAGCTGGCCAGGCCGCAGCAGCACACACTCGGCAAGCTGCGGCTCCTTGACCTTGACGACGAGATCCGCAGCAGCAAAGACCTCGGCCGCCGTGGCCAGGATTCCGGCGCCAGCCTCCGCGTAGTCGGCGTCACGGCAACCGATGCCGTTGCCGCAGCCGGCCTGGACGACGACTTCGTGGCCGGCGAGCGTCAGTTCGCGAACTGCCGATGGCACCAGCCCGACGCGGTACTCGTGGACCTTGATCTCGGTGGGGACGCCGATGCGCATATGGACTCTCCTGGCGGTGCGGAACCGACCCCGCCAGTCTGCGCCGGGCGAGCTCGGCCTGCTGGTGCGCCGTCGCGACCAGGAGCTGGCAGTTCTCCCGGCCCCGGTCGGCGACGTCCAGGATGCGCTGCGGCGTGTCGGGCCAGGCGCTCGTTGCCTTCGGCATGAGCGAGGCGCTCATGGCATTCATGCACCGCTCCTTGAAAATCGAGCTACGGGCAGGTAAACCCTCTGCGCAGGGGCGGCAGGGGCGCGTGCGGGGTTGCTCCACCCCCCGGGGAGGCGACATGTCGGCGATCTACGGCAAGACCCACCGCGCGCTGCAGCGCGAGTTCGACACGGAGCGGCTCGCGGACCGCCTCGAGGAGCGCCTCTGCCGGATTGCGCTGACCGACGACGATCGCGCGTTCGTCGAACGCCTCGACATGTTTTTCCTGGCGACGGTCAATGCCGCTGGCCAGCCGACCTGCTCGTACAAGGGTGGCGACCCGGGCTTCGTGCGCACACTCGATGCCAAGACACTGGCGTTTCCGTGCTATGACGGCAACGGCATGTTCCTGTCGATGGGCAACATTTCCGCCAATCCCGACGTCGGCCTGTTGTTCATCGATCTCGCCAGCCCGAAGCGCCTGCGGGTCCACGGCAGGGCGCGGCGTGAACCCGCCGGCTTCGTAGACCCGCCATGGCCGGAGGCACAGTTCTGCGTCGTCGTCGACGTCGGGCAGGTATTCCCGAACTGCCCCCGGTACATCCACAGGCAGAACCTCGCGGAACACTCGGCCTTCGTTCCGCGGGCGGGCGCCACCACACCGGTTCCGGGATGGAAGCGGATGGACTGGGCGGTCGACGTGCTTCCAGCCTCCGATCCCGCGCGAGATCCAGGTCATTCGTAGCGCAGCGCGTCGATCGGGTCGAGCCGCGAGGCCTTGCGGGCCGGGTAGAGGCCGAACAGCACGCCGACGCCGGCACTGACCAGCAGCGCAATCACGACGATGTCGGTGCGCACGGCCATCGACCAGCCGAACCGCGACGCCAGCAACTGGCCGACACCAATGCCGAGCAGCACGCCGATCGCACCGCCGATCGCCGCCAGCGTCAGCGCCTCGATCAGGAACTGCGCGAGGATGTCGCCCGGCTGTGCGCCGACGGCCATGCGGATGCCGATCTCGTGCGTTCGCTCGGTGACCGAGACGAGCATGATGTTCATCACGCCGATGCCGCCGACGAACAGCGAGACGAACGCGATCGAGGCGAGCAGGGTCGTCAGCGTCTGCGTGGCCGAGGTCAGCGTGCCGGTCATCTCGGCCATGCTGACGGTGGAGAAGTCGTCCTCGGCATCGGCCGCGAGCCGGTGGCGCTCGCGCAGCAGGCCCGCGATCTGCTCGCGGGCGGGCTCGATCGCCTCGGTCGAGACCGCGCTGATGTACACCGGCCCGCGCACGAACTGGCTCAGGCCGCCCTGGATGCGCGCCTGGAAGGCGGAGATCGGCACGAAGATCGCGTCGTCCTGGTCCTCGCCCATGCCGCCCTGGCCCTTCTTCGCGAGCACGCCGACGACGTTGTAGGGCGCATTGCGGATGCGGATCACCTGGCCGATCGGATCGACGCCGCTGCCGAACAGTTTCTCGGCCACCGTGGTGCCGATCACCGCGTTTTTCGCCGCGCCCGCCAGGTCGGAGGCCGTCAGACCCGAGCCGCGCGCGATGCTCCAGTTGCGAATGGTGAAATAGTCGGGCGTGGTGCCGAACACCGTTGTCGTCCAGGTCGAGTTCTCGGCGATCGCCTGCGTGGCCGTACGCGACAGCGGCGCCGCGGCGCGCACCGCCGGCAGCTCCGCCTGGACCGCGCGCACGTCGTCCCAGGTGATGGTCGGCTGCGAGCCCATGCCGCCGCGCATGCCGCCGCTGCTGCTCGATCCGGAGAACAACAGCACGACATTGGTCCCGGTGGCCTCGATCTGCGAACGGATGCGCGATTTCGCGCCCTCGCCGATCGAGACCATGCAGATCACCGCGGCGACGCCGATGATGATGCCGAGCGCGGTGAGTCCGGAGCGCAGGGTATTGCGGCGCAGTGCGAGGAACGCCATGCGCAGGGTTTCAGTCGGGGAGATCATGCGGAGAGTCCTGCGGTGGCAATGTCGGGCGACGGCTCGGTGGACGGGTGCGCCGCAGCGCCGCCGCCGCGCACTGCGGCCTGCGCCGCCGCCGCGGCCTGCGCGGCGGCCATGGCGCCGGTCGTGTCCTGCGGCTGGTCGGCGACAATCACGCCGTCGCGCATCATCAGCTTGCGACCCGCGAACGCGGCGATGTCCGGTTCGTGCGTGACGAACACCACGGTGATGCCGGTGCCGCGCAGTTGCGACAGCAGGCCCATGATGTCGAGGCTGGTCGCCGAGTCGAGGTTGCCCGTGGGTTCGTCGGCCAGGATCAGCGGCGGCTGCGTGACCAGCGCGCGCGCGATCGCGACCCGTTGCTGCTGCCCGCCCGAGAGCTGCGAGGGGTGTTGGCGACTGCGCTCCGCGAGGCCCACGCGCTCCAGCGCCTCGAGCGAGCGGCGCCGCCGCTCGGCCGGCGGCACGCGCGCGTAGATCAGCGGCAGTTCCACGTTTTCCGCTGCCGAGGTGCGCGGCAGCAGATTGAAGCTCTGGAACACGAACCCGATGGTGCGGTTGCGCACCGCGGCGAGCTCCACCCGGCTGAGGTTCGCGATGTCGCGCGAGTCGAGCCGGTAGCGGCCGCTGGAGGGCGTATCGAGGCAGCCGAGGATGTTCATCATGGTCGACTTGCCCGAACCCGAGGAACCGGTGATCGCGACGAACTCGCCGCGCTCGATGCGCAGGTCGACCGCGCGCAGCGCGGCGAACTCGGTATCGCCGGAGCGATACAGCTTGGTGACCTGGTCGAGCTCGATGAGTGCCATCAGCGGGTCAGAGAATCCGGAAGCCGCCGCGCGGCCCGCGGCCACCGCCCGCCGCCGCCGCCGCGCCGGGTGTGCCCGCCGCGAAGCCGACGATCACGTCCTCGCCCTCGCGGAGTTCGCCGCCGCGGACTTCGGTAAAGCTGCCGTCGGACAGGCCCGCCTGCACCTCACGCGGCACTGCCGCGCCGCCCGCCAGCACGAACACCGTGCGTGCTGCTCGATTGCCGGGACCCGTATCCGCGCGCGGACCCGGACCCGCGCTGCCGCGACTGCCTGCGCCGGGCGCGCCGCCCGTGGCGCTTCCCGCCGCGCGTGCCATCCCACCGGCCATCCCACCGGCCGAGCCGCCGCCCCTGCCGCCCGCACCGCCCATGCCACCCATGCCCCCCATGCCAGCGGCACCGCCCGCTCCCGCGACCGCCTCGGGCCGGAAACGCAGCGCCGCGTTGGGTAGCCGCAGTACGCCATCGCGCCGCTCGGCGATCACCGTGACGGTAGCGGTCATGCCGGGCTTGAGTTTCAGGTCGGGGTTCGCGACGTCCACGACCGCATCGTAGGTGACGACGTTCTGCACCACCTGGGCCGCATTGCGAATCTCGCGGATGCGCCCCTCGAACGGCTCGCCCGGATAGGCGTCGACGGTGAAGCTCGCACTCATGCCGGCGCGCAGCCGGCCGATGTCCGATTCGGCGACGCTGGTATGCACTTCCATCGCGCGCAGGTCCTGCGCGATGGTGAAAATGATCGGCGCCGAAAACGACGCGGCGACCGTCTGGCCAACGTTCACCGCGCGCGAGATCACGATGCCGTCGGTCGGCGCGAGAATGTCGGTATAGCGCAGGTTGGTCTGCGCCTGCACCAGCGCCGCGCGCGCCTGCGCCAGCTGGCCCTGCGCCTGCTGCACCGAGGCGGCGGCGGCGCGAGCCGTGGCGACCGCATTGTCGCGATCGTTTTCCGAGATCAGCTTGCTCGCGAACAGCTGCGAAGAACGCTTCGCCTGCCGCGCGGCATCCTCGGCCTGCACCTGCAGCCGCGCGAGATTGCCTTCAGAGGCCTGCACGTTGGCCGCCGACTGCGCCGCCGCGGCCTCGAACAGCGCCGGATCGATCTTCGCGATCCGCTGGCCCTGGGTCACCACCGAGTTGTAGTCGGCGAACAGCTGCTGGATGCGACCCGACACCTGGCTGCCGACCTCGACCGTGACCACCGCCGAGAGACTGCCGGAGGCACTGACGCGCGAAACGACGTCACCGCGATCGATCGTCGCGGTCTGGAACTGCAGCGCGGGCTCGCTGCCGCCGGCGAACCGCCACGCGAGCAACGCCCCGACGACGACGACGGCCGCAAGGATCCAGGGCAGGCGCTGGCGCAGACGGGAGGCAGATTCGGCAGGCGGCATGGAGGATCCGGGGGGTTATTCGCGGGCAACCGTTGTGCAGTGTAGACCGGAGCGCCACTGGCGGTTCCCGGGCGGCGCTGCAAAGATCTGTCAAGCCTATCCGGCCGCTGGAGCACCACCCATGTCGACCGCCACCCAGATGAGCGCACGCAACCCCTTGACCGGCGTCGAGGATTACCGTTTCGCGATCGACGCGCGCGAGGCCGTCGAACAGGCCTGCGCGGCGGTGCGCGCGGCCCAGCCGGCCTGGCAGGCGATCGGCGTCGACGGCCGCGCTGCGGCGTTGCGCGCGCTCGGCGCGGCCTTCGAGGCGCACGCGGCCGCGCTCGTCGCGGCGCTGTCGATCGACACCGGGCGCCACCGCATCGCGCTGATCGAGGTCGCGGCCGTGCAGGACATGATCGCGAAAGCCCTCGTGCACGCACCGCAGGTGTTCGGCGCCGGCCTCGCCACGCAGACGCCCGCGACGATCCCCGGCATCGTCGGGCGTCGCCAGCTGGTGCCGTATCCGGTGGTTGGCGTGATTGCGCCCTGGAACTTCCCCGTCGTGCTGTCGATGATCGACACCATCCCCGCGCTGATGGCCGGCTGCGGCGTCGTGCTGAAGCCGAGCGAGGTCACGCCGCGCTATGTCGAGCCACTGCGGCGGATATTCGTGGCCGTGCCCCAGCTCGACGCGGTGTTTCGCGTGGTGCGCGGTCCCGGCAGCACCGGCGCCGAGCTGATCGAGCACGTCGATGCGGTGGTCTGCACCGGCAGCGTGCGCACCGGCCGCCTGGTCGCCGAACACGCGGCGCGGCGCTTCATCCCCGCCTTCCTCGAGCTCGGCGGCAAGGACCCGGTGATCGTCACGCGCTCGGCGGACCTGGAGCGCGCGACGACTGTCGTGTTGCGCGCTGCGGTCCTCGCCACCGGCCAGGCCTGCCAGTCGCTCGAACGCGTCTACGTCGATGCCGCGATCCATGCGCCCTTCCTGAAGCGGCTGGTGGAGAAGGCCCGCGAGGTGCGCCTCACCGCCGAGGATCCCGCCGGCCAGGTGGGCCCGTTCATCATGGCGCGCCAGGCCGAGATCGTCCGCGAACACCTCGCGGACGCCGTCGCCAAGGGCGCGACCATCGAGCACGGTGGCCGACTCGTCGAACGTGGCGGCCTGTGGTGCGAACCGACGGTGCTCAGCGGCGTCGATCACACGATGAAGGTGATGACCGAAGAGACCTTCGGCCCGGTGATCCCGGTCATGGCCTACGCCACGCTCGAGGAGGCGATCCGGCTCGCGAACGAGGGCGACTACGGCCTGTCGGCCAACGTGCTGGCGGGCAGCGAGGACGAAGCGCTCGAGATTGCCGAGCGATTGGACGCGGGCTTCGTCAGCCTGAACGAGATCTCGATGTCGAGCTTCGTCTCCGACTTCGAATGGGAGAGTTTCCGCTTTTCCGGCCTCGGCCGTTCACGGATGGGCCCCTCGGGCCTGGCGCGCTACCTGCGCGTCAAGGCGATCGTCGCGAGCCGCGGGCCCGCCGGCGACGTCGCGCAGATGGGCGACCGCTGATCGTCAGGCCCCCGAGCCGGCGACGCGCGGACCGAGGTCGGCCGCGATCGCCGCGACGAGCTCGCGTGCCACAGCCGAACGCTGCGCCAGCTCCGGCGGGGGCGGCTCGTACTGATCCACCGCCTCGACGCTGAGCAACCCCTGGCGTGCGAGCAACGCCTCATGGGTGCGCAGTCGATCGCGCAGCACCGTCACCTCCATCGCCAGCCGCAGCGACACGGCGACCAGCTGCGCGATGCTCGCCGCCGCGAGCGGCTGGTCGGGACCGGCGACGCGCGGCGACGCGGCGCCCGGCGCGGCGCCCGGTCCGTCGGTCGCGCTCATGCGGCCACCGGGCGCGCGGTGCCGGTCGCCGTGGCGGCGGCGCGTCGGCCGCCGAAGAAGTAGTAGTGTCCGGCGCCGAGCGGCTCGTACTCCGCCAGCATTTCATCGGGCGCGAAGCCAGCGCCGCGCAGCAACGCCGGTACGTCCGTGTCGGCAAATCCCGTCCAGAACGGCTCGCCATTGTTGCGCACCTGCCAGTCGTTGGTGACCTGCTTCGGGATCGACAGGCGCGCCGGCTGGTAGGGCACGTCGGCGTTCACGAACGCGCCGCCGGGCGCGAGGATCCGGCGTGCCTCGGCGAGGATGCGTGGCGCGATGTCGTGCCAGGTCTCGTGGAACAGGATGTGCGAGACGATCAGGTCGAAGTGCCCGTCGGGGTAGCCGGTGCGCTGGGCATCGGCCTGGCGAAAATGCAGCGCGACGCCGCGATCCTCGGCCCAGGCGTGCCCGAAGCGGACGAACGGCTCTGACAGATCCAGCGCGTGCACCTCGGCATCCGGAAAAGCCTCCTTCAGCGCCAGGGTCTCCAGGCCCGGACCGCAGCCGAGATCGAGGATGCGGCGCGGCGCGAGATCCGGGTAGCGCTTGCGCACCACCGAGACGATGTAGCGGCCGATGCCGGGCTCGCCCACCGGCGCGTTCGCCGTGAGGCCCTTGGCCGCGCGATACAGCTCGAGCGTGCCGAAATAGATCAGCGCCGCGAACAGGTCGCCCGCGGCGGCCTGCGCGAAATACCCCCCCGGCTGGCGGTGGATCTCGACGTCGGCGATCGGCTGCGGGATCTCGAGCTGCGGATCCAGCGTCAGGCTGCCGATCGGCCGTGCGGTCGCGAGCGCCGCACGCGCCTCGAACTCGGACTGGATCCGCCGGCAGGTCGCGCCGACGCTCTGCCACATCAGATCCTGCGAGGCGTACACCATCGAGCCCCACAGCTGGTAGAGCGGATCGCGCTCGAACAGGGCGCGCGCCTCGCGACGGTCGGCCGGCGCACGGCCGGCGTGGGCGGCCGCGAACGCCGGCTTCAGTGCCGACTCGTAGCGGGTCGCGAGCTGCGACTCGAGCGCACCGTTCGCGATGTTCTTCAGCGCGCCGACGAAGCGATGGCGCGCGGCCTCGTCGTGCGTCGGCCGGTAGAGTTCACGGAGCGTCGGACTGGGCATGGGACTGGTTCCTGCTCGGCCGACGCGGCGCGTCGACCCTGGCCGCGATGATACCGCCGCGCCTCAGCGGCGATGCAGGTCGTCGATCCAGCGGACCAGTTCTGGCGCTTCGACGACCCCGGGCAGTTCGAGATTCACGACGACGTTGTCCTGCCCGCTGCGCACCAGCACGCAGCTGAGTTCGGTATCGACGCTGGCGTTGATCTCCTGGTGCGGCACCCACGGCGGAACGTGGATGAAGTCGCCCGCGCCCGCCTCGGCAAGGTATTCCAGCCGGTTGCCCCAGCGCATCCGCGCCACCCCTCGCACCACGTAGATCACGCTCTCGACGGCCCCGTGGTGATGGGCGCCAGTACGCGCGTTCGGATGGATCGTGACCGTGCCCGCCCACAGCTGGTGGGCGCCGGTGCGTTCGCGACTCAGGGCGGCGCGCCGATCCATGCCCGGGGTCTGCGCGGTATTGGGGTCCAGTTCACCGGCGTGAACCACGCGGACTCCTCGCAGGCGCCAGTGATCCGCGGTCTCGCGCTCGGGGTCGATGGTCATGGCCGGTCTCCGCCCGCCGACTGCGGCGGCGAGCCGAGTCTAGCTGCTACCATGCCCGTCCCGCATCGGATGGGACCCTCATGGGACGTATCTTCGAGGTCAGGAAGCACACCATGTTCGCGCGGTGGAACCGCATGGCGAAGCAGTTCGCGCGCATCGCCAAGGACATCAACATGACGGTGAAGTCCGGCGGCCCCGACCCCGCCTCGAATCCGGCGCTGCGTCGCATCATCCAGAACGCCCGCGCCGTCAACATGCCCAAGGACAAGGTCGAGGCCGCGATCAAGCGCGCCTCCGGCCGCGACGCGACCCATTACGAGGAAGCGGTCTACGAAGCCTACGCGCCGCACGGCATCGCGCTGCTGATCGAGACCGCGACCGACAACCCGACGCGCACGGTCGCCAATGTGCGCAACGTCGTCTCGAAGAACGGCGGCAACCTCGCCACCACCGGCAGCGTCAGCTTCCAGTTCCGGAAGCTGGGCGTGTTCCGCCTCGACCCCGGCGGCATCGACCAGGACGATCTCGAACTCTATCTCATCGATCACGGTCTGGACGAGATGGGCGAGAGCACCGGCGAGAAGGGCGAAGCACAGATCGTCGCGCGCTGCGCATTCAGCGACTTCGGCGCGCTGCAGGCGGCCCTCGAGGCGCGTCGCATCGCGCCGCTGTCGGCCGAGCACGAGTACCTGCCGAGTGCGGCGATCGTGCTGCCTGAACCCCAGGCGGCCGAAGTGCTCGAGCTGATCGACAAGCTCGAGCAGGAAGACGACGTGCAGCGCGTGTTCCACTCGCTTTCCTGACCGCTTCCGACCGGAGGATCCCTGCATGACCACGACTGACCGACGTTCACTGGTTTTCGGACTGGGCAGCGCTGCGGTGCTGGCCTCGACGGCCGGACGAACGGCCACCCCGGCAGGCATCGCCGTGCCACTGGCGGCCGCCAGCAGCGCCGCGTCGATCCGGCCTGCGCCACTCGACGACACAGCGCTGATGCAGACGTTCATGAAGCTCCGCGGCGCCACCGACAGCCGCCTGACCATCGGCTGGGTGGACGCGGTCAACTACGCCTTCATCGACGGCGAAACCTGGCCGATGTACCGGCTGCTCGCCGCGACCTGGCAGACCTTCCGCAAGGTCAGCGACACGTTGTACGAGAGCCGCACGCTCGAGATCGCGCACTTCCTCGACATGTCGACCGGCGCCTTGCTCGAGAAGCTGACGATGCCGGTGTCCGGCGCCGTGGTCGACGTGCCGCGCTACCGCTCGGGGCCGTCGAACGGCAAGGTCGCGCTGCGACTGGACGAGACGCGCGACTTCACGATGGCCGGCGAGGGCAAAGACGGCGCGAGTTTCTTCCGTACTGGCAAGGCGCTCGCCGCGCAGCTCGTCAGCGAGCCCCAGCGCGAAGGCGACCTGTTTCGCGTGCGGGAAGACCTGAACACGCGGATCCTGCCCGCCAGCCCCGGGGAACGTGGATTCTTCTACCGCGAGTGGACGATCTGGAGCGGCCCGTGGAAGGCGCTGTCGAACCCGGCGGTGCACAGCGCGCCGACAGAAGTGAACTACTGCGCCGCAACGGCCTGGCGTCCGTGGATGAAAATGGGCAATGGCCCCGGCAACACACTGCAGAACGGCCGGGGCGGCAAGGTCGAGCGGGTCGAAGACCTGCCGCCCGAGCTGCTGCGGCTGACGAAGCAGATCCATCCGGACCTGGTCGCCAACGGGGCCGCCGTGCTGGCACGATGAACCGATGAGTACCGACACGAATTCCGCCTCCCGTTCCGCGCCATCCCCAGCGCCGCGGGCGCGCCGCGGGGTAGGCCGCACGCTGCTCGCGCTGCTGGTGCTCGCGCTGCTGGCGATCGCGGCATGGAGTTGGTTCTCGCTGTCCTGGTCGTATTCCGACGGCGACCGCGGCGGTGTGCTGCAGAAGTTCTCGCGCAAGGGCTGGGTCTGCAAGACCTATGAAGGCGAGCTTGCGATGTACATCGTGGCCGGCGTCACGCCGCAGATCTGGCAGTTCAGCGTCCGCGACCCGAAGGTCGCGCAGCAGCTCGGCAATTTCGTCGGCGAGCGCGTGCAGCTGCACTACACCGAGCACGTCGGCGTACCCACGAACTGCTTCGGCGAGACGTCCTACTACGTGGACCGCGTGCTGCCCGCACCGATGCCGGACTCCCCCGGCGCGCGCTGAGCGCCTGGCGCCGCCCCCGCAACCTCAGCCGCGCCCTCCGCCGCCTGCGGCGCGCTGCGGCAGCGGCGCCCGGGCCGCGAGCTTGGCGTCGTACATCGCCCGGTCGGCGTCACGGATCAGATGCTCGGTGCCGATATCGCCCGGCCGCAGCATCGCGACGCCGACGCTGACGCCGATGTGCACCCGGCGGCCGTCGATCGCGAAGGGCACGTCGTTGATGCAGGCGCGGATTTTGCGCGCGACCCGCTCCACCTCCTCGACACCCGTCACGCCCGGCAACATCACGACGAATTCGTCCCCGCCGTAGCGACAGACCGTGTCGGCGCCGCGCGTACAGTCCTGCAGCCGCTCGGCCACGTCGCACAGCAGGCGATCGCCTGCCTCGTGGCCGAGCTCGTCGTTGACGTCCTTGAAGTGGTCGAGGTCGAGCAGCAGCAGGGCCACCCGCGTCCCCTCACGCGAGGCACGCACGGCGCCATGCTCGAGGCGGTCGCGCAGCAGGTGCCGATTCGGCAGGCCGGTCAGCGGATCGTGGTACGCGAGACGGCGCGTCGTCGCGACCTCGCTCTGCAGACGCAGCACCGCGCGACGCAGGCTCGCGTTGACGCTCTCCAGCAGATCCACGCGCTGCTGGAGTGCGTCATCGGCCGTGGCGCCGAGGGCATGCTGCGTCGGAGACATTCCGGGAAATCCTCAATCCGGACCCGGAGCGGAGAATACGCAAGCCGGGCCGGTCGCGGCACCGGCAGCACGCGGAAACCGCTGTCAGCGGTCTCTGACGCCGCCGAACACGAACCAGCCACCGCTGCCATGCGCCGGTGCCTGCAGCTCGCCGCGCACGAACTGCGCAAGCTTCCCGGCACCGAAACTGGCGTAGTCCGGAATCAGCTGCGCAAAACACTGCGCCGGGTCGAACCCGGCCTCGGCGCACAGGCCCAGCGGATCCTGCGCTCGGAACGCGGTGTAGTTCGGTTCGTTGTTGTTGTGCGTATCCCAGTTCCAGAAGAAGTTCTCGTAGTCGCTGACCGCCGCTTCGGATGGCAGTTCCATGTGCACCATGATCCCGCCCGGCGAGAGCAGCCGGCGGCATTCGCGCAGGATCCGGCGCGTCGCCTTCACCGGCACTTCGTGCAGGAAGAAGCTCGAGACGATCAGGTCGAAATGTCCGTCAGGGAAATCGGTGTGCTCGGCATTCTGCTGGCTGAAATGCGCCACCACGCCCTCGTGCTCCGCCAGCGCGTGCGCATAGCGCAGGACCGGCGCGCCGACGTCGATGCCGTGCGCCTCGATGCCCGGGAACGCGGCCACGTAGGGAAGCAGGTTCTTGCCGTTGGTGGTGCCCAGGTCGAGCACCCGCCGCGGCGCGAATCCGGGATGCTTCGCCTGCAGCCAGGCGGCGATCGACTCGCCGACCACGCCGGGGCGCTTGCGGTAGGGATGCTGCCCGGTGAAGACCTTGCCGCCGAACGCGACGACCGCGCCCTGGGCGACGTCGTCGGCGGTGTGCTCCGCATGCACCCAGCCCGGCGCGAGATGCACGTCCAGCGCCGCGACGTAGCGCGGCACCTCCAGCGCGGGATCGAGGCGCAGCGAGCCGCCCGCCGGATTGCGCGCCGCCGCCTCGCGCGCCAGGTCGATCATCGCCGGCAGCGCGCGTTCGATCGCAGGTTGCACCGACAGGTAGCACATTTCCTGCGCGTTGTAGCGCAGCGCGCTGTAGAAGCGATACGAGGGCTCGCCCTCCATCGCCGCCTCGATGTCGCGCCAGCCGGCGGGCTTGCGGCCCCGGGCCGCC
This sequence comes from Pseudomonadota bacterium, assembly GCA_043748075.1. Lineage (GTDB taxonomy): Bacteria > Pseudomonadota > Gammaproteobacteria > Steroidobacterales > Steroidobacteraceae > UBA964. The sequence continues at coordinate 44,663 of JAYTNX010000144.1, forward strand.
AGCGCCGGCTCGACGCGCCGGTCGTAGTCGTCCTTCATCGCCCGACGCAGGTCGATGATGGCGTGCTTGCGCAGCATGCTGACGAAACCCTGACGGGCACGTTCATCGTGAGTCGAGCGGACCAGTTCCTCGATATTCGGCAGGCTCATGTCGGGTACTCCGTTAACGTTGCCAGTGGCAGCCGCTAGTGCGGCCGCGATTCGCTCCAGATGCGGGCCAGCACGGCCGTGCCGGCCGCACCGATCTGCTCGTCCTGTTCAGCGACCACGCCCGAGACACCGATGCCGCCAATGCAATGCGTGCCGCACAGCAGGGGCAACCCACCCGGCAGCGGTGTGTAGTCGAGGGCGAGCATCGCCGGATTGTCCTTGACGCGGGCCTGCAGGCCTGCAGTCGGGACGTGTAGGAACGCTGCCGTACGAGCCTTCCCCAGCGCCACGGCGACCGTGCCGACCCGCGCGCCATCCAGACGCTCGAGGTGCAGCGGATGACCCCCGTCATCGACCACCGCGATCGTGACGCCCCAGCCGTTGCGCTGCGCCTCATCGCGCGCGGCGTCGACGATCTTGCGCACGTCATCGGCAGTCAGGCAGGGCTTCTGGCGCATCGCTCCTCCGCGCGGGGGTGTTCCTGTGCATTGTAGCGCCCGCGCCCCGCGCCGACCGCGCCGCGACGCTCGCCCCGGTTCAGAGCGCGAGCCCGACCCGATGCCCCTCCGCCGTCGCCACCAGCAGCGACCGCGGCGCGAAGCAGTCTCCCACCAGCCGCAGGTCGATGCCCGCCGCCCGCAGCGGCGCGGCCAGCGCGTCGTCGGGCACGCGCGCGCCGGCATAGGTGAGCAACGCGACGCCCTCGATCCGCTGTGGCGCGCCCCCCAGCACGTGGCGCGTGCGCAGCACGCCGTCGGCGAACTCCTCGCCGAACACCGGCTCGGACAGCGTCAGCACCTCGATGCCTTTGCCATAAATCCGGCGATAGATGCCTTGTCGGTTGACCAGCGGTTCCTCGGCGGCGAGCCCGGGCCTCGGCGTCACCAGCACGACGCGGGTGAAGCGCTGCAGCAGCATCTCGGCGGTCGCATAGGTGAAGGCCGAGTGGTCCTCGTCGACCACGACCGCAGTGCCCGTCTCGCGCGTGCTGCGCCCGACCAGCGTGGCCGCGGCCTCACGGATATCGGGGAACACGCCCTCGCCGCGATACTCGGCGGGCAGCCAGGCGGGCCAGGACGGTGTTGCACCGCAGGCCAGCACGACCGCATCGGGCTGCAGCGCCCGCAGGTCCTCGAGCCCGGCGCGGAGCCCGAACTCGAAGCGCACGCCGGCGCGCCCGGCCGCCAGCCGCTGATAGTCGTAGACGCTCGAGAGGCTCTCGCCGCCGGGCAACCGCGCGTGCAGGCGCGCCTTGCCGCCGACCTCGGCCGACGCCGACAGCACCGTCACGTCGTGGCCGCGCGCCGCCGCCACCCAGGCCGCCTCCAGGCCGGCGACCCCGCTACCGACCACCACCACGCGACGCCGCGTCGCCGCCTTCGTCGGCCACCAGTCGAGCTCATCCGGCAGCCCGACCCGCGGGTTGTTGTCGCAGGCGAGCGTGCCACCCCCGACGATGGCACCCCAGCAGGTGTTGCAGGAGACGCAGTAGCGGATCTGCGCCTCGCGACCCTGCTGCGCCTTGAGGCCCCAGGCCGGGTCGGTGACCAGCGGCCGACCCAGCATGACGAGGTCGGCGAGACCGTCGCGCACGAATCGCTCGCCCTCATTCGGATCGGTGATGAGGCCGAGCGCGCCGATCGCCACCCCGGGCGCATTCCGCGCCAGCGCGGCAATCCGTTCGACGTAGGGCGCGCGCGCACCGTGCAGGTCCGGCAGATGCCAGTCGAGCGTGCCGGAATGCGAGCCCCAGCACCAGGTCAGGTAGTCGGGCGTGCCCGTCGCGTGCAGCAGCCGCGTGATTGCCGCAGACTCCTCGAGGTCGATGCCGCCCGGCTGGCCGTCCTCGCCCGGCAGCTTCACGCCGATCAGGAATTCCGGGCCGCAGCGTGCCCGCAGTTCGAGCAGCAGCTCGGTGAGCAGGCGCACGCGGCCCTCGAGTTCGCCGCCATAGCGGTCGCTGCGCCGGTTCGAACGTCGCGACAGAAACTGGTGGAACAGATGGCCGTGGCCGGCGGAGATCTCGACGCCGGCGAACCCTGCGTGCTGCAGGATCACGGCCGATTCGCCGAACTCGACCACCATTTGCGCGACTTCGTCAGTGGTCAGCGCATGCGGCACCGTCCAGCTCAGATCGTCCGGCAGCGCCGAGGCGCCGATCGCGTCGTGGATGCGCCCCGCCTGGTGCCGGCCGCGCCCCGGATCCTGGATCTGGGCAACTAGGTGAGATCCCGCTTCGCGCACCGCGCCCGCCCAGCGCGCGAGCCCGGCCGCGTTCTCCGGCGCGCGCACGCTGACCTTCTGCGGGTTGGTCTGCCGGCGCAACAGGTTCAGCGGCTCGGTGACCGTCAGCGCAGCGCCGCCGCGCGCGCGCGTCGCGTGGTAGAGGATCAGCCGGTCGCTGACCTGGCCGCCGGCGACGTAACGTGTCGACATGGAGGCGTGCACGATGCGGTTCTTGAGCGTGACATGCCTGAGCCGGTACGGCGAAAACAGGTGCGGATACGCGACGGACACTCGACCTCCTGGGGGGAGGCTAGGATGCCCACTCGTTGCCGGAGCGTCCAGACAAGGCCGTTTCGACCTCTTCGGCGATCGCCCGCTCCTCGTCCGCGGCGATCACCAGCAGCCGCACCGTCGAACCGGGCAGCGAAATCGTCGCGACCGGGTCGTCGTGCGAGACCACGGCGAGTGCATTGCGTGCCGGGTCGACCTGCGCGCCTAGGAAACCCAGTCCAGCGCAGGCGCCGGCCCGTATCCGCACACTGTGCTCGCCGATGCCGCCGGTAAAGGCGATCGCGTCGACGCCGCCCAGCACCGCCGCCATTGCGCCGAGGTAGCGACGCAAGCGGTGCACATAGACCTCGATCGCCAGTGCGCAGTCCGCATCGCCGCCCGTTGCGCGGCGCTCGATCTGCGCCATGTCGGCCGTGCCGGCGAGCGCCAGCAGTCCGGCGCCCCGGTTCAGCAGCGCCTCCAGCGCCGCGCTCGAGAGCTGCGCCTCGCGTTGCAGATGCAGCAGCAGTCCCGGGTCGAGGTCCCCGGCGCGCGTGCCCATCACCAGGCCCTCGAGCGGCGTCAGGCCCATGCTGGTATCGACGCTGCGACCGCGGTCGATGGCGGCGACACTGCCACCGGCACCGAGGTGGGCACTGATCACGCGCAGCGCGCCTGCAGGCTGGCCGAGCGCGGCCGCGCAGCGGCGCATCACGCTGGCATGACTGATGCCATGGAATCCGTAGCGCCGCAGCCCGTGGCGCTCGACGAGCGCGCGCGGCAACGCGTAGCGCCACGCCGCCTCCGGCAGGGTTGAATGAAACGACGTGTCGAACACGGCCACCTGCGGCAGCGAGCCGAATCGGGCACGCGCCGCGCGCAACACGGCGAGCGCCGGCGGATTGTGCAACGGCGCAAGCACGCTGCAGGCGTCGATGTCCGCTTCCACCGCGGCGTCGACCCGCACCGGGCGCGGGTGCCTGGCACCGCCGTGCACGATCCGGTGACCGACCGCGCCCAGCGTCGCGAACGCCGCGGGCGCCTGCGGCTCGAGCACGCGCAACGTCCAGGCGAGCGCGGCACCCGGGTCATCCATCGCGCCCGAGGCATCGGAGCCCTGCAGCGTGCCCGAGGCGAGACGCTGCCCGCTCACAGCGTCGAAGATCGCGGCTTTCAGCGACGAACTGCCGGCGTTCAGCACCAGCACGTGCACGAGCTCAGCCCGCGACCGGGGCAGCGTCGCCGCGCCACCGCCAGTCGCGCACCTCCGGCAGGTCCTCGCCGTGCGCGACGATGTAGCGGCGGTGATCGAGCAGGCGATCGCGCATCTGCTGCTTGAGCCCGGCCGCGCGATAGCCGAGCGATGGCACGCGCTCGATCACGTCGATCACGAGATGGAAGCGGTCGAGATCATTGAGCACCACCATGTCGAAGGGCGTGGTGGTGGTGCCCTCCTCCTTGTACCCGCGCACGTGCAGGTTCGCGTGGTTGCGCCGGCGATAGGTCAGGCGATGGATCAGCGACGGATAGCCGTGATAGGCGAACAGGATCGGCTTGTCGGTGGTGAACAGCCCGTCGAACGCGGCGTCCGTCAGGCCATGCGGATGCTCCTCGCGCGGCTGCAGGGTCATCAGGTCGACGACGTTGACGACGCGCACCGCGAGCCGCGGCAGGTGCTCGCGCAGGATCTGCGCCGCGGCCAGCGTCTCGAGCGTCGGCACGTCGCCGGCGCAGGCCATCACGACATCGGGTTCGCCCGCCGCGTCGCTGCCCGCCCAGTTCCAGATCCCGATCCCCGCCTCGCAGTGCAGGCGGGCCGCGTCGAAATCCAGCCACTGCGGCGCGGGCTGCTTGCCTGCGACGACCACGTTGACGAGCTGGCGACTGCGCAGGCAGGCCTCGACGACGTGCAGCAGACAGTTCGCATCCGGCGGCAGGTAGACGCGGATCACGTCGGCCTTCTTGTTGACCACGTGGTCGATGAACCCCGGATCCTGATGCGAGAAGCCATTGTGGTCCTGCCGCCAGACGTGCGAGGTCAGCAGGTAGTTCAGCGAAGCGATCGGCTTGCGCCACGGCACGCCGGCGCTCGACTTCAGCCACTTCGCATGCTGGTTGAACATCGAATCGACGACGTGGATGAAGGCCTCGTAGCACGAGAAGAATCCATGCCGCCCCGTCAGCAGGTAGCCCTCGAGCCAGCCCTGGCAGGTGTGCTCGGAGAGGATCTCCATCACGCGACCGCCGCGCGCGAGGTCGGTGTCCCAGCGCTCGATCGGCCCCATCCAGTCGCGCGGCGTGCTGCGGAACACGTCGCCGAGCCGGTTCGAGGCCGTCTCGTCGGGGCCGACCAGACGGAAATTGCGGTGATCGTCGTTGTCGCGGAACACCGCGCCGAAATAGCCGCCGAGCACGCGCGTCGTCTCGGCCTGGGTCGCGCCCGGGCGCTCCACCACGATGCCATGCGCGCGCGCCTCCGGCAGGCGCAGCGAGCGCAGCAGCAGCCCGCCGTTGGCGTGTGGCGTTGCGCCGAGCCGCCGTGTGCCCGCCGGCGCGAGCGCCGCGATGCGCGGCTGCGGCCGGCCCTCGGCATCGAACAGCTCCTCGGGCCGGTAGCTGCGCATCCACTGCTCGAGCAGGGCCAGGTGCGCGGGCTGGTTCGCGAGGTCGCCGAACGGCACCTGGTGCGAACGCCAGTGGCCCTCGGTCCGCAGCCCGTCGACCTCGCGTGGCCCCGTCCATCCTTTCGGCGATCGCAGCACGATCACCGGCCAGCGCGGCACCACGCCGGCACCCTCGCCGGCCCGCTCGCCGTCGCGCGCACGGCGCTGGATCGCCCGAATCGAATCGAGTGCCGCCCCCAGAGTGCGCGCCATCAGCGGATGCATCAGCGTCGGATCGTCGCCCGTCACGAACATCGGCTCGTAGCCATAGCCGCGCAGCAGTTCGGCCAGTTGTGATTCGGGAATGCGCGCCAGCACCGTCGGGTTGGCGATCTTCCAGCCATTCAGGTGCAGCACCGGCAGCACCGCGCCATCCGTGGCGGGATCGAGGAACATGTTCGAGTTCCACGCCGCCGCGAGCGGCCCGGTCTCGGCTTCGCCATCGCCGATCACGCAGCAGACCACGAGGTCGGGGTTGTCGAGCGCGGCACCGAAGGCATGCGAGAGCGAATAGCCGAGTTCGCCACCCTCGTGGATCGAGCCGGGTGTTTCCGGCGCCGCGTGACTCGGCACTCCCCCGGGGAACGAGAACTGCCGGAACAGTCGCCGCATGCCCTCGCCGTCCCGCGCGATGTCCGGAAAGAGCTCGCTGTAGCTGCCCTCCAGCCAGGTGCTCGCCACCAGCGCAGGACCGCCGTGACCGGGCCCGGTCACCAGCAGCATCGCGAGATCGCGCTCACGGATCGCGCGGTTCAGGTGGGCGTAGAGGAAATTGAGCCCCGGCGTAGTGCCCCAATGCCCGAGCAGCCGCGGCTTCACGTGCGCGAGGGTCAGGGGCTCCCGCAGCAGCGGGTTGTCGAGCAGATAGATCTGGCCGACGCTGAGGTAGTTGGCGGCCCGCCACCCGGCGTCGAGGTCGTCGAATTCATCCATGGCAACGAGACGCTGGCGCGCGCAACTGCGTGCCGCAGGCTAGCAAGCCGCACTGCCGACCACCGTACGCACCCGCGCTCAACCCGCACGATGCGCCGGCTGCGGCCGGCACCGACAGACAGCTCTCCTCGACGATGCCGACGGTGTCCGGCGACAGCAGCTGCGGATTGACGAACACCTGCGGATCGCTGCCGTTGCCGGACACATCGAGCACCACGACCTGGCGGTGGACGTCGACCTGCGTCGCACTCGTCTAGCGGCCAGTACAATCGTCGGCGAATTTGCGCTTTGGTTTACGGCGCGGGAGAGGAGAAGAGATGACTGTCACGGGTGGCTGTCATTGCGGCGCAGTCCGCTACGAAGTGGTGGGCGAGGCGCTGACGCACGCGCTCTGCCATTGCAGCGATTGCCGACGCAGCGCCGGCGCCCCCATGGTTGGCTGGACGATGTACCTGCTCGATGCGGTCAAGGTGACAAGGGGCACGCCCAAGGTTTACGAGTCCTCGGAACATGGCCGGAGGCACTTCTGCCCTGATTGCGGTACGGGCGTCTTCTATACCAATTCGGAGTTGTTGCCTGGGATCATCGACATCCAGAGCGCGACCTACGACGACCCCGACGCCGTCCCGGCGCGGGCGCACATCCAGGTGGCCGAGCGCATCGGATGGATGCAGCACGCGCACGAATTGCCTGTGTTCGAGCGCTACCCGCCGCAGCCAACGTAGGTCAGCCTCAGCACATCATCACCCATCCGATCGCTGGCCATCAGGCGCAGCGGCGGCCGAGGTCCGGCGAAATAGGGCTTGCCGCGACCAAGCACTACGGGGTGCAGGTAGATTCGATACTCATCGATCAGGCCAAGTTCGGTGAGGCTGTGCGCCAGGTCCGGGCCAGCAATTTCGATCGTCGCATGGCGTTCAACGCGCTCCTCTCGAACAGCCCCACATCAGGTGTTGGATTATCTAACATCTAATGTTAAGTTGTCCGACATGCCATTTCTGCCCAGAGCCGCCGCCGCTTTGCTGACGCAGGCGCTCGGCGCCATGCGTGTGGTCATCGTCACGGGCCCGCGGCAGGCGGGCAAGAGCACGTTTGTCGAGCATCACCCGGCTCTCGAGGGCCTGCCCTATATGAGCCTCGATGAGGCCTCAATCCTGCGTCGGGCACGCGAGAACCCGTCGGCCTTCGTGCGGAGCGAGACCCGCATGATCATCGATGAGGTGCAGCGCGAGCCGGATCTCATCCTCGCCATCAAGTCCGTCGTCGACCGACAAAGGCCGGCGCTACGCGGCCAGTTCGTCCTCACGGGTTCGGCCAATCTGCTGCTGATGAAACGGGTCGGAGATTCGCTCTCGGGCCGGGCGTACTACCTCCGGCTCTGGCCAATGACCCGGCGCGAGCAACTCGGCCTCGGCAGCGCCGGTATCTGGGGGAGTTTCTTTGAAGAGGCCGTGCCGTGCTGGCTCGATCTGCTTCGAGCCGGCAAAACACCGTCGGCTTCCTGGCAGACATCCAGCGCCAGGGGTGGTTTCCCCGAAGTTGCCATCAACGACGGCGGGCTCGATACCGCGGACCGTGCACTGTGGTTCGATGGCTACATCACCACGTATCTGGAACGGGACCTGCGTGGTCTCGCTGCGGTGGCCGATCTCGGCGACTTCCAGCGACTGATGCAAGCGGCGGCTTTGCGCATCGGCAATCTGCTCAATCAAAGCGAGCTCGGGCGCGACGTCCAACTACCCGCCATGACGGTGCATCGTTACTTGAACCTGCTCGAGACTTCGTACCAGATCGTGCGCCTGGAGCCATACTCCGTAAATCGCACCAAGCGGTTGATCAAGACGCCGAAGCTGTACTGGAATGACTCGGGTCTCGCGTTGCATCTCGCGCATGGCGGCGCCGACGGAGTGCCCTCAGGTGCGCACTTCGAGAACCTGGTGTTGTGTGACCTGCTTGCGTGGCGCGACACACACGCGCCGCGACCTGAAATCACCTATTGGCGTACTGCAAATGGTCACGAGGTCGATTTCGTCATCGAATCGAAGAAGCGGCTAGTCGGTGTCGAAGTGAAAGCAGCGAAGCAGCCCGGGATTCGGGACATTTTGGGGCTGCGCACGTTTCTTGCCGAGCACCCGAAACAAGCGCTAGGCGGAGTCGTCGTGCACGGCGGGGACGAGAGCTACTGGTTGGACGACCGGATCGTCGCGGTGCCGTGGTGGCGGGTGATGTAGCGGGAGCCGGCTGCGCTGCGAGTCCCGGTATCGCCGACCGAAACCCTCCTCAGTCCCGCCCCGACTGACTTTGCGGCTGGAAACTCTCCGCCCCTCTCGCTATCGATCGCCACTGCCGAGAGTGCGAGGGCCAACCGCTGAGAATCAAAACGAAAAATTGGCGCGCCCGGAGAGATTCGAACTCCCGACCCCCTGGTTCGTAGCCAGGTACTCTATCCAACTGAGCTACGGGCGCGTCGTCTGAAACAATCTGCGGTTGCTGAACCGTGTCGAAGGGTTGGCGGAGAGAGAGGGATTCGAACCCTCGAAGGGCTTTTGACCCTTACACCCTTAGCAGGGGTGCGCCTTCGACCACTCGGCCATCTCTCCAGCGCGGCTGAAACTCCTTCCGAATCAGTCCTTTAGGATGGCTTGCAGCCCCACAGCCGGAGGCAGGGCCGAAATCATACTGGTGGGGGGATCGAACGTAAAGCGACGTCGCGCGGGCAGGCCGCGCGAAACGCTCAGGAGTGGACGTTGTACCGGCCGTTGCCGTTGACGGCGGCGTTGCCATTGGCGGCGGGGACATTGCCCGAAGGGGCATTGGCCGAGGAGCCGTGGGCGGACGCGGGATCCGCATCGCCCCGCTCCGCCTTGATGCGCTCGAAGATCTCTTCGCGATGCACCGCGACGTCCTTCGGTGCGTTGATGCCGAGCCGTACCTGGTTTCCCTTGACCCCCAGCACGGTGACCGTGACTTCGTTCCCGATCATCACGGTCTCGCCGACGCGTCTGGTGAGAATGAGCATAACGTGACCCCCTTCCGTGTGTCCGCGCATGTGTCCGCGCCGAGCTGACGCAGCGGCTCGCACCCGGTCCCTGCTTACCCACTACGCGGCCGGACAATAGAAGAAAGCGCCGGTCGCGTCCATCCTGCAACGCGATTACGCAATGAGTCTGGTTCGCACGAACGGCACTACGCCGGCGAGCGCGGCGTCGAGCTGCGAGGCATCGCTGCCACCGGCCTGCGCGAAGTCGGGCCGACCTCCACCCTTGCCGCCGACGGCCGCGGCGATGCTGCCGACCAGTTCGCCAGCCTTCACCTGCGCGGTGCGATCGGCGGTGACGCCGGCGACGATCACGACCTTGCCGCTCGCCTCCACCGTAGCCAGCACGATGACCGCGGTCTTCAGCCGATCCTTCAGCTGGTCGACCGCGCTGCGCAGCGCGCCCGCATCCGCACCCGGAACGGTCGTCGCGACGACCTTCACGCCCGCGACATCGACTGCGCCCTCAGCAAGGTCGATGCCCTGACCCGTGGCCAGCTTGTCCTTGAGGGAGCGGTTGTCCTTCTCGAGCTGGCGGATACGCTCCAGCGCGTCGCGCACCTTGGCGATGACGTCATCGCGCGTACCGCGCACGGCGCCGGCGATCTCGCGAACCAGGCTTTCGTTCGCTTCCGCGACATCGAGCGCGCCCTGCCCCGTCACCGCCTCGATGCGACGCACGCCGGCGGCGACGCCGCCTTCGCTGACGATCTTGAAGAAGCCGATGTCGCCCGCACGCGAGACATGAGTGCCGCCGCAGAGCTCCGTCGAGAAGCCGCCGAGGCGCAGCACGCGCACCGTCGATTCGTACTTCTCGCCGAACAGCGCCATCGCGCCGCTGGCGACGGCGTCGTCGTAGTGCATCTCGCGGGTCTCGGCCGGGGCATTCGCGCGCACCTGCGCGTTGACCAGCCGCTCGATGCGGCGCAGCTCGTCGGGGGCCACGGCCTGCAGGTGCGAGAAGTCGAAGCGCAGCCGTTCGGGCGAAACCAGCGAACCCTTCTGCTGCACATGGCTGCCGAGCACGTTGCGCAACGCAGCATGCAGCAGATGCGTGGCCGAATGATTGGCGGCAGTGGCCGCGCGCAACGACGCATCCACGTGCGCCTGCAGCACCTGGCCCTCGCGCAGCACGCCTTCGGCGACGCGGCCGATGTGGGCGTGCGCATTGCCGCTGCCGCGCTTCTGGGTGTCCTCGACGATGAAGCGCAGACCAGGAGCAGACAGCTCGCCCGCATCGCCGACCTGGCCGCCGGACTCGGCGTAGAACGGCGTCGCGTCGAGGATCACCTCGCCGCGCTCGCCGGCCTTCAACTCCGGCACCTGTTGCGCACTAGCGAGCAGCGCGACGATGCGCCCCTCGCCCTGGGTGCCGTCGTAGCCGACGAAGCGGCTGGTCGCGTCGATGGCCACCGCGCGCTGCTCGACGCCGAAGCGGCTGGCCGCACGGGCACGCCCCCGCTGCGCCTCCATCGCGGCCTCGAAGCCGGCGCGGTCGATGCCCAGCCCGCGCTCGCGGGCCACGTCGGCCGTCAGGTCGACGGGGAAGCCGAAGGTGTCGTAGAGCTTGAAGACCGTCTCACCGTCGATCACCCGTCTCGACGCCGCCCGCACGGCCGGACTGTCAGGATTGGCGGGTTCGGCGGGTTCGGCGGGTTCGGCCTGCGGCAGGCCAGCAATGGCCGCCTCGAGCAACGCCATGCCGTTGGACAGCGTCTCGGCGAAGCGCTCTTCTTCCTGCCGGAGCACCGTTTCAATCTGGGCTCGGCCGTGGACCAGCTCGGGGTACGCCTCGCCCATCTGCCGCTCGAGCGGCTCGACCAGCCGGTGGAAAAATGCGCCCGTGATGCCGACCTTGTGGCCGTGGCGGATCGCGCGACGGATGATCCGGCGCAACACGTAGCCACGACCCTCGTTCGACGGCAGCACACCATCGAGGACCAGGAACGAGCAGGCGCGGATGTGATCGGCAATCACACGCAGCGACGGATTCGCGAGATCGCCATGGTGCGCGAGCTGCGCAGCGGCACTGACCAGTGCGCGGAACAGGTCGATGTCGTAGTTGTTGTGCACGCCCTGCATCACGGCCGAGAGCCGCTCGAGACCAGCGCCGGTGTCTACCGAGGGCTTGGGCAGCGGGGTCAGCGTGCCGTCGGGGGCGCGCTCGTACTGCATGAAGACCAGGTTCCAGATCTCGACGTAGCGATCGCCGTCTTCGTCCGGCGAGCCCGGCGGGCCACCCGGGATGTCGGGCCCGTGGTCGTAGAAGATCTCGCTGCAGGGCCCGCAGGGGCCGGTGTCGCCCATCGCCCAGAAGTTCGACGCCTCACCGAGCCGCGACAGGCGCTCTTTGGGCACGCCGATCTCGTCGATCCAGATCTGCGCCGCCTCGTCGTCGTCGCGGAACACCGTGACCCAGAGCCGTGAGGGGTCGATCTGTAGCGTGCCGGTGACGAACTCCCAGGCGTAGCGGATCGCGTCGCGCTTGAAGTAGTCGCCAAAGGAGAAATTGCCGAGCATCTCGAAGAAGGTATGGTGCCGGGCCGTGTAGCCGACGTTCTCGAGATCGTTGTGCTTGCCCCCGGCGCGCACGCAGCGCTGCGACGAAGCCGCCCGCAGGTAGTCGCGCCGCTCCTTGCCGAGGAACAGGTCCTTGAACTGGACCATGCCGGCGTTGGTGAACAGCAGCGTCGGGTCGTTCCCCGGCACCAGCGAGCTGGAGGCCACGACGGTGTGGCCGCGTTCGCGGAAAAACTCGAGGAAGGCGCGGCGGACATCCGTCGCACTC
>JAYTNX010000145.1:0-15295 GCA_043748075.1 Pseudomonadota bacterium
TGGGCCTCCGCGACAGCGGAGCGTGAGCAGTACTGGGCATGCCTCGCATGCCCGCGGGGTCTGGGATGAACAATTCTTCTGTCCGCCGGTGGCGGCGGATCGGCTGGCCCGCTGTCTTGCTGGCTTCGGTCGGCTGGGCCGGTGCGCAGGCGCCCACGGTGCCCGCGTTGACCTATGTCGAGGCGGTGACGCGGACGCTTGCGGCGCACCCACAGTGGCGACGTTTCGCCCTCGAGCTGGACGCGGCGGATGCGCGGCGGGTACTGGCGGATCTGAAGCCGGACGTGGATCTCGGCGTCGACGCCGAGGGTGTCCTCGGCACCGGCTCATACCAGGGCATCGACGGCCCGGAACTGACGGTCAGCCTCAGCTCGGTGCTGGAGCGAGCCAACAAGCGCAGTGCCCGTGTGGCCGTGCAGGAACGTTCCATCGGCCTGCTGCGGGACGAACAGCGCGTCGAAGCGCTCGATCTGTTGGCGGAAACCGGCCGCCGCTTCATCGTCGTCGGCGTGGCAGAGGAACGAGTGCGCCTCGCGGCGCTCGCGCTCGAGCAGGCCGATGCGACCGTTGCGCTGGTCAGTCCCCGCGTGGCCGCGGCACGCTCGTCGAAAATTGAGCTGCTGAACGCCCAGGTGGGCCAGACGAGCGCACGTCTGGCACGCTCGGCCGCGGCACGTGCGCTTCTCGCTGCCCAGGTCGCCTTGGCGGCGCAGTGGAACGACCCTGACGCGCGGCCCACGGTGACCCTCGATCTGCTCGAGATGCCGCAACCCGCGGAATTCGGGGTACTCGAGACCCGGCTCGCACAACTGCCGGATCTGGCGCGTTTCGCCACGGAAGGCGCGCTGCGCGACGCCGAGGAACGTCTCGCCCGCGCCCAGGCCGTCGCCGACTGGCGCTGGTCGCTGGGCGTGCGGCGCTACGAGGCGAGCAGCGATCAGGCGTTGGTGCTGGGTTGGTCGGTGCCGCTGAATGGCGCACGCCGCGCCGCCCCCGCGATCCGCGAGGCGCAAGCCAAGCGCGCGATCGTCGAGCAGCGGGCCGAAGCCACACGCCTCGCGCTGCGGCCCGTGCTGTTCGAACAATGGCAATGGCTCGCGACGCTGCGCGAGCGGGTCGCCGCGATCGGCGGCGAGGACCTGCCGCGGGCGCGTGAGGCACTCGAGATCACCGAGCGCGGCTACCGCATCGGACGGTTCCCCTACCGCGAGCTCGCGCTGGCCCAGGCCCAGCTGATCGACCTGCAACTGCAGCGGCTCGACGCCGCCGCGCAATTCCACCTGACCCGCATCGAGATCGACCGCCTGACCGGCGCCCAGATCTCGATCCTGCCGGAGACCCGCCCATGACTCGATGGATCATTCTGTCTGCCATCTGCCTCGCGCTCGCTGCCTGCAGCGAGTCGCGCGATGCGGCGCCCGCCAAAGAAACTATTGAAGAGTCCTCCGCGGAGTCGGGGCACGACCACCAGGCTGGCGATGACCACGACCACGAGTCCGAAGAAGCCGGCGGTGACCACGATCACGAACACGAAGACGGCGAGCCCGACTTCGCCCGGATCGATCCCGCGCGTGCGCAGGAACTCGGCATCGCGGTGGCGACCGCAGCCGGCGGCACGGTCGATGAAGTGCTCACGATGACGGGCCGACTGATCATCGACCCGCGACGCGTTGCGGCGGTCCGGGCGCGCTTTCCAGGTCCCGTCGTGGCAGTGTTGAGAGAAGTCGGCGATCCCGTGAAGCGCGGCCAACCCCTCGCGCGCGTCGAGAGCAACGAGAGCCTGACGTCCTATGACGTGACGGCACCGCTGGCCGGAGTCGTGCTGGCGCGCAACACCAATGTAGGCGACGTGGCAGGCACTGAGGCTTTGTTCACGGTCGGTGACGTCGGGGCATTGCAGGCCGAACTCCAGGCCTTCGGGTCGGCGACGACGCAATTGCGAGTCGGAACGAACGTACGCGTCGAAGCCGACGGCAAGACCGCGGAGGGGCGCATCACGAGCATCGCGCCCGAACTCGAAGCGCGTACCCAGGCGCGTCGCCTGCGCGTCACGTTGAGTGAGGGTGCGAGGCTCAACGGTGCGCCGGGCCAGTTCGTGACCGCGCAAGTGCAGAGCGGCACCGCCAAGGCCGCAGGCGTCGCGGTACCCCTGGAGGCGGTGCGACAGCTCGAGGGCCGCGACGTGGTCTTCATCCCGGAGGAAGAGGGTTATCGGGCACGCGCGGTCACGGTCGGTCGCCGAGGCCTCACGAAGGTCGAGGTCCTGCAGGGCCTGGATGCCGGCGAACGATACGTGTCTGGGGGAGCCTTCGTGCTCAAGGCCGAAATCGGCAAGAACCTCGCCGAGCACGAACACTAGACGGACACGCGCACCATGCTCGAATCACTGATTGCGTTTTCGATCCGCCATCGCTTCCTGGTGATGCTCGCGGCGCTCGCGCTGGCCGCCGTCGGGGCGTACAACTTTCAACGGCTGCCGATCGATGCCGTGCCGGACATCACCAATGTCCAGGTGCAGATCAATACCGAGGCGGCAGGCTTCTCGCCCCTCGAGGTCGAGCAACGCGTGACACTGCCGCTCGAGCTCGAGCTGTCGGGGCTGCCGCAGCTCGAATACTACCGCTCGTTGTCGCGCTACGGGCTGTCGCAGATCACGGTGGTCTTCGAGGCGGGCACGGACCTGTATTTCGCGCGGCAACTGGTCGGAGAGCGGCTCGCCCAGGCGCGCAGTCGCGTTCCGGCGCAGCTCTCGCCGACGCTCGCACCGATCGCCACCGGCCTCGGGGAGATCTTCCTCTACACCGTCGAGGCCAGGGTCGGTGCCGCCAAGTCGAACGGCGACCCCTATACGCCGGTGGATCTTCGCGAGCTGCACGACTGGGTGGTCAAGCCGCAGTTGCGGCAGGTCCCGGGCGTCGTTGAGGTCAACGCCATTGGCGGATTCGAGAAGCAATACCACGTGCTACCGGACCCCGGGAAGCTGCTGCAGTACGGCCTGACTCTCGAGGAAATCCGCGAGGCGCTGCAGCAGAACAACGCCAACCAGGGCGCCGGCTACATCGAGCGCGAGGGTGAGCAGTATCTGGTGCGTTCTCCCGGGCAGCTCGGCTCCATCGAGGACATCCAGCGAATCGTCGTCGAGACGCGAGACGGCACGCCCCTGCACATGGATGACGTGGCCGAGGTGCGGATCGGTACGGCCTTGCGCACCGGCGCGGCGACCGAGCGAGGCGAAGAGGTCGTGCTCGGCACGGCGATGATGCTGATCGGCGAGAACAGTCGCACCGTGTCGACCGCGGTGGGCGCGCGCCTGAAAGCGGTGCAGAAGAGCCTGCCCGAGGGAGTATTGCTGCGGCCGGTCTACGATCGCACCACGCTCGTGGATCGAACGATCGCCACGGTCGAGGAGAATCTGCTCGAAGGCGCGCTGCTGGTGATCGTGGTGCTCTTCGCACTACTCGGCAACATCCGCGCGGCGCTGATCACCGCGGCGGTGATCCCGTTCTCGATGCTGATCACCATCACCGGCATGGTGCAAACCCGCACGTCGGCGAACCTGATGAGCCTCGGCGCGCTCGATTTCGGCCTGATTGTCGATGGCGCGGTGATCATCGTCGAGAACTGCCTGAAGCGCTTCGGTGAAGCCCAGCACCGGTCGGGCCGATTGCTGAGTCGCGAGGAACGCTTCTCTCTCGCAGCCCGCGCGTCCGCGGAGGTGATCCAGCCGGCGATTTTCGGCGTGTTCATCATCACGGTGGTGTACATCCCGATCTTCGCGCTCACGGGCATCGAGGGAAAGATGTTCCACCCGATGGCGATCACGGTCGTGATTGCGCTGGTCGCTGCGATGGTGCTGTCGCTCACTTTCATTCCGGCGGCGGTGGCATCGTTTGTGACCGGCAGAGTAGCCGAGGCTGACAACGCGGCCGTGGCGCTGGTGCGCCGCGGATACGCGCCGGCGCTGCGTTGGACGCTTCGCCATCGAATCCCGGTTGTCGGGTGTGCCGTGGTCCTCGCGTTCGTCGGCCTATGGGGTGCGACGCGACTGGGTTCGGAGTTCATTCCGAGCCTGGATGAGGGGGACGTCGCCGTGCAGGCGCTGCGCATGCCCGGCACGGGGCTCGAACAGTCGGTCGCGATGCAGGGGCAGATCGAGCGCGCACTGATGAAAGTTCCGGAGGTCGCCAACGTCTTCGCGCGCACCGGCACCGCGGAGATTGCGACCGACCCGATGCCGCCGTCGATTTCCGACGGCTACCTGATGCTGAAGGATCGCGAGGATTGGCCCGATCCCCGCAAGGAGAAGGGGGTGCTCGAGGACGAGATCGCCGCGATCCTTGCAGACATTCCCGGGCAGAACTATGAGATGAGCCAGCCGATCCAGTTGCGCTTCAATGAACTGATTTCCGGCGTTCGCGCCGATGTCGCGGTGAAGATCTATGGTGACGACATCGAGACTCTCCAGGAGGTCGGCCAGCAGATCATGCCGATCCTGCAGGGCCTCGCCGGCGCGCGGGGCGCCAAGCTCGAGCAGATCGGCGGCCTGCCGACGCTGTCCGTCGTCCCCGATCGTGCGGCACTCGCCCGCTATGGCCTCTCCCAGGACGCCGTGCAACAAGTGGTCGTGACGGCGGTAGCCGGAACCGAGGTGGGCCAGTTGTTCGATGGCGACCGACGCTTCGACATCGTGGTACGTATGCCGGAGGCCCTGCGAACCAATCTGGCGGCGCTCGGTGCGATTCCGGTGCCGCTGCCGGCCGAAGGGGACACGCATCAGTTCGTGCCCTTGGGCGAGCTCACTTCGATGCAACTGATCGACGGCCCGAATCAGGTCAGCCGCGAGAATGGAAAGCGGCGCCTGACCGTCACTGCCAACGTTCGCGAGCGCGATCTCGGCAGTTTCGTGGCCGAGTTGCAATCACGGATCGATGCCGAGGTGAAATTGCCCGAGGGGTACTGGCTGAACTACGGCGGCACGTTTCAGCAGCTCGAGTCGGCCCGCAACCGCCTGGCCCTGGTCGTTCCGCTGGCCCTCGCGTTGATCTTCATTCTGCTGTTCAGTGCGTTCGGTTCGGTGCGTGACGCTGCGATCGTGTTCTCCGGCGTTCCGCTCGCGCTCGTCGGTGGGGTGGCGGCGCTGGCGCTGCGGGATCTGCCGATGTCGATCACGGCCGGGGTCGGCTTCATTGCGCTCTCCGGTGTCGCCGTCCTGAACGGCGTCGTGATGGTCTCGTTCATCCGCGGGCTGCTCGAACGGGGCGATTCGCTCGAAGCGGCGGTCAGTGAGGGGGCCCTGCAGCGCCTGCGGCCGGTGCTGATGACCGCGCTCGTGGCGAGTCTGGGGTTCGTCCCGATGGCGTTCAACGTCGGCCCTGGATCCGAGGTTCAGCGTCCACTCGCCACGGTCGTCATCGGCGGCATCCTCTCGTCGACATTGCTGACGCTGCTGGTCCTGCCAGCGCTGTATCGACTCTTCGGACGCGAGTCCCTCCTCGCATCCGCTGCGCCCGACGCCACGTCGGCACTCGCGCCGGCACCGGCCTTGCCTCTCACCCTCGATCCTTCACCCAGGGAGAATCAATCCTGACCCGGCCAGGTCGTACACCGTGTCGAGAGCGCCTGCGGGAATGGGCGGGTGCGGATCAGCCCGCGGGAAGCGGCCCGAATTTCGCCTCGAGGCTGCAGCTCACGGTCACGCCGCGCGCTTTCAGGGAAATCCGCTCCGCGCGGGGCGCAGCCGTGGACGTGTCGGTCGCCGCGGTCGAATCGGGTTCGTGCAGGGTCAGCCGTAGTTCGTCATCCAGGCCGAAGCCATCGGCCGCGGGATACTGCGCCCGCAGCAACGTCCATTGCAGCGCGCGTCCGTCCGCGGTCTTCACGTCACCCGAGCCGCCACGATCGTAGCTCTCGACTGTACGGTGCCCGTTCGCATCGCCGACGCGACAGGAGTAGGGCCGCGCGCGACCGAGGCGGGTGTGCGTGCGGTCCGCACGTCCGTTGAAGCGGACGCCGTCCAGCGAGTTGATGTCGTACAACCACAGCGTCTCGGGCCCCAGCACCCACTCGGCCTCGGAGAAGAACGCCTTGCCGGACGTGGAGGTGAATGTACAGGTGCCTGGGCCGTTGCGACGCTTGTCCTCGGTACGGCCTTCGAGCACGCCGACGAGCTGCTCGCCGTCACGGCGCCAGAGGAAGTCGCAGTTGATGGCCGGCTCGTCGATCGTCACTTGCTTCCACAGTTCCGGGTGGTCCTGCAGGTTGATGAACTTCTCGCCGTTGGCCATGGCCTGGCCGCGTACCAGCACCACCTGGCGGGCCTCGTCGATGGTGGCCGTGTAGATCACCTGCGTGCGGCCGAACAGCGGCCCGTCGCGCCCCGCGATGTTGATCTGGCCGTAGAAGACGTAGGGGGCGATCTGCGGCGCGTCGATGCGTGCGAAGCTGCGATACCACGGGTCGTGTTCGCCCTCGATCGGCACGCGCACCGTGCGTTCGTAATGCAGCTGCGGCTCGGAGCTCCACTCGCCCGGCAGCCAGGCGATGAGATCGGAGAGGATGGATTCGAGTTCCGGGCGGTCGAAGTCGTAGGCCGGGCCTGCACTCGCCGGCGCGCCCAGGGGAAGCGTTGCGGCGATGAGGGCCAGCACGGCGCGTCGTGCGCAAGGGTGAAGGTGGGTCATCGACGCGGGTCCTCCGTAGTGGGAAACGCTGCCATCCGCGCTCACTCCTTGTCGCGATGCCCGGCGAACGACATCCGGTCCAGCACGCCGAGCAGCAGCGCCGAGAAGACGAAGGTCAGGTGCAGGATCACGTACCACATGATCTTGTCGTTGGCGATTTCCTCGGCGTTCATGAAGATGCGCAGCAGGTGGATCGAGGAGATCGCGACGATCGAGGCGGCAACTTTCAGTTTCAAGGTACCCGAGTCGAGCTTGCCCAGCCAGCCGAGCGTGTCGCCGCCGGCGTCGACATCGATGCGCGAGACGAAGTTCTCGTAGCCCGAGAACATCACCATCACGATCAGGCTGCCGACCAGCACGATGTCGATCATCGCGAGCACGGTGAGGATGAGGTCGGCCTCGCTGAGCTCGATGATGTGCGCCAGGACGTGCGCCGCCTCCTGGAAGAACTTGACGCCGAGGGCGAGCAGGGCGATGGAGAGGCCGAAGAAGAGTGGCGCGAGCAGCCAGCGGCTGGCGTACAACAGTCGTTCAAAGGATTTTTCGATCATGGGAGTCTGCGGCGGGAAGCTCTCTGGGGGATTCGGGTTCTGTGGCCTGCCGCCTCAGCGGACGGCGGCGCGATGGTCTTCGAGCAGCGTGCCGGAGGCGAGAATTTCCTGCTCGTGGGCGAACTCGCGCCAGGATTCCTGCACGGCATCGCGCTCCCAGGCACGCGTCGACGGCAAGTCGAGCAGTCGCTGCGCATAGCTGGCGGCCGGCGCGCCGAGCGCGAGGCCATAGGTGCGAACCCGGAAGGCGACCGGTACGAAGAACGCGTCCGCCGCGGTGAACGCCGCGCCCGCCAGGAAGGGACCGCCGAAACGCGACAGGCCCTCGGCCCAGAGTTCCTCGATGCGCTCGAGGTCGCGACGCAGCGCGTCCGATCGGGCGTGCAGCCGGATGCGTACCCCGACACTCATGCTGCACTCGTTGCGCAGCGCGACGAAAGCGGAATGCATTTCAGCCGAGGCGCTGCGCGCCCAGGCGCGCGCGAGCCTGTCCGCCGGCCAGCAGACAGGATGACCTTCCGCGACGTACTCGACAATGGCGAGCGAGTCCCAGACCACCGTGCTTTCGTCGACCAGGCAGGGCACCTTCCCGGTCGGGGAAAACTGGCGGAACTTCTGCCAGTTCGAACCCGTTCCGAAGGGCACGTAGTTCTCTTCGAACGGAATGTCCAGGGTCCGCAGCAGGCTCCAGGGTCGGAGCGACCACGAGGAGTAGTTCTTGTTGGCGATGTAGAGCGCGTACATGCCGCCAGTTTATCACCGGGCCGGGGCGTGCTGCCCCGCGCGCGATGGATACGCTCAAGACGCGCGCCGCCGCCATGCCCGCGACCAGGGTCTCGAACGCCTGCTTCGCGCGATTGGGTCAGGCGACTCTGGAACCCGCCGGACTGGGAGCCGTGCTAGCGGTCATCGCTCCAGTGAAACTTGTGGAGCACTCGGTGCATGACCGGTGCTAGCACGAGCCCGGCAGCGACCAGCACCAGCAGCCCGGAGTAGAGCGCGAAGCAGCCGGCGAACAACTTGCCACCGGCAGTTCGTGGCAGATCCACCGGACCCATGCCGCCGATCAGCATCGCGGCATTCAGGAAGGCATCGATCCAGGTCAGGTGCTCGAACACCCGGTAGCCCGTCATGCCGAATGCCAGTGAGACCGCCAGCAGCAACAGCAGCAGGCCGCCGTGCCGCAGCAGTCGCTGGATGAACAGCGCCCGCGGCAGCGGACGGAGGGTGCGAGGTTCGTACATCGTGCCGGCCCCGGTTGACCCAGGAGTGAAGCGCCTAGGATACGACGTGGCGCGTCATGGGCACGAAGCGGATCGACACGCCGGACGCCAGCCGGTGCTCCACGGGATCGCCCGCGACATAGCCCATGGCCTGGTACAGACGCACGCCCGGCAGCGTGGCCATCAGCGCGAACGACTTGAAGCCGGCCGCCAGCGCCTCGGCCTCGCAGCGCTCGAGCAGTGCGCGGCCGATGCCGCGACGCGCCTGCAAGGGATCGACGAAGAACGCGCGGATCCGCGCGGGTTCCTGCGCCGGGTTCAGTTGCGACGCGTCGCGTTGCGCGTTCGCATCGCTGCCGAACAGCGTGCGGCGCCGGCTCCAGCCCCCACAGCCGACCAGTGCGCCGTCGTGTTCGGCGACGAAGTAGGTGCCGTCGTGGATCAGTTGGGTGTCGAGGCCGAAGGCGCTGGCCAGGGCCGCCTCCACCTGGGCGGCCTCGTAGTCGCCGACGCTCAGGGTACGGGCTGAGCGCGCGATCAGCGCCTCAATGGTCGGGCCGTCGTCGAGCCGCGCGGGCCGCAACGGAAATGCGGCACGCGGCGTCATGGCGAGAGCGTCCACGCGTATTCGAGTTCCCGGCGCTGGCCGTTCTCGATGCCATCGGCGCGGGCGCGCAGCATCGCGCCCTCGCGCCAGTAGGTCAGCAGTTTCGGGAAATCGTGCCCTGGGTTGGTGAAGACGGCACGTTGCGGACCGAGCGTGGTGAGGCGGAAGGGCGTCGCCGCGCCGCCGCCCGGGCTCGCCAACAAGGCCAGGCCACCATCGGGCTGCGGCTCGATGCGCAGGAACTCGAAACTGGCGCGGCGCGCGCCGCGCAGCTCCCGGTTCATGCCGAGCATGAGGCCGCCCCCGGGCGCGAGCCAGACCTCCTCGCTCTCGGCGTTGCGCCAGTGGCCGGCCATCCAGGCGAGATCCTCGAGTGCGGCGCGGTCGTCGCGCGGCAGCGCAGCGAGCTGGCGGCGCCAGGTTTCGGGATCTCCGCGGCGGTCGCCGACCAGCGCGAAGCTCTTGTGGTCGGCCTGCGGATTCTCGAGGGAGTCGAGGGCGACGCGCGCGACGTCGGCGCGCGAGACGTTGGTCGAGACGTAGTCCTCGCGCCGCACGATCTCCAGCCCGTCGCGACGCGCCGGTGTATTCAGCAGTCCCGCGGGACCGACAATCGTGTAGGCGAGGCTGCTCGCCTTGAGATGCTCTTCGGCCTTGGTCTTGTAGAGCAGCACGTTGCCGAGCCGCGGCGTACGGCTCTGGTCGCGGTGCGAGCCGGCCGAGGCCGACGAGATCATCACGAAATGTCGCGCGCCCGAGGCGGCGGCGGCATCGACGAGGTTCACATTGGCCTGGTAGTCGAGGTACTGCGGGCTGGCGGGGCCTTCGAACTGGCGCGCGCCGATCGCGCTGATGACGTAGTTCGCGCCCGCGAGGGCGGCGGTGACGCTCGCGGCATCGCGGACATCGAGCGCGCGCCACTCGGCACGCGCATATAGCGCCGCGCCGAGTTCGATACGCGCCCGCGCCGGGTCGCTGGTCAGGGCGCGAAGGCGATAGCGCTTCCGCGGCGCGGCTTCGAGGATCAGGCGGCCGGTCTTGCCCGACGCACCGGCGATGACCAGCAGGGGCTTCTCGCCCGGCGCGCGATCCGCGGCGGCTGGGTCGCCACCGCGCCTCGCGCCCAGCGCACTCGCGCCGATCGCGAGGAGCGACAAGCCGAGCGCGGTGGCCGCGAGCCAGGCGCGGTGGCGCACTCAGGCCCCGGGTGGGCGGTACTTTCCCACCAGCTTCGACCAGTTCGCGTCGATGAGCTTGAACGAGTCCGGCGCGAGCCGTTCGAGCTCGGCGCGGTTCAATGCCTGGTAGTTCTTCGGGCCGCCTTCCTCGGGCCATTGTCGCGTCGCGTCGATGACGATCTTGGAGGTCATGGGGCGCTTCGACAGCGACGGGTCGAGCGGCATGCCGCGCGACTCCGCGATGATCGCGGTGGCGGGCTGCGGCTGCCAGCGCGAGCCGATCGCGTGCATCATCTGCACGCGGTCGAGCACCTCGAGGTCGTCGTCGACCATGACGATCACCTTGGCGATGCCGACGATCTGCGCGATGCGCTTGCCGATCTCGAGCGCCTCGCCGGGCTTGTTCTTCCTGATGCTGACGAAACACAGACCAGTGGCCTCGACCGGCGTGTGCAGCATCTTCACGTTCGGCACGAAGCGCTGCAGTGTCGACAGTGCGAGCTTCTCCAATGGCGCCGTCGGGAAGCCTCGGGTGACGCCGGTGAACTGGTTGACGATCCACGGATCACGCCGGTGCGTGATCGTCGAGACGTTCATCCAGAAGTTCTCGGACTTCTTGCCGCCCATGTAGCCGTACATCTCGCCGAACGGTCCCTCGGGCTTGAAGCCCTGGTCGAGCGGCACCTCGCCCTCGATGACCATCTCGGCGCTCGCGGGCACGAGGTGATCGTTGGTCTCGCACTTCACGACGCGCAGCGGCTTGCCGCGGATGGCCGAGACGACCTCGAGTTCGTCCGCCTTGGCCCGGTTGAGCTTCGAACTCGAGACAACCCAGGTGACCGGGTCCTGGCCGAGCACGATCGACACCTTCACCGATTTCTCGCCGCGCTCCATCGCCTTGCGGAACGCGAGCCACGCACCCTGGCCTTCCTCCGGATTCACGCCGAGCATCCGCGGGCCCTTGATCTCGCAGCGATAGGTGCCGAAGTTCTTGCCGAGTTCCTGGTCATTCGTGAACACCGAGCCGGTGTTGACGTAGCGCGCGGAGTCGGCCGGGTTCGACTGGAAATAGGCGAACCGGGTCAGGTCGACCTGGTCGCCGGCGAGCACGACCTGCTTGCACGGCGCCTCGGCGCGCGCCACTTCCTGGAACGGCGCCACCGGAAAGGCACCACCGCGGCCGAGCTTGAGGTATTCACCGACGCGGTCGAGCGCCTTGTAGTAGGTCGCGACGTGATCGCCGGCGACAGGCTCCAGGCCGAAAGTGAGGCACTCCGTGTCCCAGTGGCCGAAGTGGTTGGTGATCACCGGGCCCTTGTGCCACTGGCCATCGATCTTGATGTTCTCTATCAGCAGCGTGGGCGCGAAATACATGCCGAAGCGGTCGACGAGGCGGTACATCAGCGCGGTCGCTTCGTACTGGTCCTGGTCGACGTTCTTGACGCGCAGCACCAGTCCGCGGCGTTCCAGTTCGCGGATCCAGCCGCGCAGGTCTTCGAAGGGCTCGATGTCCCACTTCGGGCCCTGGCCCGGGGCCAGCACCGGAGAAGGACCGGTGGCCGCGACCCCGGGAGGCGGACCGGCCACTCCTGTCGGTGGGCCGCCGACGCCGGAAGGCGGACCGCCCACGCCGGCCGGTGGCCCTCCCGCGCCAGGGGGCGGCGCACCGGCACCCACGGCCGCGGGCGGTCCCGAGCTGCCTGCAGCCTGCTGCGCTTCGGCGATCTTCAGGTCCGCGAGCGTCAGCGCCGCCGCGGACAGTCCGGCCGTCGTCGCGATGAAGTGTCGCCGCGACAGGAAACTCCGCAGTGGCTCATTCATCTCGTCGTCTTGGGATCCTGATGCCATATCGCGCCCTCCGGCGGTTCCATCCGCGAGCCGACGACCGTGCCACGTTGTCCCCGGGCGGTAAAGCGTCGACGCTCGTGCGCGTCCGGCCTACGGTGCCCGGGCGCGTGCTAGGCTGCGGCGCGGTCACGATCGGCCGCATCACTGTCTCGCCCACCGGCAAGGATGCCCGCGCGTGCGTCACCTGATCCTGATCCTCGGCGACCAGCTCGACCGTCGCAGCGCGGCCTTCGATGGCTTCGACGCGCGTCGCGATGTCGTGTGGATGACGGAGGCCTCGCACGAATCAACCAAGGTCTGGGTGTCGAAGCCGCGCATCGCGCTGTTCCTGGCTGCGATGCGCCACTTCGCCGCGGCGCTGCGTGAGGAGGGCATGAGCGTCGACTATCGCACGCTGGACGACGAATGCCCGGACCCGGACCTTGGGCAGCGCGAGGGTCGCGGGGAGCCAGCCGGCGGCCTGCCTGACGAGCGCACTGCGACGACGCTCGCGGCACGGCTCGCGACGACCCTGCGCGAACGCCCCCCGGAACGAATCGTGCTGGTCGAACCCGGTGAATGGTCGGTGCGCGAGGCGTTGCGCGCCGTGGTCGAATCCGCGGGTGTCCGCTGGGACGAGCGGCCGGACCGGCATTTCCTGTGCTCACGCGAGGCGTTCGTCGCCCATGCCCGGGGACGGCGGCAGCTGCGGATGGAGTACTTCTACCGCGAGATGCGTCGCCGCCATCGCGTGCTGCTGGACGCCGAGGGTGGGCCGGAGGGCGGCGAGTGGAATTACGACGCCGAGAACCGCGGCAGTTTCGGGCGCGGCGGGCCGCAGGAACTCGTGCCGCCCCTGCAGGCGCCGCGCGCCTTTGCGCCGGACGCACTGACGCAGGGCGTGCTGGCGCTGGTCGCGCGGCGCTTCGCCTCACACCCCGGGTCGCTCGAGAAGTTCGACTGGCCGGTCACGCGCTCACAGGCGCTGCAGGCGCTCGAGGATTTCATCGCGCATCGGCTCGGGCGCTTCGGCGAATTCCAGGATGCGATCTGGGCGGGCGAACCCTGGCTGTACCATTCGCGCCTCGCTGCCGCGCTGAACCTGAAGCTGCTCGAGCCCCGCGAGGCGATCGATGCCGCGGAGCGCGCGTACCGCGAGGGTCGCGCGCCGCTGGCCTCGGTCGAGGGGTTCATTCGCCAGCTGCTCGGCTGGCGCGAGTACGTGCGGGGCGTGTACTGGCTGCAGATGCCGCAGTATGCCGAGCGCAACGCGTTGGGCGCCCATGCGCCGCTGCCCGCGTTCTACTGGAGCGGCGAGACGGAGATGGCCTGCCTGCGCGAGGCGATCGCGCAGACGCTGCGCCATGGCTACGCGCACCATATCCAGCGACTGATGGTGACCGGCCTGTTCGCGCTGCTGCTCGGCGTCGAGCCGCGACGTCTGCACGAGTGGTATCTCGCCGTGTATGTCGACGCGGTGGAATGGGTCGAGTTGCCGAACACGCTCGGCATGTCGCAGTACGCCGATGGCGGCACGATGGCGTCGAAGCCCTACGTCGCATCGGGAAAATACCTGCAGCGCATGTCGAATCACTGCGCCTCATGTCGCTACGACCCTGCGCGCGCCACCGGCGCGACGGCCTGCCCGTTCACGACGCTGTACTGGGATTTCCTCGCGCGGCACGAAACGGCGCTGCGCACCAACCCGCGCATGGCGATGCAGTTGCGCAATCTCGCGCGGCTCGACGCCGAGGCGCGCCGTGCGATCGCCGACCAGGCCGACGCCTGGCGCCGGCGGCTCGCGCCCGCTGAGGCCTGAGCCGTGCGCGGCGTCGCGAAAGCCGACCTGCCGACCCGCGACTGCGCGCATTGCGGGCGTCGCTTCGCGTGGCGCCGGCGCTGGGCCCGCTGCTGGGACACCGTGAGATACTGCAGCGACGCCTGCCGGCGCGGCAAGGGGCCGATGCCGGCGACCGGCGCGGCGCCGGCGACGCGGCGAGGTGCACGATGACGAGGGCGGCTCACAACCTCTCCCAACGCTTTCCCGGGAGGCGTGCGCTGATCACCGGCGCCGCGAGCGGGCTCGGCCTGGCCTGCGCCGAGATCCTCGCCCGCGAGGGCTGGCGTCTGGTGTTGACCGACGTCGATGCGCCGCGCCTCGATCTCGTCGCCCAGAGCCTCGCGCGCGATGGCGCACCGTCGGTTGCCGTGGCCTGCGACGTGCGCGATGAGTCCGCGATCCGCGCCCTGGTCGACGAAGCCGTTGCGGCCCTGGGCGGTCTCGACGTCGCGATCCATTCCGCCGGCGTCGCGACTGCCGGCGCTTTCCACACCAGCACCGCCGAGGACTGGCGCTGGGTGTTCGACATCAACGTGCTCGGCCTGGCCCACTGCTGTCGTGCGGTTCTGCCGCACATGACGCGCGGGCAGGGCGGGCTGATTCTCAACGTCGCCAGCGCCGCGAGCTTTTGCACCAACGCGAAGATGAGTTCCTACAATGCGGCGAAGGCCGCCGTAGTTGCGCTGAGCGAAACACTGATGCAGGAATATGCCGCGTACGGCGTTCAGACCCTGGTCGCGATGCCGGGTTTCTTCCGCACGCGTTTGCTGGAGTCGGCGCGCGGTCCGGAACGCACGCTCGAGGGCGCGCGCAAGATCATGCAGGACTCGAACCTCGAGGCCGCCGAGGTCGCCGAGGCGATGCTGTCGGCGGCGGCGCGCGGGCGCACGCATTTTGTGTACCCCTCACGGTATGCGACGCTCTGGCGCCTGAAGCGACTGATGCCCCAGCGCTTCCAGACCCTGCTGCCGAAGTTGCTCTCGCGGGCCGGCTGACGTCATCATCGTCGGGGACCGATTCATCATTTCGCGAGGCGCGGCTACCGTGGATGCACCAACTTTCAGCACTTTCTCCGCCATCGCGGAGATTTTCGTCACCGCCGGCGTCCTCTACGTCGTGCTGCGCAACTACCGTGGCAACGGTTTCGCGGCCAGGGTCGCGGTCGGCGTGATCATCTTCGAGTTCTCGGTGAACATGATGTACATGATCTTCCGCATGCGGGAGGTCTCGGCGGCGGGCAGCGAGCATGCCGCCGGCGGGTCACCCTACGGCCTTTTCATGGCCGCACATGGCGTGCTGTCGCTGCTGGTGTTCGTGCTGTTCGTGGTTTTCGCCTATCTCGGCTACGTGGCGATCAAGCGCAATCGGCATTTCTTCAAGGACCACCCG
>JAYTNX010000146.1:0-9305 GCA_043748075.1 Pseudomonadota bacterium
TTCGGCCCTTGAGGTCCGGCCATGGCCGGCCGGCGCGCGTGCCCGGCGCTACTTGCGCAGCTTTTCGCCGAGGCGATCCAGCAGCTTGGTGAAGGCCGAGGTCGGCGCGTCGACCCTGCGCGCCCGGCCATCGATCACGACGCGCTCGCCGCGGCCCGAGTCGATCGACAGCTGGCTCGCACCCAGGATCTCCAGCGTCTCCTCCAGCGACTGCGGCGCGCCTCGCGGCCGATTCGGGCGCCGCGTCGTGCTGGCGGGCGCACGCGTCGGCGTGGCGGCCGAACGCGCCGGATTGACCGCGGTTTCCGGCAGTTCGTCGGTCGCCGAGGCGACCGCAGCGGGCGGCAGCTTCGGTTCGTCGTCGATCAGCTTGAATTCGTGCTCGCTGTCGTCGGCGGGGCGGATCGCCGGCGGCGCCGCCGGCAGCGCGATCGCGCCGATCTGCTTCGCCTGCTCGCGCTCGTTGATGCCGACCGGCACCACCGCCACCTGCGCGAACTCCGAGCGCACGTAGTGCGCGACCTGCTTCGCCGACACCGCGTCGCTGAAGAAGCCGAGGCGCAGCCCATACCACTTGCGACCCTCGCGGTTGCCCTCGATTTTGTACAGCGTGTAAGCGTTGAAGATCGCCAGCGACGGCACGCGCGCGAGGTCGATCGGCGTGACCGACCAGTTCAGCTGCACGGCGAAGTGCACCACGGCATCGCGCTTGATCTGCGCCTTGATGTCGCGCCAGGTCTGCGTGTCCTGAGGCGAGAGCAGCGCAATGTCACGACCGTCCTGTGCGGCGGTGCCGGCGACGGCGGCGGCTCGAGCCTGGGCCGACGCGGCGCGGCCCTCGAGAACCCGCAGCACCTGACTGTCGGTCATGTCGGCGGCCAATGGCGCAGCACGGGTCGCCGAGGGCGGCGCCGCGGGGGTCGCCGCCACAGGCGGCGTAGCCGGACCTTGCGGCACGGCCGGCAGTGGCTTGCGGGCGACGGTCGGCGGCTCGGCCGCGATCGGTGCCGCCGTCGTCGGTGCGCGGCGGGCCGGCGCAACCGGGACGGGCGGCGCGGCGTCGGGTAGCGCGGCAGGCGGGCGCAGGCGCGGCATCGACACCGTCGCCTCGCCCCCCTCGGGTCCGAGTGCCGCGATCACTTCACGGACGTTGGACGCCGGCGGCACGCCCTCCTGGCGCGACGCGACAGGCGGGGACTGCGATGCCACCGGCGCTGCTGCACGGCTCATCGCTGGCATGGCGGGCAGGGCCGCACGACCGCGCGTCGACGCGGCCTCGGGCAACACTGCGCCGACGGCGATCGCGGGCGCGGGTGCGGGGACTGCCGCACGCGCCGGCGACGGTGCAGGTGCGGATGCGGGTGCAGTCGGCACGGCTGTCGGGGCGGGTGGGGTCGCGGCAGCCGGCGGCGCGACCGGCTTCGCAGCGCTCGGGGCAGCCGGCGCCGGCGCGGCACCGGGGGCTGCGCGTCCACTCACGGTCGCCGGCGTCACCGGGGCACTGCTGCGCGGAGTCAGATTCGGATTCGGGGCAAGCTTGCGACCGGGCGTTTCTCCGACCCAGGCGGCGGGATAGAGGTCGCGCACGAGTTGCAGCATCTGCTCGGCCTCTTCGCGCGTCGCGAAGTAGCCCATGTGCAGACGGAAACGCTCGCGGCCTTCCTCGCGGCGTCGGCTGACGAAGAACGTGTAGCGTGCGAGTTCGGGAGCGCTCGGTTTGACGAGCGCCATGGGCGTCGTCGACGCGCAAAGGTTGACGACGAAATCGCCCGTGGCAGCCGTGGGCGACGACGCCGTGCTGGCTGCGGAGGAAGTCGGACTGCCCCTGACAGCCGAGTTCGACGGTTGCGACATGGTGGGTTCCCCGCTGCTGTCCCTGACTCGAGACCTCGGGGCAGACCTCCTCGACGGGGATCCGATCACCGGGCCGCACCTTTCGTACGGGCCCCGTGGCAACTCCGCTATCCGTCGGCGCCCTGGCGCCGGCGGACCGGAAGCTTTGCGTCCCCGCCTCTCGGCAGGTTTGCCCTGGTCACGCCAACAGTGTCGAAGCATCCGCATCCGTCGTCAAGAGACGACAGGTGCGGAATCCGTCATAACCTATCGCCAACACAGGGATTGTGCGGCGCAAAAGGACATAAAACCGAGAATTTCCGGCAGCTTGCGGACTGGGTCGCGGTTCATGGCAACCCCTAATCGGGGCCGTCCGCGGTCCGGCGATGGGAATCGGGTGCAGGCCCTGAGGCGGACCCGGGCGGGGACGCAGCCCAGAAGCGGCCGGCGCCGACGAAGCGGGTCGCAAACCAGACGTCGTCGAGCCGGTCGAATCCGACGGGCCGGCCGGTACGCGGCGCATGCAGGAAGCGGCCGTCACCGGCGTAGATGCCCACGTGATCGACGCGGCCGCGCCGGCTGGCGAAGAACACGAGATCACCGGGCAGCAGCGCGGATTCCGGCACCGGCTGCGCGGCCGACTGCTGTTCGAGCGCCGTGCGCGGCACGCGCATCCCCGCGAGCTCGTGAGCGCGCAGCACCAGCCCGCTGCAGTCGAGGCCGGCCGCCGTGCTGCCGCCGTAGCGATACGGTACACCGACGAACTGCGCAGCGAATCCGAGCAGGCGCTCCCCGGGCGTGAGCGTGGAGACCACGGCGGACGAGTCGGTGTGGACCGGCAGCGGCGACAGGGTCGTGTCGGCCGATTCGGGCGCTCGCGTGAGGGAGCAGCCCGCCGCGAACGCTGCGCCGGCGAGCACGACCACCGTGCGCAAAGGGACGCGCACGAGGCGCGACGCGTGAACGCGACTGCCGGCGCCAGCCATCAGCCGACCTGCCGCAACGCCTCCGTGGCCTCGGGCGTGCGCCGCGACTGCAGCAGCTCGCTCGCCTGCGCCACCGGCATCGGCTGGGCGAGGAAGAAACCCTGGGCGCTGTCGCAGCGCCGCTCGCGCAGGAACTGCAGCTGCTCGGCCGTCTCGACGCCCTCGGCCACCACTTCCTTGCCGAGTGCGTGCGCCATCGTGATGATCGTCTCGGCGAGTGTCGCCGAGGCGGAATTCATCGGGATGTCCTCGAGGAACGATCGATCGATCTTGACCACGTGGATCGGGTACTGCCGCAGGTAGTTCAGGGAAGAATACCCGGTCCCGAAGTCGTCGAGGGCGAGTCGCACTCCGGTCTCGGCCAGCTGGCGCAGCGCGGCGCCGGCCACTTCGTCGGCGAACACCGATTCGGTGATCTCGATTTCGACGAGGTCCGGCGGCAGGCCGTACTTCTCGAGGATGCGGCGCACGTTGCGCGGGAAGTCGGCGAACTTCAGCTGCTGCACGGAGACGTTGATCGCCAGGCGTGCCGGCGCGATGCCCTGCTCGCGCCAGACCGCGAGCTGCGCGCAGGCGGCCTCGATGACCCAGCCGCCGATGTCGACGATCAGGCCACTGACCTCGGCGGCCGGAATGAAGTCGCTGGGCGAGCGGGTACCGTCGCGCGGCGTCTGCCAGCGCAGCAGCGCCTCGAGTCCGACCAGCCGACCGTCGGCGAGATTGAACTGGGGCTGGTAGAACAGCGAGAACTCGCGCCGGCGCAGCGCGCGATACAGGCCGCTCTGCGAGGTCTCGAAGCGGCTCAACATCAGCGCGCGGTCGTAGAACACGGCGCGTCCGCGGCCCAGGTCCTTGGCGCGGTACATCGCGCCATCGGCGCGACGCATCAGCTCCTCGATCGAGTTGCCGTCGTCGGGGAACAGCACGATGCCGATGCTGGCCTGCACGTAGTGATCGCGCCCCGCGAGGTTTACCGGCAGCCGCACCGATTCGATGATGCGCTCGCCGACCAGCGACGCGGACTCGGGGTCGACGACGTTGCGCAGGATCACCGTGAATTCGTCGCCCGCGAGGCGCGCGACCGTGTCGCCTTCCTTGACGCAGGCGCGCAGCCGCTGCGCGACGATGGTCAGCAACTGGTCGCCGGCGGCGTGGCCGACACTGTCGTTGACCTTCTTGAAGTGGTCCAGATCGATATAGAGCAGCGCGCCGCGGGTGCGCGACTCGGCGCAGCTCGCGACCTCCTGCGTCAGCCGGTCACGGAACAGCAGTCGGTTCGGCAGGCCGGTCAGCGGATCAAAGTGGGCCTGGCGATACAGATGCTCGTCGCGCGCGGTCTTGGACAGCGCGATCGCGAGCCGCGACGCGAACTCGGAGCCGTGGCGCGCGAAACGCGGGTCGGGTGTCGGCGCCTCGCGGAAGCCCACCGCCAGCACCGCCGAAAGGCGGCCGTTCGAGACCACCGGCCAGACCCAGAAAAACTCCGAGCCGAGGCCGCGCAGCGGCATCAGGAAGCTGTGGCGCACCGGCTCGGTACGCGCGATGGTCACCCCCTCTTCCGCGCTGGCGAGGCTCTCGATCAGGTCGGGATCGAATTCGACGCGGCTCACCGGCAACGGGTCCGAGCCGTCCGCCGCGCTGTACACGCGGCCATGCGTGGGCGAGTCGGCGTCGAGCAGCGCGATGCCGGCGCTGTCGCAATGAGTCACGGTCGTCACGCGCGACAGGATCGCATCGAGCACCGGCTCCAGCTCGGTGGCACCGAGCAGCAAGCGGTCGATGTCACCAAGGGTCTCGAGCGCGGCCACCTCGTCCTCGAGGCGCCGGCCGACGTCGTTGATCGCGCCGGCGATCGCTTCGAGGTCATCGGGTACCGCGTCGAGCGGCACGGGTGCGAACCGCGGCCGTCCGATGCGCAGGATGGCGCCGCGCAGTTCGACGAAGGACCAGCGATAGCGATTGGCGAGCGCGACGCTCGCGAAAAACGCGACGACGGCCGAAAGCAGGATCACGAAAGCCGTCTCGACCTGCACTGACCGCGTCGCAGCCCAGGTGCCGCCGACCGGCCCCGCGGTGGCGATGCGCCACGGCGATTCGACGTGGATCGATGCGGGCAGGCGCAGCGTCGCGAGCGCGCCACGCCATTCGCGACCACCGGCCTGCCATGCGAGCGCGCCAGACCCGGCAGCAACCCCTGCGGTCGACCCGCTGGCCGCCGCACCGGCGCCGAGGCCGCCGGCCAGCACCTGGGCGCGCAGTACGCTTGCGCCCTGCACGGGGAAACTCTCGGCGCGGAACAACACCGTGGCGCGGCCATCGACGACGATCGCCGCGCTCGCCTGCGACCACGCGTCCTGCCAGAGCCAGTCGGACGCCAGTTCGAAGTAGGCTTGCACCGGGCGGCCGCCGAGCCTCAGCGCTTGCACGAGATAGACGTTGCCCTGCCCACCGCGCGCGTCGAGCGTGACCAGTTCCGTGGATCCCGGCTGCGCCGTCGCGGCGGAGGCGGCGACCGGCAGCAGCGGACCCGGGAGGCCGGCGACTGTCTCGCCGACCAGCACGCGTGTGAACAAGCCGGTGGCGATGGCGGAAGACTGCAGCACCGCGAGGGAGTCGGACCCGGTGACGTGCGCGCCCAGCGTGCGCGCGACCGCGGCTGCGGACGCGAGCCTGGCCGACACCACGCCGGCGAACGACGTGGCGCGCGCCTCGAGTTGCCCGGCGGCAGCCTGACGGTCCCGATCACCGAGCTCGCGCGCGCCGAGCAGGGCCAGCAGCAGCACCGGCAGCAGCACGCAGGCCGCGATCGTCGCGGCACAACGCCGCCACATCGGGCTGTCGGTGAATCCTTGGAGCGGGTGCATTCGGGCGGGGGTCGGCGGCCTGTCTCGTCGCCGCTGATTTAACGATAGACTGGCCGCAATCCGGAGTGGACCGCTTCACTGATTGGGTATCCTCGGGTCGCAGCGCCCACACCCGCTCGTGAATCGCGTCACAGAATGACCATGGGGGACAGCCACTCCTACGCCGCCGCGTCGCGCCGCATCCAGGCCTGGATGCTCGGCGCCTGGATCGTGCTCGTGTTGAGCGCGTCGCTCTATCCGTTCAACGTGGATCCCGTGCGCCTGCTCGCGGCGGCAGCGGAGGGTTTTCCAGGATTGCGCACCTGGCGACCAACCTCGCAGCGCGACACGATCGTCAACCTGCTGGTCTACGTGCCGATCGGGCTGCTGATCCCGCTGGTGCTTGCGCCGCGCCGCCATGCGGCGCAGCGCTGGATGCTCGCGATCATCACCGGCGCCTTGCTGTCATTGGGTGTCGAGCTGTTGCAGCACGCGATTCGCGCGCGGGTGCCGAGCCTCGCCGACTGGGTGCTGAATGTGGCGAGCGCCGCGATCGGGGCGACCCTCGCGCTGCTGTTCGCCGTGCTGCCGACCCGCCCGCTCGCGACGCGCCTGCGCCGCCTGAACGTGAACCCGGCTCTCGCGCTGCTGCTGGCCTTGTGGATCGCCGCGCATGCCGCGCCCTTCCTGCCACGCCTGCGACCCGGGCGCCTGCGCGGCGCGGTCGAGGCCAGCCTGTCGCTCTCGCCCTCGATCGGCGGCGTCGCGAGCTATCTCGCGGCCTGGCTGATCCTGTCGGCCGTCATGCGCACCTTGTTCCGTCGCGATACGTTCTGGCCGCTGTTCGCCGGCCTCATCGTCGTGTCGCTCGGTTCGCGCCTGCTGTTCGTCGGCCAGACGCTTTCCCCGGACGAACTGATCGCAGTCGCGATTGCACTACCGGTGATCGGTCGACTGCGCCGCCGCACGCACTCGACCTCGCGCACACCGCTGCTCGCCATCATCGGCCTCGCGCTGCTGGTCGCAGGCCTCGCGCCATTCACGTTCTCCGCCCCGCCGCAGCCGATCACCTGGATGCCGTTCGCCGAGCTCGCGGACGGTCGCGTCGACGAACTGTACCTCACCAGCCTCGAGCGCCTGTTCGTCGGCATCGGGGCCGTGTGGGTGGCCGCGGGCAGCGCGCTGGGTTTCGGACTCGGGACGCTGGCCCTGCTGCTGTTGACGGCGGCCTGCGAGCTCGCGCAGCGATGGCTGCCGGCTCGCGTTCCGGATACCACGGATCTGGTGGTGATGGTGCTGGCGGCGGTGCTGGTACGGCTGGCGCAGCAGGACGAGGGCCGTGGGACGCTAGCGCGCCTGCCCTGAGGTCGGCGTTCGCGTAGCAGAATGGTCCGACGCCAGACGGCGTCCCGGCGAGGTCAGGCTGTGGTCTTGGCCGCCACCTGCCGTACTGTACTATCTGAAACATTCCGCGCGAGTCCGGTGCTCGTCATGCCGCCATTCCTCGACTCCTACCGCGAGCAGATCACTGCACTGTGCCTTCAGTACGGGGTGCGGCGCCTCGACGCATTCGGATCGGCGGTGCAGGTCGCGCAGTTCGACAATTCGCGCAGCGACATCGATCTGTTGGTGCAGTTCGAACCTGCTGCCGATGAGGGCGGCGCCGACCGTTACTTCGGTTTGCTCGAGGATCTGGGCCGCCTTTTCGGCCGACCCGTCGATCTGGTTGTCGAGCGGGCGATCCGCAATCCTTACTTCAAGAAGAGCATCGATGAGTCGCGGCAGCTCATCTATGCCAGTGCATCGGCGGCCTGACGTGCAGCGGACGGCCCTGAAGTACTTCTTCGATATCGAGCGGGCCGCAAACCTCCTCAATGACTTCCTCGCTGGAAAATCCCGCGAAGGCTACCTTGAGGATCAACTCCTGCAGGCCGCGGTCGAACGGCAATTCGAAGTCATCGGCGAGGCGACCGCGCAACTGGCCAGGCTTGACGGCGATGCGGTAGCCAAAATTCCGGACTACCGACGCCTGATCGCTTTCAGGAACATCCTGATTCACGGCTACGCGGACGTCGATCACGAGATAGTCTGGGATCTCGCACGCACACGGCTGCCCGAGCTGCTCGAGGCCGTACGCGCCACGCTTGCGCAAGGGCCACGGCCCTGAAGCGGAAGGCCTCGACCCCCTCGGCTAGACTTGCGAATGCTCCATCGCCTCGACCTGCTCGCGAGTGATGCGATGGCGAATCGACGGACGCCCCAGCACCGCGACGAACCAGCTCGCGAGCGCCGGGCAGCGTTCCCGCCACTCGAACCCGGCGTCGCCAGCCTCGAGATCCAGCTCCCGCACCGGATTGCGCAGCTCGAGATAGCTCAGGCCACCGGCCATGCAGACGTGGCCGATGTGGAACGGCTGGGAGGCGAAGCCCGCGGCCTCTCGTTCCATCGCATCCAGCGCGTTCATCACCTTGCGGCGTTCGCGACGCAGCGCGTCGAGGTGCCGCTCTGGCGCCGGGCGCCAGCCCTCGACGCGCATCAGCGTGGTCGCGTCGAACAAGCCCTCGCCGAGCATCGCCAGCCCGAGCGCCGGCCAGCGAGCCGCGCCGGCCGGGAACAGCGAGCGGCCGTTGTCCGACAGCGAATCGAGGTACTCGCAGATCGCGAGGCCGCCGGGCAACGGCTGGCCGTCGTCGAGGATCAGGCAAGGCACTTTGCCGAGCGGGTTGTGCTGCCAGATCGTCGTGTCGTCGTCGAAAGGCAGGCTGCGCACCAGTTGCAGGCGATCCAGCACGCCGGCTTCAAAGGCGACGACCAGCGCCTTGTGCACGTAGTCGGGATTCGGCGTGTAGACGAGCTTCATGACCCGGGCCCGGCAACCCGAGCGGCGAGCTTGCGCAGACCGTCGTAGGTGTAGCGACTGACGCCGCGGCGCCCCGAACGCGCCATCCCGAGCATCGCCCGCGCCAGCACGGACACGTCGATGCCCCGGTAGGACTTCATCGAGCCACCGAGGAACGGGTTGGCGAGCGGCATGAACAGCCGGGCCGTGGTTTCGAGCGGGCGCGCGTCGGGGCGCGAGCCGCCGAGCAGCAGCGCCGGCTGGGCGATATGCAAAGATGGGAAGCCGAGCGCGGCAAGATCGGCTTCAGTCTCGCCTTTGACCCGCAGGTAGAAATTCTTCGCCGCGGGGTCCGCCCCCACGACCGACACGACCACGAAGCGCTCGGCGCCAGCCTTGCGGGCGACGCGGGCGAAGCGCAGCACCTCGCCATGGTCCACCGCGCGGAACGCGGCCTCGGAGCCCGCCTGGCGCAGCGTCGTGCCCAGACAGCAGAACGCATCCTGGCAGGGCGTGCCCGCGAGCTGCGACTCGAGTCGGTCGAACGGCGTGATGCGGTTGGCGAGCCGCGGATGCTCGCGGCCGAGGGGCCGGCGCGTGACGGCCAGTACGCGCGCGTACTCGGGTGCCTCCACCAACACGTCGATCAGCGCACGGCCGACGAGACCGGACCCGCCCACGACCCAGGCGCTGCGCTGCCCGCCGGGCGGTGCGCCGTTCGGGGTTCTGGGGGGTGCGGCGTTCATGTCCGCGCGAGCTTAGGCAAAGCGGATGCGGCCGTCACCCCCACGATCGAACTGATAC